>CAZONT010000058.1:1949-20976 GCA_964581285.1 uncultured Planctomycetaceae bacterium | reverse complement strand
ACCGCCCCGGGGGCTGGCCCAATCTCCCAACGCTTCGGCACGAAATCGTCTTTGACGACATCACCTTCACGTACCCCGGCGCCGAACGCCCCGCGGTCCGCGACTTCTCCCTTAGAGTCAAAATGGGTGAACGCGTCGCCGTCGTCGGCCCCAACGGCTCGGGCAAGACCACCCTCCTCGCGATCCTCACCCGCTTCTTCGAACCGCAATCCGGCCGCATCCTCTTCGATGGTCAGCCCGTCACCGATTTCTCACTGAAATCGCTCCGCCGCCAGATCAGCCTCGTCACTCAGGAGACCATCATCTTCGCCGGCAACGCCCGCGAGAACATCGCCTACGGCGACGAGCGCCTCATGCGCCAGATGGTGCTTCAGGCTCGCCACCCGAATCGCGTTTACCCCGCGATTTCGGGCATGGAGCGCGTCGAAGAGGCCGCCCGCGCCGCCTACGCCGACGAGTTCATCCGCCAGATGCCGCAGGGCTACGACACCCACATCGGCGAGCACGGCGCAACCCTGTCCGGCGGCCAGCGCCAGCGCATCGCGATAGCCCGCGCCATCCTGCGTAACGCCCCGATCCTCGTCTTCGACGAAGCCACCAGCCAGATCGACGCCGACAGCGAGGCCAAGATTCACCGCGCCGTCGAGGATTTCCTTGCCGACCGCACCGGCTTCATCATCGCACACCGCTTCAGCACCATCATGAAGGCCGACCGCATCGTCGTCATGGATGCCGGCCGGATCATCGACGAAGGCACGCACGACGAACTGCTCGGCCGCTGCAAGCTCTACAAGACGCTCTTCGAAACCCAGCTCATCGATCGACCGACCGAACGCGAGCCCATACGGCCGTCCGAAGTCCCCGTGCCGGCCACCGGCAGCTAGCACCGCCGCGAGTGATCGCCAATGCCCGGCACGCTCCGCTACAAAAGCTCGCTTCACGCTGCGGCCCGCACGAGCGACTTCGTCTTCAACCAATTGATCCCTTACATTGGCAACAAGCGAAAGCTGCTCGACCTGATCGCCGACGCGGTCGCCGTAACACGCCCCCGGCCCGGTGACACCTTCCTCGATCTCTTCGCCGGCAGCGGCGTCGTCTCACGCTTCGCAAAGAAGCTCGGACTCACCGTCATCGCCAACGACTGGGAGCCGCACACCCGCCCCATCAACGCTTGCTACATCGAATGCAATCACAAGCCCTCATTCGCCCGACTTGGCGGCTACGAGACGACCATCTCGCTGCTCAATTCCGTATCGCCGCGGGTTGATTGGGTCACGGAAAACCTCGCCCCGCTCGACGACGACCACTACGACGTCGCCACCGAGCGCATGTTCTTCATGCGAAAGAACGCAACGCGCATCGATGCCATCCGCGGTCGAATTGAGGAGTGGCACGGGTCCGGCATGATCGACGCCCGCGAGGCCAACTGCCTGCTGGCCCCTCTCCTCTATCAGGCTTGCTATCGCAGCAACACCAGCGGCGTCTTCAAAGGGTTTCACCGCGGCTGGGGCGGCCAGACCCGCACCGCCCTCCATAGGATTGCCACCGATCTGGTCCTGTCCCCCGCCGTCTTCCACGATAACGGCCGCATCAATCGTGTTCTCTGCAAGGACGCCGCTGCCGTCGCACGCGATCTCTCATCAGAGCCCGTCCACATCGCCTACATCGATCCGCCCTACAACCAGCACCCCTACGCCAGCAACTACCACGTTCTCACGAGCATCGCACTCTGGGATCGCCCTGCTCTCCCGCCGCCCGGCACGCGCGGCAGCAAGTCCGCTATCCGCACCGACTGGCGAACCACGCGCCGCAGCCCCTACAACCACCGCGGCCATGCACTCGACGCCTACCGCGATCTCGTTGCCGCCTTGAACGCGCGTTACATTCTCACGAGCTACAGTACGGACGGCACAATCCCCCTCGACGGCCTGCTCGCCGCCAACACCGCCCGCGGCCGGGTCACCATCTTTGCCCGCCCCTACAAGCGCTACCGAGTCAGCACTCAACGCTACTCCCCACGCCCGACAACCATTGAATTTGTCATCCTGGTTGACACTGCCCGCTCCAACACCGTCCCGCTGGAGAGATTACGAACGCAGCTCGAAATTCACCCTGGGGAACCAATTTCGGCAGGCATCGTCTAACATCATCCAGAGCGATCTCGTCTATCCGGCTGGAGGCCTGTGATGTTGCGACGAACAGTGTCGATCGTGGTGCTCGGGGCAGCAGCAATGACCGCATTTCTGACTGCAAACGCGAAGTCGCCGGAGATCGAGCGGTCAAGCAAGCCGCGCATCGCCGACCCGCAGGCCTCGCCCTCCGATCTCTCTTCGGTGGCCGATGGCCATCGCGACTTCGCCCTCAAACTCTACCAGGAACTGCGCGCCACCAGCGGCAACCTCGTCTTCTCACCCTACAGCATCGCCGCAGCGCTTTCGATGACGATGGCCGGCGCAAGGGGCGAGACCGCGAAGCAGATGATGGCCACGATGTCCTTGACGCTCCCGGACGCGCGAATCAACGCGGCGATGAACGCGATGGGCGAACGGCTGACGCGTGCCATGCGGGGTGACGCGAAGCGGGCGGACGAGCAGGGAAAGCTCTCCATCGCCAACGGAATCTGGCTTCAAGCCGGCGAAAGACTTCTGCCAACCTACCTCGATTGCCTCGCCGAGAACTATGGTGCGGGCGTCGGCTTGCTCGACTTTGCCCGCCAGCCCGACGCGGCCAGCAAGACGATCAACGCCTGGGTGAGTCGCGAGACCGAAGGACGGATTCCCGACCTTGTCTCGGCGGATGCAATTCAGCGAGCCGTCCTCGTTCTGACCAACGCGATCTACTTCAAGGGCTTCTGGGCGGCACCGTTCGAGAAAAACGCGACATTGGACGCCGACTTTCACCTGCTCGATGGAAAAACCATCAAAGTCCCGACGATGCATCAGCGAGAGACGCTGCGCTATGCAAAGTTGGACGACATCGAGATCGTCGAGTTGCCCTACCGCGGCGGATCGCTCGCAATGCGAATTCTCGTCCCGGCGGTGGGCAAATTCGCAGGAGTGGAGGCAACTCTCGACGCCGCCCGCCTGAAGGCGGCAGGCGCGGCCCTGGCCGAGCGGCCTGTCGCACTGGCCCTCCCGAAGTTCACGTTCACAGCATCGTTGGCACTGAACGAGTCGCTCGCGAACATGGGGATGCCGATCGCGTTCTCCGGCGATGCCGATTTCTCCGGCATCAACGGCGAGCGCGATCTGGCCATCAGCGACGTGATCCACAAGGCCTTCGTCGCCGTCGATGAGAAAGGCACCGAGGCGGCGGCGGCAACGGCCATTGTCGTCGCCCGCACGTCGTTCACGCCGCAAGTCACGATGCTAAACTTTGATCGCCCGTTCATCTTCTCAATCGTCGAGCGAGAAACTGGCGAGATTCTATTTCTGGGACGCGTTCTCAATCCAATCGCCAGGTAGCCAGTGCGCGTTGCGCCGAAATTTTTTCGATTGGGCCCCGAGTTGACTACCCACGCCGCCGCCGCAACAACCCAATCCCGAATCCGAGCAACGCCAGCGTCGCCGGCTCCGGAAGCCGAAGCACAAACGCTTCCATCTCAGAACCGCCGGTCGTCAAACCCCAGCCGACGACGGTCTGGGCATCAGCCGAGCAATCCAACGGGTAAAGTCCCGCCCAGCCCGACAGGTCCAGTCCGTAGTCATTCGTGAGCGCGTTTCGAAGGCTACGAATCCCATGAGCGGAATCCCAGTAAATTCCGAGGTCCGTTCCACCGCTGGCGCCTCCGATGACGATTGACCCATCCGGAGACACGCAGGTCGGTCGGTAGTAGCGCTCGCCAAAATTGGGTATCGCCCCCAGGTTCTGAAACACCCCGTTTCCCCATCGTATGGCGAGACTGTCTGGGCCGCCAAAAGACGGCGAGTGGTATCCAGCAAAGTAGCTGCCGTCCGCCGAAACTTGACCGATGCCGCCGCCCTGAACCAGCGTTCCGATTTCGACCATGCCCGCCGCTTCAGTCCATGAGAAGAACGGCGTCGTTATCCCCGGCGTCTGACGAAATCCCGTTCCGTAGATCGTGGAACCATCCGCCGAAATCCCCTCCGCTCTGGTCCGGGAGTTGGGCAGCGTCCCCAACCCGACGAGCCCGGTCGACGCCTTCCAGCGAAACGCTTCGTCTCTGATCCCGTTGTCAGACCATCCGACGATGTCGGATCCGTCTGCTGAGATATCCAGGGCACGCCCGTTCCCGCCAGGATTGCCCGGCAACCCACCGAGGTCAACAGCCCCGTCTGCGACGCTCCATCGGTAGGGACGACCCGACGCGCCCCCCACAACGACGCCATTGTTCGATACATCGGTGGGCGAGATCGGAATCGGCGTATTTCCGATCCCGCTGGTCCAGAGATGATCGCCGATCGGTGAGAATGTGACGACGGCTCTCGTCCCATCCGGCGAGACGCCAACGGCTTGCCCGGGCCCGATCGACATGATCGATGGCGGAAACGCGTGTACAGCCGAACCACTCAGCAGGACGAAAGCGCTTAGTATGCTCGCCGTTCGCATGACATTCCCTCCCTGATTTTGTTGTGCGTGTGTTCCGCTACCTCGCCATTCTAACTAAGCACATTGCCGACCCGCAATGTTTTTTTTGCATTGAGCGTTCGAAAACTGATACTTGGATCGCACCAATTTTTTCAACCGGGCTGAGGCATTCGCCCGAGTCTTAACATTGCTAAAACCCACTGACTCGCTCGGCGCAGCAAGACCCATCGACTCTCGTCCGTCGATCCGATCGCATTCACCCGAAATGTCAGCCAGCTAATACCGAGGCGACCGCCTCAAACCACGAGTCTGAATCGTCTAGACGTTGTCCTCGTCCGACTCCAGCGTTTCCTTCCACGTCGCCAGATTCTCGAGGTACACGCTCGTCCCCCGCGCCACGCAAGAAAGCGGATCATCGACCACCTTCACCGGCAGCCCAGTCGCCTCCGCCAGGATGTGATCCAGTCCCCGTAGCAGCGCCCCGCCCCCCGCCAGATGAATCCCGTTCTCCACCAGATCCGCCGACAACTCAGGCTCGGCCCGCTCCAGCGTCCGCGTCACCGCCTCGACGATCTGGCTCACCGGCTCGCGCAGTGCCTCGCGAATTTCCTGCGACGTCACCACCGTCTTGCGCGGCAATCCGCTGATCATGTCGCGTCCGCGCACCTCGCGCGAAAACTCCTCGCTCAGAGTCCCTGCCGACCCGATCTCGATTTTGAGCTGCTCCGCCGTCAGCGGCCCGACGTGCATGTTGTATGTACGCTTCATGTAGGCGACGATCGCCTCGTCCATGTCGTCGCCCGCCACGCGTAGCGACTCGCTTACCGAAATATCCGCCAGCGACATGATCGCCACTTCGGTTGTTCCGCCGCCGATATCGACGATCATGCTCGCCGTCGCCTCGGCGATCGGCAGTCCCGCGCCGATCCCGGCCGCCATCGGCTCTTCAACCAGATACACGCGCCGCGCCCCGGCCCGCTCGGCCGATCCGTACACTGCGCGCTTCTCGACCGCCGTGATGCCCGACGGCACCGCGATGACCACGCGCGGCCGGACGAACCGCCGACCACCCTGCACTTTGCGGATGAAGTATCCCAGCATCGCCTCGGTGATGTCGAAATCAGCAATGACGCCGTCCTTCAACGGTCGTATCGCCGTAATCGACCCCGGCGTCTTTCCCAGCATTTCCTTGGCAACCAGCCCGACGGCGTTGCCGTTCTGCAGAACGCGATTCGTCCCCTTCTTCACCGCCACCACCGACGGTTCGTTTAGGACAATGCCTTCCCCTTTCACGCACACCAGTGTGTTGCACGTGCCGAGGTCGATGCCCATGTCGACGGCGAACAGGCCGCGCAGTGAATCAAACAGCAAGGCTCTACCTCGGTGCGGTGCTCCGCGGACGCTCCCTCGCGCGACCCACCCGCGTGCGTGGACCAGACGAGCGCGCGGGATCGTACTCGTTTTTCAGCAAAACGTCACGGCCGGGAGTCTCCCGGTCCGCGTGCTGTGAAATGATCTACGTGAGAGTGACCGAGCGGTTCAACCGCCGGCCGGAGGAAAGACCGTCCCGTACAGGTCGAGCAACCGGTAGATGATGAAGGCCACCGCGCCAACAAGGAAAGTCCCGGCGACGATTAACAGAACGGTATAGATGTCGTTCTGCGGTCGACGTCGGACCTGCGATCCGGGTGGTGTGGGGGGTGTTGCCATAGGATTACGGCCTCATGGCCAGGCTGGCCTCGTCCGTCGCCTGGTCGCCACGCTGGATCTCGCCGGTCGTCTGCGAAAGCGTCCCGGCCGCCTCGGTCGCCTCGACGCGGGTGATCTCGAGGGTGCCGACGTACTTCGAATTTGCCCCATTTCCGCGATAGACCACAAATCGCATGCCGGGCGCGACGCCGTCCGCCGCCCCGACGCTGACCCCCGCCACGTTGCCCCGCACGGTGGTGATCGTCCCCCGAATCGGGGCTGTCACTGCACCCGACGGCTGCACCGACGGCTGAAATGCCTCCACCACCGCCGATGGCCCGCCCGTCGTTGGCGTCGCCGATGCGCCCGGTCCCGCTGGCGACCGGTAGGCCGACGAATCGCCGCCGCCGAGCTGCTGCTGCAGCGCCCGAACCTGCGTATTCGCCATGGCGAGCGCCGTCGTCAGCTCCTTGACGCGGTCGTTCAGATCGATGTTCCGCCGTTCCAGCTCCGCGTTCCGCGTCGAGAGCTTGCGGTTGAATTCCTGCTCCCGGTTGAACTGCGACCCGACCAGGCTCAGCTGTTCGTTCAGTCCGGTGAGGTTGGACGTCATGGCCGCGCTCTGGTTCTGCGCTTGCCCCAGCTCGACCGCCTTCGCATCCAGGTCCTGCTTCACCTGCAGCACATCCGTCTGCAGCTTCTGCAGATCTGCCGACATCTTTCGGATCTTGTCCAGATCCTGCTCGTGCGTCAGCTTCGCCTGGATGACGGCTGTCCGCTCCGCGGCTTGTGCCGCCAGAGCCGCCGCCTTCCAGTCTTCGGCCGACTTCTTCCAGCTCTGGCCCATGCTGTTGGCGGCGATGGAAAGCGTGGAGAGCGCGATCGACAGAATCGCAACGACGATCAAAAAGACTTTGGTCAGGATGCTCACGCGAATTCTCCTGGCATCAGACCCGAGTCAGGCGGGACGCCGATCCGCGAGGTCGCGGGCGGCCGATCACTTGTAACTTCGAGCCTTAATTCCCAAGCCCCGTCGGACCTTGCAGTCTGTAGGCGGTCCGAGGCAGGATCGCTGGTTGGCACGCGGGCACCGCCCGCATGGATTGACTGAGCGAAGTATGCCAAAAGGCACCCTTAACTTCAAGCAAATTCTGCGCCTGCGTCGCGAGGCGTCGCCGTCTTCTCCGACCGGCGCTCAGCTTTATCGGCCGCGCTTCACAGCCGATTCAACAAACTTCGATCCAGCGGTGCCCTTGACGTATCTTAGCTCGCGTCGAATTCGCGCGGCCGCGCGACATTTGTCCTGCCTCCTCTCATTTCGCCTGCTCCATCTTGACATAACTACCATGCTCTAACTACACTTACGGCCGATCGACGACGCCCACCGATTTAATCGCGCCGTCACCCGGCCCACCGTACGTTCGGCCGCCCCCATGGCCGATATATCGCGGAAGCGGTTACCCACCCGCCTCAGGAGCTGTCTCTATGACTCTCAAGTCTCTTATCGCCTCGATCGTTTTCGTCGCGGCTGCATCCGCGACGCGCGCCGCCGACCTCATCGATCGACAGCTCTTCGATCAGCTCGACTTGCAGCTCTACTGGCAGGCCCAGGCGCCGCTCGAATCGGGCGACCTCGTCCGTCGCATCGTCGCACTCGATGACAACATCTACCTCATGACGGAATCGAACCGCGCCATTGCGATTCACGCGCCCACCGGCATCGTCCGCTGGTCGCGCGAAATCGCCCCGCCCGGCCAGACCGTACGCGGACCCACTCATTCGAAGACCTACGCCGTCTTCACCACGATCACGAGCGTCCGACTCTTCGACCGCCGCTCCGGGCTGCTTGCGGGTGAACCGCGAAAGGTACGTGGTTACATCATCGAAGTCCGCGGCGACAACTGCGATCTCAACGTCGGCGATCTTCACGGCGTCGCGCCCGGCGACGTGCTCGATGTCTTTCGCGGCGACCTCGCCGGCACCGGCGCGAAGCCCATCGCACGAATCAAGCTTACAAACGTCCGTGACCGCGACAGCACCGGCCGCTTCGTCGAAGCCCAGCAGACCAGCCCCCCTCGCGCGGGAGATCACATCGCCGCCGACCTCCGGCTGCCCATCGAAGAGCTGAGCGTCCCCTACTCTCCCAGTTCTGCGGCCGTCAGCGACGGCGAAAACGTCTATTTCGGAGCTGCCAATCAGCGCTTCTACGCCCTCAGTATCCGATACGGCTACCGCATGTGGGAGCTGATGACGCCCCGCACCGTCACCGCTACACCGGTGCTCGACGGCGACGACCTCTACATCGCCGGCCGCGATGGAAGCATCAATAAGATCGCCGCCAAGGAGCGATCGCGTGTCTGGCCCGCCGCCTTCCGCACGGAAGGCCCGATCTTCGCCACGCCGACCGCCACGAAGGACCGCGTCTACGTCGCCAGCACGGACCGCTCGGTCTATGCCCTCGACGCCCGTACCGGCCGCCGCCGCTGGAGGGAGCGTTTCGATGCCGAACTTCTCGATTCGCCCGTCGCCAGCGGCGATCTGGTCTACCAGTACGTCCCGCGCACCGGTGTCGTCGCCCTCGCCGCCGAGGATGGCTCCGAACGCTGGCGGACCCGCACCGGGCTTCGCATGCTGACCCAGATTGGCGAATTCGCTTACATCCATGCGGGCGTCCGTGAAGACACCAGCGAGGCCTCCATCGCCACCGCCGTCACGCGACACGACGTCGCCACCGGCGAGCCGCGCGGCCTGATCGACATGTCCAACATCCCGTTCGTCGCCGCCACTGCGAAGCCCGCCGCTATCTTCTGCGTTGATCGCCTGGGCCGCATCCTCTGCGCCCGCTCCGCAAGCGAGCCGCACCTGAAACCCGCCGAACTGGCCGATGCTTTGCGGAGCGATGCCGCGGCCGCCGCCATTGCCGACGTCGACAAGCGGCTCGCCGCCGAGCGAAAGGCCAAGCTGCAGCAGGCCGCGCGCAAGGCCGGTGTCGATCCGTTCGCCAGCCGCAGCACCGTCCCGCCCGCCGCCGGGCCGGGACTCGTGCCTCCCACACCCACGAGCGGCCCCGCCGCCAGGCCGGCCACAACCGGAACCGCCGGCCAACCCGAAACCACCGAACCCGCCGAGGGCGATGCCGAAAAACCAGCCGCCGAAGACTCCGCCGGTGATAAGCCCGCCGCTGAGGAGGGTGAGTCCGGCGACAAACCCGAGGCCGAAGAGGGCGGCGACAAGGATAAGCCCGCCGCCGAAGAAGGCAGCGACGAGAAGCCCGCAGACGAAGGCGACGAGTCCAAGCCCGACGATGAAAAGCCGTCCGACGACGATAAGCCAGCCGACGACGGCCGCTGACCGCACGCTATTCGCGCCCGGGCCATCCCGCTATATTCTCGCGCGATGGCCGATCGCAAGATCAAACGCGCCCTCATCGCAGTCTACGATAAGACGGGCATCGTCGAGTTCGCCCGCACGCTCGTCGATGAGTTCGGCATCGAGATCATCTCGACGGGCGGCACCGCCAAAACGCTGAAAGACGCCGGCATCCCTGTGACTCTCGTCGAACAGGTCACCGGCTTCCCCGAAATGCTCGACGGCCGCGTCAAGACGCTTCACCCGAAGATCCACGCCGCCATCCTCGCCGACCGCGACAACCCTGATCACATGCGCCAACTCGCCGAACACAAGATTGACCCAATCGACATGGTCGTCGTCAACCTCTACCCATTTGAAAAGACCGTCTCCGACCCCAATTGCAAGTTCGAAGACGCCATCGAGATGATCGACATCGGCGGCCCCTGCCTCCTCCGCGCAGCGGCGAAGAATCATCGACATATACTCATCGAGCTAAGTCCAAAGCGATACAAAGGCGTTATTCACTATCTCCGCCACAGCAAGGAGTACGACGAAGAAAAACTGGTGCAATCAAGTGCCGAACGCGCATGGGAGGTGTTCTGGAAAACAAGTCAGTACGATGCGTCCGTCGCGAAGTGGCTGACCGAACGCTCCGAGCTAGGTGACTACACAATGCCCCTGCTAGCCGTGCATCTCGAGTATGCCGGAGCCGATCTCAAGTATGGCGAGAATCCCCACCAGATCGGAATGCTCTTTGAACACGGGTCACTCGAGCCTAGCACTCACCAACGGCCAGCGTTCATTGACGCTGCCGGGGGGATGGCCCCTGCGGCATCGTATAACAACTACATTGACGCCGACTCCGCCTTCGGCCTGAGTCGCGATCTGGCGCACGCACGCCAACTACCAAACTGTTGTTTCATCAAACACAACAATGCCTGCGGCGTAGGTGTCGCGAGACTCCCGGTCGACGCCTATCGCTGTGCTTACCTTGGCGACGCCAACGCCGCCATGGGAGGTGTCCTCGCGGTCAACTTCCCGGTCAACGCGACCTTCGCAGAAGCGGTAATGAACTCGCTCGATACTTGGGGCAAAGCCGCCGGAGCCGGCGCGTTTTTCATTGAAGTTTGGGTCGCCCCGCGCTTCGACGGCACCGCCGTTGAGACCATTCGCACGAAAAAGAAATGGGGCGAAAACGTCCGCCTGCTCGCCGTCGGCGATATGACCCAGTCGCCCGACCCAAAGGCGCTTCAGTACCGCAGCATCTCCGGCGGCATGCTCGTACAGTCCCCCGACCTCCTCGCACTCAATGAAGACCAGTGGAAAGTCGTCACCAAACGTGTGCCAGCGGACTCGGAGATGGCGGACCTCCGCCTCGCCTGGCTCATCGCCAAGCACACCAAGTCCAACGCCATTTCCATCTGCAAAGACGGCATGCTCATCGGCAACGGCGCCGGCCAGATGAGCCGCGTTATGAGCTGCCGCATCGCCACCTGGCTCGCGAAGGAAAACGGCCACGCCGACAAGCTCCCCGGCTCCGCCGCCGCCTCCGACGCCTTCTTCCCCTTCCGCGACGGCCCCGACCTGCTCATCGACGCCGGCGTCACCGCCATCATCCAGCCCGGCGGCTCCAAGCGCGACGCCGAAACCATCGCCGCCTGCGACGAACGCGGCGTCGGCATGATCTTCACCGGCACCCGCCACTTCCGGCACTGATCGCGGCTACTCGCCCAACACCCCCGTCGCCCACGTGCTCGGATCGCACCACCAGTTCAGCTCGTCCCCCACCGTCAGCGGCTGCTTCCCCAGCTCGCGATCCTCGATCGTGTAGAAAAACCCGATCCGCGAATGTTCCACCGGGTCGTAGCCCACCAGCACGTTTGCCGGAATCAGCGCCTCAATCGAATACCCGCGGGCCGTCACCTCCGACGCCACCGGGATCGCCCCCGCCTTCGGCAGAGGCGCATCGACTTTCGCCCGCGCCACAAACGCCCCGCCCGCCGCCGCCTGCTTCCCGCCCGGCCCGCCTCCCGCCGGCAGGAAGTAGAAATGCTGGCAATAGCGCGTCGCCCGCCGAATATCCCGCGTATCGCGCATGTCGGTCATGACCCGCAGATGATCGCTGTGCCGAAACTGAACCGGGTCCCCTTTCGGCGGTTGGCGCTTCCCGCCCACCCGCGCCGCCACCAGCAGCCCGTCGGTATGCCACGCCGCCAACACCTCCCCAAACCCCGGCTGCCCGTCAAGTCGCTGCAATTCGGGCAAACGAAACCGATCGTCCCATTTGCTCAGCTTCCCGTTGATATCAATCGGCCCCGCCCACTTGTGAATGGGGAATTCAAATCGGAACAGAAATCGATTGGGAATGAGTTGGCTCATGGACCACGACGCCGTCGAGCGCGGGGAATACTAGTCGTGCCGAAGCGCTTCAATGGGATTCAGCGCCGCCGCCCGCTTCGCCGGCAGCCATCCGAACAGCACGCCGATCCCCGCCGAAAACGCAAAGGACCCCGACAGCAACCACCACGGCATCTCGACGGTCCATCCAAACCCGCCCGCGATTACGTGAGAATTGAAAATGCCCAGCCCGATCCCCATCAGTCCGCCCAGCGCCGAAATAACGCCCGCCTCAATTAGAAATTGCCGGTTGATCGCCCCCTGCGTCGCCCCGATCGCCATCCGGATGCCGATCTCGCGCGTCCGCTCCGTAACGGCCACCAGCATGATGTTCATGATGCCGATGCCGCCGACGACGAGGCTCACGCCAGCGATGCTCACCATAAGCAGCGTCATGATATTTGAGGTCTTCCGCGCCAGCTCAATCTTCTCTTTCAAGGTGACGACTTCGAAGTCGTCCTCCTCGCTCTCGTTCAGATGGTGCCGCTGCCGCAGAAGCGCCCGGATCTGATCGACGGCTTCCTCGACAAGGTCGTCCGACCGCGCCGAGCAGATCATGCCCGCCGGCCGATCCACGCCCATCATTTGTCGTAGCAGCACGTTCAGCGGCACGATGATCGTGTTGTCCTCGTCCTGACCGAGCGGGTTGAAACCCTTCGATGACAGCACGCCGACCACCTTCAGCGGCACATTCAGCACCCGCACCGTCTCATTGATCGGATCAGCCGCCCCAAACAGCTCGCGCTTCGCCGTGTAGCCGATGAGACACACCTTGTTCGACATGGCGATGTCGCGCGGTTCAAGGTCGCGCCCGGACTCGACATCCCACGTGCGGATGGCGGTGTAATTCATGCCGACGCCGGTGATCGGCGTCTTCCAGTTCGCGACGTTCGTCACGGCCTGAAAGTCGAATCGATGCAGCGCACACGTCATGGTGACGGCGCCGCACTCCTCCTGAACTGCGGCCGCGTCTGCCTCGGTCAGGTTGGTATACAAGCTCCCGCCGCCGCCCGACCGCGGCCCGAGCTTGGTCGAGGGGTTTCCCTTCACGATGATCATGTTCTTGCCCTGCCGGGCAATATCGTGCTCGATGCTGCTCTTCGCCGCCTGCACGACGCTGACCGTCACGATGACGGCCGCCACGCCGATGATGATGCCGAGCGCGGTCAGCAGGCTGCGCGTTTTATGACGCCGCAGTTCCCGCATCGAAATCCGAAAGCACTCGATCCAGAGCGAAAACATGACTCAGCTCATACCGCCTGCAACGCCCGCACGTTCGGAACCGGCGGTCCGCCGCAACGCGGCGTCGCCTGATCGGCGATGACCTCGCCGTCGCGCAGCACGATCACCCGTGCGGCGAACGACGCGACGCCCGGATCGTGCGTTACGAGGATGACCGTCATCTTCTCGTCCGCGTGGAGTTGCCGCACGATCTCCATGATTTCCTGGCTGGTGTGCGTGTCGAGGTTTCCGGTCGGCTCATCGGCCAGAAGCACCCGCGGCGAATTGACCAGCGCCCGCGCGATCGCCACGCGCTGCTGCTGACCGCCCGAAAGCTGCCACGGCATGTGCTCCATGCGGTCGCCCAGTCCGACGCGCTCCAGCGCCTTCGCCGCCGCCGGCGCTCGCTGCTTCATCGGCCGGCCCGAATAGACCATCGGCAGCGCCACGTTCTCCAGCGCCGTGCTCCGATGAAGGAGATTGAAGTTCTGAAAGATGAATCCGATGTGCGAATTCCGCAGCCGGGCCAGCTCGTCCCGATCAAGCGTCTCCGTGGCCCGGTTATCCAGCCGGAACGAACCGTCGGTCGGCACATCCAGACATCCAAGGATGTTGAGCAGCGTACTCTTGCCGGAGCCGCTCGCCCCCATGATGGCCACGTAGTGCCCGGTCGGAATCGTGACGTTCAATCCGCGCAGGGCATGCACGCGATTAAAGCCCGAATCATAAATCTTATGAAGGTTGATGAGTTCAATCATCGCAGGTGGCCGTTTACAGCGAGCGATTGCCGGGTGCAGTGTTCTGCAGCGCTTCCTTCAAATTGAATCCCTGCGTGACGGCCTGGGCCGAAATGACGCATGCCTGATCCGCCGTTGCCCCGGCCAGCACTTCCGTCTCGCGGTTGTCGGTAATGCCCAGAACGACAGGCAACGGCCGCCAACTCCCGGCGTTGAACGACCACAGGATCGCCTTCGTGCGCGGGAGTCCATTCGCCGACATCCCGACTCCTGGCGTCGTCGTCGGAGATGTTGATGCCGCCGGGGCATCGCCCGGAACCTCCGGCCACTTCAGATCCCCCGTCAGCGACGTAAACTGCTCCGGCGTGAGCGGCGGCTTGAATCGCAGTGCCGCATTCGACACCTTGATCACGTCGTCCCGGCTCGCAACAGCAACAACCACATTTGCCGTCATGCCCGGCTTGAGCAGCAACGACCGGTTATCGACTTCGATGACAACCACGTACGAAACAACCCCTTGAATCGTCGATGGGTTGTTCCGAACCTGTACGACTTCGCCCTTAAATCGCCGGTCGGGATACGCATCGACCGAAAACTCGGCCGCCTGCCCCTGCCGGACTCGACCGATGTCCGATTCGCTGACGTTCGCGTTGACCTGCATCCGATCGAGATTCGGTGCCATGACGAATACGACCGGCGACATCATCACGGCGGCAATCGTCTGCCCGATATCCACGAGCCGTGAGAGTACGATGCCGTCCATCGGCGCGTAGATCACCGACCGGTCGAGCTTGGTCTGCGCCAGATCGCGGGTCGCCTCGGCCTGGCTGACTGTGGCCTTGGCGGCGTCCAGCCGGGCTTGGGCAGCCTCGAGAAACTCCTTCCCGACAGATACTTCCTCCGAATTCGCCGCCTTGCGTTCCGCAAGACGCTGCACCTTCTCGTACTGCCGCTTGAATTTCGCCACGTCAACCGCAGCAGCCGATTCCTGGGCCTTCGCAGATTTGAGACTCGCACTGGCCTGGGCGAGTTCAGCTTCGAACAGTTCCGGCCGAAGCCGCGCCAGAATCTGCCCCTTCTTGACCGGGGTATTGAAATCAGCGTTTAGCTCGCCGACCGTACCCGACACCTCGCACCCGACGTTGACGCTGATCAGCGGCGACACCGTTCCCGTCGTCTCGACCGTCATCTGCAACGGTCCGCGAGCAAGCTGCGTGGTCTTGACCTGGAAGCTGTCTGAGCTCTGGAAATATCGCGTCGCGCCCCATCCGCCGACGCCGAGACAAATAACGATCAGGAGAATGACAAAACGACGCATGAAACTCCTACCAATGCGAGATCATCGATCAGAAACGATGCCGGCGGCGGGGTACGAACAATCGGCCGCAGGGCAGGAGATATTAGCCGGTTTCAGCCCGCATGGATAGCCGGCCGGGGAGGATTCAAGTGCGTCCGTTGCCGCCGGCAGGCGTCTGATTCGCAACGCCGCGCGTCGGCTTGGGCTGCTGCATCTTGGGACGCATCGTGCCCCCGGACATGAGCTTGGGGGCGATTTCATACTGCATCATCGCCTCCGACGTCGCATCCGTATGGCCGCCGACCCAGCCATATTTCTCATACTTCGGCGACCACGGAATGTTGACAATTCGCCCCGTCATCGCCGCCCGGCCGCGGAGCCCGCTCAGTCCGGCCGAATCGTCGAAAGTCCCGTCGATCGTACCGATGGCCCTCACCGGCCCGGAAAGCACCGGGTCACTCGCCGAGTAATAGACGTAGATCTTGCCCTTCATGTTGTTGAGGGCCCGTGTCGCGTCGTACCGGCTCGAAATGCTCGAACCGAGCATGATGTAATTGTTGACCTTGTACGGCGGCTTGACATTCTCGATCGCCCACATCCCGACGCCCGTTCCCGCCGACAACCCGATGATGTTCACGTCGGCCCCGGGATGGTGCTTCAGGTAATCCGTGATGATGTCGCCGAGTCGGTCCCCCGCACCCTTCGCCACGAACCGCAGCGTCTGGTCGAGTGCCGGGTTCATCGTCAGCGACCAGTGATAGTTTTCGACCTTTCCGGGGTAGCCCGCCTTCTCGAGCCCCGTCGCACTCTCGACGACGCCAAAGCCCCAGTTCCCCGCCCCATCGATATACCAGGTCTTTCCGTACTGCTCCTTCGGGTCGGCGCATCCCGACGCCAGGAATGCCGCCGCCGCTATCAGCAGTACCGATACGATCCGTGCGATCATGGTGCGTTCTCGCCTTGCCACATACCGGCGGGTGAGCCGGCCGCGATCAATTCTGGTCGCCGGACCATACCCGATGGAGTTGGAATCGCCGCTAATCTTTATTTCCGACGGCGGCCGTGTCAATTGCCTTCAGTCCGTCGTAATCGAGCAGCTCATACAGCGCCGCCCGCGTTTGCATTCGATCAATCCAATCCCGCTGATGCCCCGTTTTGTGTAAGTCCCCCAACATCGCGGAAATTGCCCCAAACGCCACCCGAAGCGCCGTTTGTGGGAAGATGATCATTCGGTACCCCATCGCTCCAAGTTCATTCACCGTCAGTAGCGGCGTCTTGCCGAACTCGGTCATGTTGGCCAGCAACGTCGGATAACTACCCGCACCAGCCTTGCCATGCCCCCGCAGTGACGCGGCGAACCGCGACAGTTCTTCCGCCGATTGCATGGCCTCCGGGAATATCCCGTCGGCCCCGGCGTCGAGATATCGCTTCGCACGATCAACCGCCTTGTCAAACCCCTCGATCGCCCGCGCATCGGTCCGCGCGATGATCAGGAATGACGAATCTCGCCGCGCCGCGACCGCCGCGCGCAACTTCTGATCCATCGCCTCGACCGACACGACGTCTTTTCCGTCGAGGTGCCCGCACTTCTTCGGCAGCACCTGGTCCTCGAGGTGGATCCCCGCCAACCCGGCCTGCTCCATTTCGGTTACGCAGCGGGCCGTGTTCACGGCCTCCCCGAATCCTGTGTCCGCGTCCGAAAGAACTGGCACTCTCACTGCATTGCAGATCGCGCGGGCATGGGCCGCCGCCTCCGAAAGCGTCGTCATTCCCACGTCGGGCAGTCCGTAGACCGCGTTCGAAAGCCCCGCCCCCGAGACATACACCGCCCCGAATCCTGCCCGCTCGATCGCCCGCGCGCAGAGCGCGTTAAACGCCCCGGGCATGGCCACCGGTCCGGCCGCAATCAACTCGCGCAGCTTGGCGCCCGGGCGCTCGATCATCCGCGCAAGTTTACAGCGCGCACCCTCAGGTCGCGAGCGCCGCCCCCGGCCTCTTTAGGGCGCCTAGGAAAAGTTCTGGTACGGCCAGAACGGATTCAGCTTCACAAAGCTGAGCAGGAAATCATAGATGCCCAGGCAGATGTTCTGCGCCGTTGGAATCCCCAGTCCGAGCTGGGCGAGAAACGCGTTCGCCGTATCCAGGTACACCTGGTAGTTGTTCGCCCATGTCTGGCAGGCACTCAAAACGTCTTCGGGGCGCTGAAAGAAAATCATCGGACGGCTCCGAACGAGGTCGATGGCGGCGAGTCCTTGATTAATCGACTATTTGCGGACTCGGGTTGAGCTAGAAGGCGTGCGAGGACGGCCGGCCCCGTTGGAACCGGCTGAACTGACCCCAGCGGGAATCGAACCCGCGTTGTCGGATCGAAAATCCGATGTCCTGACCACTAGACGATGGGGCCGATATCAAACCGCAGTATAGTGCGACCGTCGGCGGCCCTCAAGAAGCCGCCATCACGAACTTCGCCGCACTTCCTGCCTTATTTCTTGCCATGGCACTGCTTGTACTTCTTCCCGCTACCACATGGGCACGGATCGTTCCGCCCCACCCGCGGCTGTTCCCGTCGAATCGTCTCGACCTTCGGCGGCTCGTCCTTCGACTGCGCCTGCATCGCTGCGTTGCGATCGGTGTTCGCCTGCCCGCTGAATCCCAGGTTCGTCGACTCCGCGTGCTGTGCCGCCCGGATCGTGTACGCGCTGCGCGCATGAAAATCGTCGTACAACCGCACGCGGAAGATGATCCCAGTGACCTTCTCCTGGATGTTTTCCATCATCTCCTGGAACATCTTGAACCCCTCGCGCTTGTACGCGATCTTGGGGTCCTGCTCCGCGAAGCTCCGCAGCCCGATGGCCTCCTTGAGAAGGTCCATCGCATGCATGTGGTCCTTCCACGCCTGGTCATAAATCTGCAGCAGCACATACCGTTCGAGCATCGTCAGCTCGTAGCGCATCAGCGCCCGAGCGCTCTTCAACAGCGCGTCGCGAAGTGGCTTGCCATCCGAGAAAAGCTGCTCGCTGTAACACGGCCCCAGTCGCGTCTGCGCCCACGCCCGGACATCCTGGCCCGACTGAATCGCCTGATCGACCTCCGTCTCCAGCTTCCCGTTCGAGAGGTATTCCCGGTTAAGCTGCAGCAGCGTGTCCGCCAGGTCCTTCACCGGCTTCCCGCGAATCTGCTCGACCGTCCATCCGACGTTGAACTTGAAGTTCACCCACTTCACGAGCGCGTCGGCCGCATACGCATTCTCACCCTGCGCCTGGCCCAGCGTGCGCTCCAGCGCCCACTCCACCGGGTAGGTTGCCTCGCGGCGGTGATACTCCGTCCGCACCCGTTCGCGGAGGATGCCCGGCAGGTCCGCCTCCGACGCCGCTTCCAGCTCCGCCGCGTTGAACTCGATGCCGAACTTCTGCCGCGCCCACTCAATCAGCGAGTCGCGCCGGAATCCGAGCGTCTGGAATTGCTGCAATGGCGTCAGATCGGTCGCTTCGATCTTCTTCTCAGCCGCCTCCAGCAGGTACGCCTCGACCTCCTCGGGCGTCATCTTCTTCAGTTGATTCTGCGAAACCGTCCCGCCGAACCGCGCTGCCGCCCACGTCGCCAGCCCCCGAATATCCCACTGTTCCGCCGGCATGTCGGCGTCCATGTACTCGCCGACCTGCATTGAAATGTTTGTCCGCGTCTCGTCGATCGCGGCCTGCCGCACGTCGCGCTCCAGCGAGTCCCAGTCGCGGTCGACCAGGTTCTTCGGATCGATCTGGCACTCCAGCTTTGTCCGGATCCAGTC
>CAZONT010000058.1:0-1939 GCA_964581285.1 uncultured Planctomycetaceae bacterium | reverse complement strand
CATGCACTGCGCTGGATACTCCGGCGCGAGATACTTCCGGCAAGCCGTATCAATACTCTGATCGATCATCTTCGAAATGATCTCGATCAGTTGCTCGCTCCGGCCGGGCAAGGTCGATTCCAGGATGATCTGCCGCTGCCGGTAGAAAACCTGGCGCTGGTGATCCATCACCTCGTCATACTCGAGCAGATGCTTTCGAATGGAGAAGTTCCGCTCCTCGACCTTCTTCTGCGCCCGCTCGATACCCTTCGAGATGCTCTTCGCCTCGATCGACATCCCCTCTTCGAACCCCATCCGCTCCAGCATTTTGAGCGTCCACTCGCCCATGAACAGCCGGAGCAGGTCGTCGCCGAGCGACAGGAAGAATCGGCTCGACCCCGGATCGCCCTGCCGCCCCGATCGCCCGCGGAGCTGGTTGTCGATGCGCCGCGACTCGTGCCGCTCCGTGCCGACGATGTGCAAACCACACGGCACGCTGATCGGACACACCTTTCGCCCCAACTCCGGAAAGCGCGGGTCCAGCTTCGGCTTCCAGCAATGCGCGCAGCGGGTCTTGGGGTCGTAATCGGGACAGTGAATGCAGCACTTTGTCCCAATGACACCTGCCTCGTGCCATTTCCACCGCCCGCTCGTATCGCCCGCCGGAGGCCCGAGATCGCCCACGCACGTGGGATAGACGACGCCCTTCCCGAGCTTGATGTCCGTCCCGCGCCCGGCCATGTTCGTCGCAATCGTGACGTTGCCGATCGGATGCTCGAACCGTACGCGCGACGGCTCGTCCTTGCCCGGCGTATGCGTATGGCCGGCCTTCGCCACGATTTCAGCTTCGCGCGCATGCTGCTTCGCGTTGAGCACCTCGTGCCCGATCCCGTGCTTCCGTGTCAGCGCCATCGACAGCTTCTCGGAGTTTTCAACGCTGATCGTCCCCACCAGCACCGGCCGCCCATGGCTGAGGTCGCCGATGGCCTCGTCAAACGCCGGTGCCAATCCTTCCGCCGACCCGTCGCCTCCGTTGAACACCGTCAGTGCATTCTCGATCGCCTTCGTGTCCCCGCCCTGCTCGGCCACGACCGGCTTAAGCTGCTTCAGCGCCGCCTCCATCAAAAACGGATCAGTCGACCGCCCGCGCGAGTGGATGTCATGAATCTCTTCGACAATCGCGTTGTATTTATCCTCGACCGTCTTGTAGATCCGATCGTTGTGATCCGCACGGTTCACCGGCCGGTTCGTCGGGATCGCCACAACGTCCAGTTTGTAGATCTTCATGAACTCGTCCGCCTCAGTCATGGCCGTGCCCGTCATGCCCGCGATGCGGTCGTACAGCTTGAAGTAGTTTTGCAGCGTGATCGTCGCCAGCGTCTGCGTCTCTTCCTTGACGCGCACACCCTCCTTCGCCTCCACCGCCTGGTGCAGACCGTCCGACCACTGCCGCCCGTACATCAAGCGGCCGGTGAACTCATCGACGATGATGACTTCGCCGTCCTTCACGACATAGTCGACATCCTTCTCGTAGACGACATGGGCCCTCACGGCGTTCTCGATCAGGTGGGGCCACTCCATGTTCGCCCCGACGTACAGCGACCCGACGCCCAGCTGGTCCTGCGCCACCCCGATGCCGTCATGCGTCAGGTGCACGCTCTTCCGCTCGCGCGCAACGATGAAATACTGAACGTGTTCGATCGTCGCCGCCTCGTCCTCCGTCAGCCACAGCGGGTCGGCTTTGAACTTCTTCATCGCCCCCTCAAACTTCGGCTGGCTCGCCAGATGCTCGGGCGGCTTATCTCCCCAGCTTCGAATCCGCTGCGCCGACTCGTTGCTCGCCGCCGTCTGCCGCTGAATGACCACCCGTGCCACCTGGTCCGCCGTGCGATACCGCGTCACGTCGTCATCCGCGGGCCCCGAGATAATCAGCGGCGTCCGCGCCTCGTCGATCAAGATG
>CAZONT010000057.1:0-21323 GCA_964581285.1 uncultured Planctomycetaceae bacterium | reverse complement strand
GACGACCTATATCATTCTCGTCGCGGCGTTGCTGGCGGCGGTCGGTGTGTGGATTTCTTCGCCGCGTGGCGAGGAAAAGAAACCGACTTCGAAGGCCGAGGAGTCGCGCAAGCTGATCGACCCGGCGCCGAGCGATGTGACCGGCGTTGAAATCGACATCCCGGGCAAGCCGGCGATGGCATTCGCCAAGGTCGAGAACAAGTGGCGGATGACGTCGCCGATCAAGACGCCGGCGCAGGGATCAAACGTCGACGCCGCTGCGAACCAGGTTCGCGACGTAACGTACGTGCAGGTATTCAAGTCGGGCGACGCAGAACGTCCGAGCAACGAACTGACGGGGCTGGACAAGCCGAGTCGGGTGAAGCTGACGGGGGCAGATGGCAAGGCGTGGATCGTCAAGATCGGCAACGAGGTCCCAGCATCGCGGCAGACGTACGTGCAGCGCGAAGGAGACGAGGCGATCTACGTCGCGCAGGGGGAGATTCGGCGATCGATTGAAAAGTCGCTGAATGAGTTTCGCGACCTGCGGATCGCGGACTTTCCGATCAACGAGGCAGTGAAGATTGAAAGCACCGGCGAGGATCACTTCGTACTGACCAAGTCGGGCGACGGTTGGACGATCGAGTCGCCGATTCGCGGACGGGCCGACAAGAACGCGGTCGAAGGACTTTTGCGATCGCTGAACCAGCTCTACACGCCGGGATTCGTGGATGACGCACCGAAGAACCTCGCGATCTACGGGCTGGCGACGCCGACCGCGAAAGTAGTAGTCACGTGCGAGAAGAAGGTGCCCAAGCCAAGTACGCAGCCGGCATCAACGCAACCAACGCCGCCCGAGTTTGAAACGAAGACTTACACCGTCGTCCTGGCGGTGGGTGCGAAGTTGCCGGGCGACAAGCGGTTTGCGCGGCTCGAGACGGCCGAGACGCCGTCGGTGTTCCAGGCCACTGACGCTTCGCTGAAGAATATCCTCCAGCCGCTGACCGGCGTGCGCGAGAAGTCGCTGGCGAAGATTGACGCGAACCGCGTCAACCACTTGTGGATCAGCGGGCCGGAGGGCGCGATCGAACTGGCGAAGACGGGCGGCGTGTGGGAGTTCGCGTCGGCGCCGCCGTCGGGGATTACTTCGAAGGCGGCCGAGTTTGCCGCGGTGGATGACCTGCTCAAGGGCATTCGCGATTTGAATGCGAGCGGTTTTGAGTCGGCGAGTGACGGTCTCGCGGATTATGGATTCAGTCCGCCGCGGGCGACGCTGCAGCTGACGGTCGAGGGTACGCCCGCTCCGGTCAAACTGCTTATCGGCAAGGCGACGCCGAGCGGCACGGGCGTCTATGTGAAGAATGAAGGCGATGATACGGTCGCGGTGGTGAAGATGGACGCGGCCGATGCGCTGGCGGTCGGCCCACTGCACTTTGTAAGCCGCGATCTGGTGCGATTTGACCGGACGCGGGCGTCGCGGCTCGAAGTTGACCGCGGCGGGGCGAACGTGGCGCTTTCCTCGACGGACGGCGTTTGGCGATTCGCGTCGCCGATCGACGCCGCTGCCGAGGCCGGGGCCATCAGCAATGTCCTGGCCGATCTTTCGACGCTTCGGGCGCGGAAGGTGGTCGGGACGCGGGCTCAGGCGGCGCAGTTCGGGCTCGACAAGCCGCAGATCAGCGTGAAACTTGTGGTCGATCCGGCAGCGAAGCCCGCGTTGACGACGACGCAGGCGACCGACACCCAGCCGGCGGAGCCGATGAAGCCGCCGGAGGTCTTTACGCTCATCGCCTCGAAGAAGGACGGCAAGGCGTACGTCAGCGTGGGTGGAGCTGACACCATCTGCGAGGTGGACCCGCGCGTGTTCGACAACCTCGATGCGGAGCTGCTCGACCGACGGATCGTTCCGACTGCCATTTCAAACGCGGCCGCCGTCACGATGGATCGATCGGATGGGAAGCCGTTCACGCTCGAGAAGAGCGGCGATCATTGGACGCTGGCGGGGGAATCGACATTTGGAGTCGATCCGGCGAAGGTCAACGCGCTCGTGCAGGCGCTGAGCGAGTTGAAGGCGGAGAGGTACGTCAGCTACCAGGCGACGGATCTCGCGTCGTACGGGCTCGACAAGCCGCTGATCGCCGTCACCCTGAAAACCGCGGACGGCGGCTCGACCGAGTTGCGAATCTCGAACAAGGGTCCGACCGGCGACACGGCCGGGCGGCGGTACGGCACGATCGTCGGGAGCAATCGCGTCTTTGTCATCAGCAAGGACGAGGCCGGAAAGTTCGACAAGGACGTGAAGGGCTTCCAGGTCGGGTAGGCAGCCGCGACTCAAGGCATATCCATCGAAAGAACGATCGATTGCACCAAACGGGCCGCCCCGAAATGGGTTTGCGCGCCGTCAGCGGTTCGAATTTGTCGATTATCGCGGGGCTAGTTCCAGTAGAATAGGGGATTCCCCGTGATTGCGGGGAATGGTGGATGGAACAGGAGCGAAAGGTGAATCGAACTCTCATTCCGTTTGGCATTGGATGCTCAATTCTTGCGATCACAACGATTGCGGCCGGGGGCGAGTCGCTCCCGTACTACGACGTGCGGCTGACGCCGGATGGCAAACCGACCGCGGCCGTACGCGCGGCGGCGCAGCCGCTCCAAGCGGCAGTGCGGCGCGACGCCAAGGCCGCCGCGGTCGCGGCGCTCCAGCAGCGGGTCGCGGGCGTTCGCGTGGACGATCACGAGTTTTTCGAGACGCCGCAGTTCGTGGCGTCGACGCGCGACTTTCTGACGCTGCCCCGCGCAGCGGGCAGTTGGTCGGCGAAAGGCGTGACGCGCGATTTTGTCACGACCTACGGAACGCTGTTCGAGATCGCTCCGGGCGAACTTGATTCGGCTCGGATCGACCGCGATTATGTCTCTACGCACAACGGCGTCACGCACCTGATCTTTCAGCAGCAAATCGGCGGCATTGATCTTTTCGGCTCCGAAGTGCGGTCGAACGTCGCACGCGACGGGCGGCTCATCAACATCTCGAGCACCATGATTCCGCGGCCGGCCGGCGACTTTCAGCCGGCACCGTTTACGCTGAGTGCGCTGGATGCCATTCGAGCCGCGGCTGAAAGCGTCGGCATCAAGATGTCGGTCGATCCGGCGGCGCTGGCGGCGCCGGCCGGCGCGACCGCGAAGCAGGTCTGGGGCGCAACGCCCGACTTCCGAGCGGATGAACCGATTACGTCGGAGAAGGTTTATTTCCCGTTGTCGCGCGACGACATTCGTCCTGCGTGGTCGGTCCTCATTCCGGAGATCGGCGTCGGCAACACGTATGAAATCACCGTGGATGCGACGAATGGCCAGATCCTGCGGCGATGGAACCGGCTCCACTATGTGACGACGGAGCCAATGACATTTCGTGTGTATACAAGCGACAGCCCGGCACCCGGCTCGCCCGGCACGCCGACCAACAGCGGGGCGCAGTTCCCGTTTATTCCGCAGCAGGATGTCACCATCAACCCCGGCGACATCTCGGCGATCAATCCGGATGGCTGGATGAATGACGGCGTCAACGAGACGCAGGGGAACAACGTCGACGCTCACCTCGACCGCGACGGCACTCCAAACAGTCCGGATCTGCCGCGGCCGGCGGGAGCGCCGTATCGACAGTTCCTGTTCACGCATGATCCGGCCCAGGCGCCGACGGTTGCCGCCAATCAGAGCGCGGCCGTCACGCAACTCTTCTATCTCTGCAATCGCTATCACGACCGGCTGTGGCAGATGGGCTTCAACGAAGCGTCGAAGAACTTCCAATTGAACAATTTCGGATTGGGCGGCGTCGGCAATGACCGCGTGCTGGCGGATGCGCAGGACGGGTCGGGGACGAACAATGCCAATTTCAACACCAGCGGCACCGACGGCACGACCGGCCGGTGCCAGATGTACATCTTTACCGGTCCGACGCCGGATCGTGACGGCGACCTCGACGCGGATGTCGTTTATCACGAGTTGTCGCACGGACTATCCATTCGGCTGTCGAACGGCACGGTGAGCGGTGAGCAGTCGGGCGGAATGGGCGAGGGCTGGGGCGACTTCTTCGGGCTTGCCCTTAATGCGGAACCGGGCGACGACCCGGACGCCGTGTATGCGATGGGGGCGTATGCAACGCTCAACTTCACTCCGTTTGGCGGTGCGGCCTATACGACGAACTACTACTTCGGCATTCGGCGCTTCCCGTTTTCCACCGACATGAACAAGAATCCGCAGACCTATGCGGATATCGACCCGGCACAGCAGAATTATCCGCCCGCGGTCCCGCGCAACACGGCGGCAAGCAACACCGCGAACGAAGTTCACAACGTGGGTGAGGTCTGGTGCGCGACGTTGAACGAGTGCCGGGCGAATCTCATTCACACGTACGGATTCGCGGGGAATCAGCTCATGATGCAACTCGTGGTTGATGGAATGAAGCTGATGGCCGGCAATCCCAATTTCCTGCAGGCCCGCGACGGAATTCTGCAGGCCGACCTGGTCAATAACGGCGGAGCGAACCTGGGCGATCTCTGGGCCGGATTTGCGAAACGCGGCATGGGGGCGAATGCGACATCGCCATCGGGCTCGACGGCATCGGGCGTGGTTGAGTCGTTTGCGCTGCCGGTGCTCGTCAACTTTGATTATCCCAATGGCATTCCCACCCAGCTTGATCCGGCACAGCCGACAACGTTCCAGGTTGTAATCAGCGGATTGGGCGGCACAACCGTGACGCCGGGAACCGGACAACTGCACTATTCGATCAACGGCGGTGCGTTCACGCCGGTGGCAATGACCGAAATCTCCGCCAACCACTACGACGCGACGCTGCCGGCGCTGAACTGCTTTGACCAGATTCGGTTCTACATCAGTACGGGCAGCAGCGGCGGAACGGTGAACGATCCGCCGAGCGCGCCCACCAACAATCGGCTGGCGACCGTCTTTACGACGATCGATCCGATGTATGCGGACGACGTCGAAGCGGATCAGGGCTGGTCGCGCGGCGTGGCAGGGGACACGGCAACCACCGGAGTCTGGACCCGCGGCAACCCGATTGGGACGGCAGCCCAGCCCGAAGACGCGCATTCGCCGGTCAACTGCTTCTTCACGGGCCAGGGGACCGCAGGCGGCACACTGGGCGAGGCGGACGTCGACGGCGGGTTCACGACGCTGATGTCGCCGCAGTTTAACTTGCTCGCGCCGGCGGAGTATCGCATCAGTTACTGGCGGTGGTACTCGAACACAACCGGTGACAACGCCAATACCGATACCTTCCGAGTCGACATCAGCAACAACAATGGTGCGAACTGGGTCAATGTCGAAACGATCGGCGCAGCATTTGGCGGTGAGCACTCGGGTGGTTGGTTCCTGCACGAGCTTCGTCCGGCCGATTTCGTGCCGCTGACCGAGCAGATGCGGATCCGGTTCATCGCGGAGGATAATCCGACCGGAGGGACCGGCTCCCTGGTTGAAGCGGCGATTGACGACTTCCTCGTTACGCGGCTGAACTGCGAGATTCCGGTCGTTTGCACTCATGGCGACGTGAACGACGACGGATTCGTGAACGGCGACGACGTGGTGCGGTTCGTGGAGATTCTGCTGGCGGGCGGCGGAAGCCCGGTGGAGAACTGCGCGGGCGACCTCGGGCCGCCGGCGAACTCGGCGATCGACACGGGCGACATCGACAACTTCGTCACCTGTGTGCTGGGCGGCGGCTGCTGATTCGCCGGCTGTCACAACTTAGGCAAGAACGCAGGCCCCCGGGTGAGACCCGGGGGCTTTCTTTTTGGGCTGCGCCGCCGCTATGCTGCGAGCGGCCCGAATCGGGAGGAACGCATGGTCGATCCGAGAATGACGAAGCTGGCCGAGACGCTGATCAATTACTCGTGCGCCGTGAAGCCGGGCGAAAAGATATTGATCGAGGCGATCGACGTGCCGCATGAGTTCACCGCGGCGTGCATTCGCGTGGCGCACGCCGCCGGGGCGATTCCGCTGGTCACGCTGAAGAGCAACCAGATCAATCGGGCGTTAATGCAGACGGCGACGCGCGAGCAGTGGGAGCTGATCGCGAATGTCGAAGAGCTGCGGATGAAGAACGTGCAGTGCTACATCGGCGCGCGCGGGAATCCGAACGTGTCGGAGCTTTCGGACGTGGCGGCGGACCGCTACAAGATCTACGAGTCCACGGTCTGGAAGCGGGTGCATACCGAGGTGCGGGTGAAGAAGACGCGCTGGGTGGTGATCCGCTGGCCGAGTCCGAGCATGGCGCAGCTCGCGCAGATGTCGACCGAGGCGTTCGAGGATTTCTACTTCAATGTCTGCACGATGGACTATGCGCGGATGCGGAAGGCGATGCAGCCGCTCAAGAAGCGGATGGAGGCGACCGACCGGGTGCGGATCAAGGGGCCCGGCGAGACGGACCTGGCCTTTTCGATCCGGTCGATCCCGGCCATCGCGTGCGATGGCGGGCGAAACATCCCGGACGGAGAGGTGTTCACCGCGCCGGTCCGAGAGAGCATCAACGGCATCATCCACTTCAATTCGCCGACGCTTTACCGGGGCACGACGCATGAGGGCGTACGGCTGGAGTTCAAGGACGGCAAGGTGGTCAACGCGACCAGTTCGGCGACGGAAAAGCTTAACGAAGTACTCAACTCCGATGCGGGCAGCCGGTATTGCGGCGAGTTTGCGATCGGATTCAACCCGCACATCCTGCGGCCGATGAAGGACATTCTGTTTGACGAGAAGATCGCAGGGAGCATTCACCTGACGCCGGGGCAGTGTTACGAAGAAGCGTCGAACGGAAATCAGAGCGAGATTCACTGGGACATGGTGTTGATCCAGCGGCCGGAATACGGGGGAGGCGAACTTTTCTTTGACGACACATTGATCCGCAAAGATGGTTTGTTCGTGACGGACGAGTTGAAGGGGCTGAACCCGGACGCGTTGAAGTAGCGAGGGAGCGTGGAGCCGATCGCGCGACCCATCTCGGCCGCCACGTTGCCGCTCGATCCGGCGGGGCGGATCGACACCGACATTCCGTGCCGCAAGTGCGGCTACAACCTGCGCGGGCTTCTGCCGGACGGCGTGTGCCCGGAGTGCGCGACGGCGGTGGGGCGGTCGCTGCATGGGGACCTGCTGCGGTTTTGCGATCCGGATTGGGTGCAGACGCTGGCGAGCGGGATGAACTGGATTGTGGCGGGGATCGTGGCGAGCATCGTCTTGGGTTGCATGGGTGGCGGTCTAACCGGAATTCTCGGCGCTGTTCGCCCCGGAATCGCGGCGATGCCGATCATGGCATCGCGATTGGTTGGCGCACTAATCGTCTTTGTCGGCTACTGGAGGGTGACGACTCCCGACCCCGGGCGCGTGGAAGAGGAGTCGTCGCGCTCGGCGCGGAAACTCGTACGAGTGGCGCAGGTTGCAGGTATCGCACTGCTTCCAAGCAATGTGGCCGCTGGGTTCATTCCGGCCTCGCTCCAAGTGTTATTGATGATCGGCAGCGCGGTCGTCGGGATCGCCGGCGTCTTCGCGATCTTCGTGTATGCGCGGCAGCTGGCATCGCGAATTCCCGACGACAAGCTGGCGCGAAACACGCGGATTGTCATGTGGGGGTCTGTCGTGGTGGTCGCGATGTTTGCCGTCACGATGATTGGCGGCATCGGGATGCTCGCGACGCTGCCGGCGGGCGGCGGGACGTTTGTGACGACAACATCCACCAGTGCCCCGGCAGGCGGTGCATGGGTGACACGAGTGAATGTGTCGCCGAGCACCATGCCGGTGACAACGACGTTTGCGGTAACGGCTACAGCGCGGGGATTGTCGTTCGGCACTCTCATGGGGTTTGCGGGATGCGGCGCGGGAATCGGGGTACTGGTCTTCGGCGTCTGGTCATTGGTGTTGATCGATCGATATCGAAAGGCGCTGCGGGAGTCGGCCGAGATTGCGCGGCAAACGTGGGCGTCCGAGACGAGTGCGCCACGGCCTCCGGCGTGACTCGCGAGTTTCCACAGCGCGGGTGTCGCTCGATTGCCGCGTGCAGGGCACATCGCTACGATCCGGGCGTGCCAAAAGCGGCTGTATTGACGATTTCCGATTCACGCTCGGCAGGGGTGAACCCGGACGGAAGCGGACCAGCGGCGGTTGAGAAGCTGCGCGGCGCGGGGTTCGACGTTGCCATCACCGACATCATTCCGGATGAGCGCGATGAGATCGCGAAGCACGTGCGCGAATTGGTCGGGCGCGTCGATTTGATCGTCACGACTGGCGGCACGGGCATCGCGACGCGCGACGTGACGCCGGAGGCCGTCAGCGGGATCGTCGAGCGCGCGCTGCCGGGATTCGGCGAGATCATGCGCACCGGCACGTTCGCAAAGACGCCGCTGTCGATCATCTCGCGCGGCGGGGCCGGGATCGCGGGACTCACGCTGATCGTCTGGCTTCCGGGGAGCCCGAAGGGCGTTGCCGAGTGTCTTGAATTGTTGCAACCGGCCATCCTGCACGTCGTAAAGGTATTGACGGCCGGCGGAGAGGATTGCGCCGCGGCCGCACTACGGGCCACTTCGCAGGCGCATTCATGATTCCCATTGCCGATAACAATCCGACGCACGGACCTGCGTACGTGTCGTATTCGCTGATCGTGGTGAATACGCTGGTGTTTCTGTTCTGCACGATGCAGCCGGATCGCGGCGAGGAGATGATCTGGAAGTACGGCTTTGAGCCCGCGGGATTGACGAACGAACCGGAAGTCGTGCGGACGGAGCTGGACAAGATGGCCGCGCCGCGCGAGGTGCTGGTGCAGGATCGCTTTGGGCGGGTACGGAGAGTACTTGAGGAGCCGCGATCGTACGCGCGGGCGGCGACGGCGCTGCCGGCGGAGTTGAAGCTGTTTACCTGCATGTTCATGCATGGGGGCTGGATGCACCTCATCGGGAACATGTTGTACCTGTACATATTCGGGAACAACATTGAGGATCGCCTGGGTCACGGGCTGTTCATCATTTTCTATCTCGTGACGGGCGTGCTGGGGACGCTGGCACACACTTTTTTCGATGCGAACGGACTGACGCCGCTCGTCGGCGCAAGCGGGGCGATCAGCGGTGTGCTCGGTGCGTACATTCTCATTCATCCGCATGCGCGGATCGATGCGATTGTGCCGATCGGCTGGTACATCACCACGATCGCGCTGCCTGCGTGGGTGTTCCTCGGAATCTACGCGATCATGCAGGTCGTGAGCGCGGTGCCGGCGATGAACCGCGTACAGGGCGGTGGCGTGGCGTACTTTGCACACATCGGGGGCTTTGTGGCCGGCCTGGCACTGATCAAGGTGCTGCCGGCCAAGAAACATGCGCGGCCGCTGGCGAGGCCTGTGCCGGTCGAGGACGACGAATATTCGTTTTTCGGGCGGTAGGGTGGGACGTCAACGCGAGACCGGCTGCGAGGCCGGACCACCGCGCCCCCAACGGAACCACTGACGCAGGATCTGTTCGGCGGGTTTCCCACGCGGGGTGTAGTTGTAGTCATTCGGGCCGCCGGGATTGAGCGACCATTCCCACCAGAAGACGCCGCCGACGTAGCTAGCGCTAGCGAACGTTTCCAGAAAGGCCTGATAGCAGACGGCTTGTTCGGTGTGGCCGGCCTGGGAAGCGACGAGGTTGTGGTAGTAGTTCCAGGGCTCGGTGACCGCGCCTTCCTGGCTGCACCAGCCGACTTCGGTGAAGAGAATTGGCTTGTTGACCTGGCGGTGGAAGGATTCGATGCGGGCCTGGATGGGCTTCCAGCCGTCCAGAACTTCCTGGAGCGTCGGGTTGGGATGGGAGACGAGGGTGTAGTAGCTCGTCATGCCGACACAATCGAGAAAGGGCCAGAAGCCGATCTTGTCGGTCGTGTAGTGGTCCCAGTTGGCCGAATAACCGAGCCGTCCGCCGAAGACCTGCCGGACCTCGGCGATAAGATTCCGCCAGCGCGTCGTGTACTGCTCGGCCTTGATCAATTCAGAACCGACCATGAGCACGTCGACGCCGCTGGCTTCGCAGACGCGGGCGTGGGAGACCATGATCTGGGTGTAACGCTTGAACCATTCGTCCCAGCCGGCTGACGGGTTGATTCGGCCGCGCCATTCGCTGCCGCGCGGGGCCGTGAGCAATACGATCGGCATGACGCAGACGCGCAGGCCGCGATTGGTGGCGTAGGCGCAGAGGGCCTGTAACTCGGCCATCGACGGATTCTTCTGGGGGTCGAGGTGAAGGTCGGCGGTGCCGGCGTGGGTTTGCCAGGCGTGATTGACAAAAAGGACGCTGTCGGCGCCCGCCTCCACGAGATCGTCGCACATCTTGCGATACTCGGCCATGTGTTCGCCGCCGCCGTGCAGCTGAATGCACATGCCGCGCATCTGGCGCGTCGGATCGAGCCGGGCGGTCGACATGGTGGTCGGGCGCGGTGCGGCCGAATCGACCTTTGGCGGATGGGTCACCAACCATGCGAGGACAATCGCGCCGGCGGCGACGACCAGTCGGGCGAGGTACGTCATTGCGCGGCGACCTCGCTTCGAATTTCGAGTTGGGGAACGAGGCTCACTCCGTCGATTCCGGCGGGAATGGCCAGCTTGCGGGTGTTGTCGGAGAGCAATTCGATGATCGTGGGCATAACGTCGCAGTTACGAGCAACGGGAATTCGCCGGCCCGAGTGGATGCCCGGCCCGGCGATGATCAGCGGCACGAGCATTTCCTGCGGCAGCACCGAGCCGTGAGCCGCGGCTCGCTCATCACGTGAGAAGTCCCAGCCGGCCGAGGCGAAGAATACAATATCGCCGGCGCGGGGCGAGTCAAACATCTCGATGATCTGCGGCACAAGATCGGGGTACGGTGACTTTGCCGTGGCCGCGAGCCAGTCGCGCGACGAATGCCAGCCGGCCTGGACAAAGGATCGAAGTTGAGGGTCGGCAAGATAACTGAGAGCGTCGGCCGGCGATGGATCGTACCGATAGAACTTCACGCCATCGCGAATCGTGCGCTGGATCGTGCCGCGCCCGCGGCGCGTCCGAACCCAGGCAGCGTCAGCACCGGAGCGTCCGGCCGACAGTTCGACGGCGGGGTGATCCGGGAGATTGCCGCCCGGGCCGACCAGCCAACCGGCGAACTCCGGCGCCGACTCGGACTGCGTGAAGTAGCGATGCTTCCAGTCGTCGCCTGCGCGAATGTGAACCGCCATCCAGCGCGAGCCGGAGTAGGAACAGACGGCGTTGGTGCGATCGATCTTGCGGCGATCGTTGGCCAACGGAAGCGTGAGCGACGCGGGCTTCCCGGCATTGCGCGTCAACACGGCGGGCACGTCGAGAACCTGCTGGCGTGATACCGGCGACAACCCGTGATCGGAGCCGAGGATGAGGTAGGTTCGATCGTACATGCCGGCCTGCTTCAGGGCCGAGCAGATATGGCCAATCTGACGGTCAAGATTCTTCAGAATCTTGCGGTACTCCGGTGACGTCGGTCCGTGCTCATGGCAGACGTGATCGACACCGGGGAAGTAGGCAAAGATGAAGGCGGGCCAGCGGCCGCTGCGGCGGGCTTCGTCGCCGATCTCGCCGAAATTCTGGGCGACCATGCAGTCGACGCCGCCATAGTTCCCGAAGAACCAGTTCACGCCGCCGGAGATCATGTTGTCAAAGGAGCGGTCGCATCCGCGGCGCTGGGCGGCCTGGAGACTCACCGTGCCGCGGCCGTGCATGACATCGTGAATGGTCGGGGCGGAGTAGTCTTCATCGACCTGCTGAAATGTCTGCACGGTGCAGTAGTCACGGGCGGTTCCGGTTGTCGGATCGAACCAGCGGTTCGAGATGATTCCGTGGTGTCCCGGCACTTTCCCCGTCAGAAAGGTGACCGCGTTGGCGTAGGTGATCGAGGGAACGGCGGCGACGGCGCAATCGACGGACGCGCCGCGTGCGAGCAGGTTCTCCTTGATGTTTGGAAGATCGCCGGCTTCCAACGCGCGGTCGAGTGAGTCGCGGCCGAAGCCGTCGACAAAGAAGAAGACGACCGCGCGCGGCGGCCGGACGACACCTGCCGGCAGATCGATTTGGATGGGGCGATCCATCGTGCAGCCGACCGTCGCGGCGGTCAGCAGGGCCGCGACAAGCCGAGCTCGCCGCGTACGGAGGACCGCACTCGAAATCGTCCCGCGCTCGAACCGCGGCGCGGGACGTTGCTTCATATCAGGCATGTTTCCTCACCTTCCGGCCGACCGCACGACGGCGATCGATGGTTCAGACACCCATCACAATAGGTTGGTCAGCCCCAAGCCGCCAGTCCGACCCCATCATTCCGAGGGCGATGCTCCGCCCAATCGCCGCCGCCACCAGTCGCCCATCTCCCGCGGATCGCGGTTGTGGAGCGATTCGCGGAGTTGTGCCAGATGCGGTGTCAAATCGATTACTCGCCGCAAGCTCTTTACCAGTCCGATGTCGGCCCCGAAGAGATGGAGGGTGAGAATCTTGTCGCCGCCCGGGCCGTGCGTGCCGAGCACGCGCATGCGGTTGTCTTCCACGCGCAGTCGAACGCCGAAGTGGGCATACTCGACCTGTTCGGGCAAGAGGGACTGCGGAAGACTGGCCGGCCAGGTGAAGTCCAACACCTTCTTGAGCCCGTTGATGAGCAGGTCGCGGTGAATGCTGCCGGCCGCCTCCCCGGGGGCGGGTATGGCATCGATCTCGATGTCGGCCCACTCAATGCCATCGTCGACAACGCGAAGTGCGTTGATGCTTACCTGGAGTTGTCCCGTGACGGTTCCCTGGCCGATCATCCGGGTCAGCGGCTCGAGCGGCACGTTTCGAATCGTGCCATCGAGGACGAGCCGGTTGACGTGGCCGAGGGCGAGGTCGATCGAGCGGATGTTGAGGTTGGCCTGTCCGGTGATTCCCGGCCGGCCGGCCAGCCGGGCGAGGTCGGCGATCTCCAGATCCTGAACTTCGCCGCGGCCCACAAGATGGGTGACGAGCCGGTCGATGACACGGGCGCGGTCGACGGCAATGTTCAGCCGACCCCGAATCGGTCCGCCGTTCAGACCGCGCGTCAATTCGGCAAGGGCCGCGTCGGTGAGGCGTCCGGCGATGTTGAGACTTGGGTCGTCGCTCGTGGTTGCATACTCGATCCGTCCGGCGAAACGGCCGCGCGTTGTCTTCGTGCGCAGGGCAGTGTCGAACCCCAGTGTGCTCAGCGGAGTCTCCGGAACGCTCAGGACGACTTCGCGGACATCCACTCCGCCGCCGCCCGGAATCGGGATGAACCGCGCGCTGACCTGTACGGGCTCGATCGTACGCACGCCGTTCAGCTCCGCGGCCGACAGCCGCACGGTTCCCTCGTCCTTATTGCCAAGCGAGACGACGCCGCTCGCGCGGCCGCACGTGAGCTTCGTTCCCGAGGCGCCGGGATCGAACTCGACTGCGAAGTCGTGCAGCCGGACTTCACTCAGCCGAATCGATTCGAAGTCGTGTGCGAGCCCGCCGCGCAGGACGTGGGTGAAGTCGTCGCGCTGCCAGGCCTTCGACGCAATCGAGAGTCGGCCGGAGTAAAGATCGAGACTGTGGGACGTCTCGTTGCCGGCTGCTTCGTGCCAGACGGCCTGTTTGCAGCGAAAGACTTCGGCCCGGCGATCGTGGAGCCAGACGGTGACGTCCTCAAAGAGCCGCGACGCAAAGGTCTGGGGCCGAATGCGATGGATGTCGCACGGCAGGTCGAAGAAGGCCGACAGTGACTCTTCCATGTGGCGTCGATAGCGATCGCTGCGGAGGTGGAATCCGTAGCCGGCGGTGGCGGCGAGCGATCCGCCGACAAGGACGCTTGAGGCAACGAGCAGCCATCGGCGATGTCGGAGCATGGTGAACGCGCCCGCGAGGAACCTGAATCGCCGCAGCGGCGACGCTACATCTTGACGCGACAGCCAACCGGCCGCCAGCATGAGAACACGGCATAAGAAACGGAATCGTTTGAGGATCGGTTCGCCCGGGGCGGCTCGCTCAGCGCGACTCGCGGCTCGCCGCGTCGGCACGCAGGCGGGCGATCTTTGTTTCGACCGCCGACTTGAGTGATTCGGGCAGGTTTGGCAAGGCGCCTTCGTAGAGTTCGAGCGCTTTGGCCAGGTCGCCTTCGCCCAGCGCGCGATCGGCCTTCTCAACGTCGGAGACGGCCGTGATCGTCGGGCGGGCGCGCTCAAGTTCCTGTTCGGCGCCGACCGACGGATCGCGCCATGCGGCGGCCCGGAACTTGTTTTCGGCTTCACGCGCTTTGCCCGCTTCCAGCAGGTCCCGCCCTTCGTTGACGAGCGAAAGTGCGAGCGCGCGACGCAGTTTTTTCTCGACTTCCGGATTCGCGTCGCGGCGCTGGGCCTCGCGGTAGTGCTTGGCTGCCAGGTCGTAGTCGCCGGAGGCCATCGAGGCCTCTGCGGCGTTCAACTCCTGTCTTCGCTCGCGAGCCAGCAGGACGCGCCCGGCCAACTCGTCTACTTCAAGTGTTTGTTTCAGAGCTGATGCCTGGCGCAGCGCTTCAAACGCCTCGTCATAGTTTTCTCGCTTCAGTTCGTCGCGAGCATGTTCTACGAGACGTCGGTAAGTCTTCTCGGTGTTTTCAGCGGTGACAGAGCCCTTCTCGGTCTTGAACTTGACCGGACGCGGCCTGCTCGGCTCGGGTGACGCCGGCGCTGGAGCGGCCTCAACGGGCGCGGTGGTCGCGCCCGGCTCGGCATTCCCATTTCCATTGCCGAATTGCTTTTTCAAGCGAGCGCCGGACTGGGCGCGGATCAACTCGCGATGGAGGTCGGCTACGAGGTCCGGGTTGATTCCGAGATCGACCGCGTCGCGGAGGCGATCTTCGGCTCGCTCCAGGTGTCCGTCGCGCATGGACTCGCGAGCTTCGGAGAGGGCGAGCCAGCGGGCGGCCTCGTCACGCAATTCGAAGCCCTTGGCACCGTGCAGGTCTTTGCTGGCGGCCTGTCGCAGGAGATCAACTGCGCGCCGGAACTCGTTAGCCGAGTACGCCGAGCGGGCCTCGTTGATCAAACGCTCCACCGATTCGACCGGACTGAGATAGACGAGTGGCACGAGTTTCCACGCACCGTAACCCACAGCGGAGGCGGCGATCAGGACCGCGAGGGTCGTGCCGAGCCGGCGGCGCAGTCGGCGCGTGCGCGGTCGCGACGCTCCGCTCGACGGGGCCGAATCGGAGCGTACGACCCACGTGGGAGGTACGACCGTCTTTCGCGACTCGACGTGCTGCCACGGTGACGGGGCGACCGCGCTCGGGGCGGCGACCTCGACATTGCCGATCGGAATGGAGATCGTCTGCGTCTGGCGCGGTGCTTCGCGGGGCACGGAGGCCGGCGGCATCCAGTCGTTGCGAGGCGGAGGTGCTTCGGGTGCGTAGGCCGGAGCGACGGTTGCGGGCTGAGCGGGCATGTAGGGGAGGGCCGGCGGTGTTGGGGCCTGGTACGACGGCTGAATGCCGGGCAGCGAGCGCGCGTCGTTTACGACGGGCGAACTCGAGATCGCCGGGCGCGGCGCCCGCGAGAAGTGCCGGACAAGAAGCGTCAGCACATCGTCGACGCAGGCGAAGCGATCTTCGACCGAGGCGGCCATCATCCGGGCCACGATGGCTGAGAGGATCGGCGGGACCTGCGAATTGAGCTCGTGTGCTTCGGGCCATGTGGCCTCGTTGCTTGCATGCCAGGCCAGCCAGCGAATGGGATCGTTGCCGGGCCCGACGCGTTCCTCGACCAGTTTCTTGAACGCCACGCGGCCGACGAGCATTTCGTAGGCAATGACGCCGGCCGAGTAGATGTCGACGCTGTCGTCGTAGGCCTCGCGAAGGAATACTTCCGGGGCGGTGTAGGGCGGGGTTGCGACGGTGTAGTCGGGCTCGGAACCGACGTTGGTCGCCAAGCTGAAGTCGGTGATCTTTGGGCGGCAGCGGACGTCGGCGATGATGTGCCGTGGGGCGAGGTCGCGATGGATGAAACCGGCCGCGTGAATGCTTCGCAGGCCGAGCAGGATGCGGGCCATGAGTTCGAGGATGGCCTGCAACGAGAGTTGGCGCTTGGCGATCAGCGTTTCAAGCGTCCAGCCCGGGACGTATTCGGTGACGAGGAAGAGGCCGCGCTGATGTTCGATCAGCTCGTGAATGGCAATAACGTAGCGGGCTTCCTGGCCGATCTGGGCGAGGATGTAGGCCTCGCGGCGGAAGCGACCGCAGGCGCCGGGGTCATCGGCGAGCTGCGGAGACAAGTGCTTGATGACGACTGGCCGGTCGAGCAGGTGGTCGCGAGCCTTGTAGAGGGTGGCGGTCGGGCCGGAAGAGATGCGCTCGAGGATGCGGTACTTGCCGAGGCCGGTTCCGGACGGCAGCGAGTCGGCATCAACGGTCGGCGCAGCGGAATCCATGTCCGGGATCCCATCGCGCGCGCGAGCGCTCTCGCGCGGATCGGCCGCGTGAGACGACGCTTTGCGTCTCTTGGGGTCGTTTGGGTCGTTCGGCTCCGGCATAGGTAAGCCCGGTGCGGGAATTACTCCTCTAACAACTTTCGGCGATCCCCGCAGTTTGGGTATGCGTCACGGCGGGGCCGCGCTCAGCCCGCCCAAGTCCGCAAGGGTCCGATATCGGGGAGCAAGCGTGGCCTTCAGAAAAATAATATGCCGCTGTTATGTGTCCGTCTACAAAAGATTGCGATTCTTCGGTGCGATCCGATCGCAGGTGCGCTCAGGCGACTCAGTGCTTCATGGAATGCATCAAAATGGAGCCGTACACCCGGAACAGGCGGAATAATCCCTACGGATCAGCTTGATGGACGGGTCTTGCGAACCTTGGTAGCGCTAGGATGGAGGCGCTCGTCGCGTCGACCGCGCGGGGAGCGCTCGCCATTTGCCGGCCGGAGGCGTCGCCTTGCACACGGCGAACACGATTGATGCCGATCTTCCGTGCGTGAAGTGCGGGTACAACCTGCGGACGCGAGGGGTGGATTCACTCTGCCCGGAATGCGGGACGCCGGTCGCCGTTTCTGTCTCGCCAGCGGGATCGCTATTCGCGTCGGCGCGCCACGCCGCGCGATTTCAGCGGGGGATGGTACTCATTCCGTTGAGTATTGCTCTCGAGGCGATTCTGCTGATTCAGATGCAATTAGCATTTCGCTGGTACCACAAATCTCCGTTCGTCGCCGATTTCGGATCGTGGTACCTTCGTTCGTATGGGCGCGCGATCAATCGTTTTCTGCCCGCCGTCGCCTGCGTATTTGCATACGGCGCATTGCGCGGCGACACCTTTCGCAGGGCCCGATTAGCCGCACTTGCAATCGCGATCGCCTCGACCATCTCCGCACTCTCAAACTTGGCGATGTTACGATTTCCGAGCCGCGCTGGTTCTGGGCCGCGGCACATGTACCCGGAAGACGCACTGTACCTAATTTCCGAGCTTGCCTCCCTTTTGAGCTGGTCGCTTGTTTTCGTGCTGCTCTTCGAAGCTCTCGGCATCCACCGAATGCGCACCGCGACAATCAGTTTCGGCGCGATACTGGTTCTTGGCTTCTCGCTAACGGAGTTGCTGAACGCGGCAGCGACTGCGGCGATGGATGAGTTTGGATGGACGGAAGGGTATGAATGGCCCACGAGACTGTACGACTTCATTGGGCGACACTCGGATTGGTGGATTCACCTGCTGGCACCCGTAGCATCTATCGCATGGCTCATGATATTCTGGGGGCTTATGCAAAGAGTACGTAGCCGCGGAACATCATGAAGTTCGCTCGGTTTCTCAATACTCGTGGCATGCTTGCAGCGGGAACTCTCGTTAGTCCTACCGTCGCCGCGCCGCTACGCGGTGAGATGTTCAGCCCACACGAATTCGGCAACGAGTTGGAGCAGATCGCCAAGCTGCTCTCTCCCGTTTGTCCTCCCAACGTCATCGCCATTGGCCTCAATTATCGCAAGCATGCCGAGGAGCAGGGGCTGACGAAGCTGCCGGCTGAGCCGCTCATTTTTCTCAAGGCCACGACTTCGGTCATCGGCCCCGGTGATCCGATCGATTTGCCGCACTCCGCGCCGAGTGAGGTCGATTTTGAGGCGGAGCTGGCTGTCGTCATCGGCAAGAAAGCGCGGAATGTGTCGGAGGATTCCGCGATGGACTTTGTCCTCGGTTTCACCTGTGCGAACGACGTCTCGGCCCGCGACTGTCAGAAGGTCCGCGACAAGCAGTGGGCACGGGGCAAGAGCTTTGACACGTTTTGTCCGCTTGGGCCGGTCATCGTCACGCCCGACGAGATCGATGGGCAAAATGCGCCGATCCGTTCGATCCTGAATGGCAAGGTCATGCAGGAGTCGAACACGGCCGACATGATCTTTTCCATCCAGCAACTCATCAGCTTCGTGTCGCACCAATTCACGCTGCTGCCGGGCACCGTCATCCTGACCGGCACGCCGGAGGGCGTCGGCTTTGCCCGCAAGCCCCCGATCTACCTGCGGCCGGGCGACACGATCGCCGTTGAAATCGACGGCATCGGACGCCTCGAAAACCCCGTCATCGCCGACCCGTACCACGCGTGAGCGCAGCCGTGACGATCATCCCGGTCGATCGCTGGCGGGCCGCGATGCGAGCATCGTGGAGACTCGGGCTGAGCGCACTGATCTTTCTGCTGTCGCGGGCGATCGCGAACGGTATTCACTGGAACGAGATGTGGGCCGCCGACCGTTTCACGCTTGTGGCCGAGGTCGCGCTGCTCGCGCTCTTCGGATTGCTAGGGCTGGCACTGCTGCTCAGCGGCGGGCGGTGGCTCCTGCTGGCGCTTTGGACGAAGCCAACCCACATCGAGTTTGGGGGCGACGTCGTTGCGCTGCGGCTGGGTCCCTTTGGCGTCCACGAGCTTGACTGGCGACGGATGCGAGTGCAGGCCCCGCCGGCACGCGACGAGGATTTTCCGCTCCCGGAGGACGACGATCCGCAGCTTCCGCAGGTCTATCACCCGAGTCTGGCGGGGGACTTAATCGAATGGATTTCCCGCTTCACCGGCGCATCGCCTGCTGAGCTATTAAGGGCATTCGAGAAAACTCCTGCCGCTAAACGCAGTTTGGCACGCGACTTGCTCGACAAATCCTCGCAGTAAGAGTGGTCGTCTTGCGTTTGAACTTGATCGGCGTAACATGAACGCGGCAGTTTTGTACGACAGGATGCGAGTCGTGTTTTCCCGGTTCTCCCGATCATCGCTGATTTCGCTTGCCTGGCGGGGCTTTTGGCTCGTCATGCTGCTCTCGCACGCGCGGGCGGTCGCGTCGGCGTGGGTTTCGATCGGGGCTGGTGACGCCGGACTTGACCCGGCGCGACCGGTCATCCTCACGCTCGCCTCGCTTTTCTTTGTTCTCAAGTTCATTGACGTAACATGGTTACGCTTCAAGACCGACCGACGCAGCATCGCGGCGCTCGCGATGATCGTGCTGCTTCTCCACGCGCAATCGTTCGGGATCACATCCGATAAGGAGCTACTGCCGCAGATGCTGGCCACGGCTTCGGCGGTGCTGTTCCTTGAGCCGGTCCAACGGCGCTGGGAGCAGATCTATGTGCGGATTTTCGCGCAACTGAACTGCGAGCCGGCCGACGGCCAAAGGCCGCCCCGATGGCTCGCGACGTTGCGTGCTTCGGTTCAGCAACTCCCTCAGTGGATTCTCACCCACACCGCCGCGCCCACGCGCGGCCCGCCCGCCTGATTCTCCGTTCCAGCCGGCGCCGCGCGCCGTGCCTGCCGCCATTTTGACGACATCGCATGGGTCGCGCTGCGGCCAGTCTCGGTGCGTTTGCATCGAGTCGGCAGGTTTCACGCAGATTGAGGCAGTTTCTGAACGGAGAAAAAATGTATCGCTACGTTCAATTTCGCCCGCGCGGCTGGATCGTCACAGCGACGATTCTCGCGGGGGTAGCAGCCGGTCCGGCCGGCGCCGAGGAGTTTCGACTCCTGACGGGTGTCAATGCCGGGCTTTATCCCGCGCCGACGCGTACGGTCGCCGCGATACCGGGCTCCGCGTCTAGCGCGCCCGGATCATTCAATGACGGGCAGCGCCTCGGCGGCCTGCCTGTTGCCGGCCCGGCCGTGACGTGGCAGGGTTCGGGGACTCCGCTCTTTCCGCCGAATCACGTCGGCGCGATGAGCTTTTTCTTTCGGCGCGGCAGCGTGCCGCTGTTTGCGAACCATGTCCTGCCGTTCATGGGCATCGATTTTCTTGGCGGCCCGCTTCTCGATCTCGACGGAAACCTGGGCAACGGCACCAGGTCGTTGACGCCGGTGATTGGTCAAACGCCGATCGCAATTCCCGGTACGTCGAGCCACGTCGACCTGAGTTTCGACATCGTCGGTGGAACGGTCACGCTGAGCGCGATCGATTTCACGGGGACGAACGAAGGCGGCCCGGGCGTGAACCCCGGGGCGGCGACGACGATCAGCGTACTCGCTGACAACGCACTGAACGGTGGCCCGGCAGGTCCGGTCAATTCGGCGTTCGACACGCGCGTCGGAACGCTCACAGCCTTCACGGGTACGGGCGGCACGCTGTCGGGCGTGTATCGCATTCAGGGTCTGCAGGCTGAACTGTGGTACGACTCGGTCGATCCGAACAGCAGTTCGGCGAATCTGCTCGGGACGTTTCAGCAGTTCGAGCGGATCCGCGGATGGCTGATTCGCCGGGGTGGCAACGGCCAGTTTCCAACGCTTGCGGGCCAGGGATTCGGTTCGACGCTGTGGCCGAGGGCCGAAACGTCGATTACGTGTCCGCCGCTCGATCCGTGCGTGGCGTTCAACCGGGCGTTTGACATCGGTTTCGGGCTGACGGCCGACATTACGGACGGCAATCCGACGGATCGATTTTCGCAGCCGGCGCCGAACAGCAACCTTGGTTTGCCGCTGACCGATTTCGGCGGAGACCTCGGGGCGTATCTCGACGCGGTCGTGGTACCGCAACTGGCGGCGAACGTGACCGGCTTTGTTTATCTCGAGTCGTCCGGATTTGGCATCAACAACACCGGCGATCCGGTCTTCGGCAACTCGAACGGCTACGACATGGTAATCGTCGCCGCTTCGACGCAGTCGACCGTTCTACTCGGCGACGTCAACGGCGACGGCGTCGTTAATCCCGCGGACGCGGCCGCACTCGCCGCCGCGATTCGCAACCCGGCCGGCCTCACGCCGGCACAGTTCACGCGCGCCGACGTCAACGGCGATCTCGTACTCAATGGCTTGGATATCCAGGTGTTTATCAACATTCTGCTTTAGGCAGGTGCTTTTCGGAGAAAGGTGAAAGAAATCATGATTCG
>CAZONT010000056.1:17204-21383 GCA_964581285.1 uncultured Planctomycetaceae bacterium | reverse complement strand
ACAACGCTTCGTCCACCGCCACCGGCGTCGTCGAGATGATCAAGCGCTTCCAGAAACGCGGCGATCTGCCGGAAGACATCACCGTCATCGCCGTCAGCGGCGACGGCGGCGACGACATCGGCATGGACCAGGTCATTGGCGCCGCTCTGCGAAACGACCCGTTCATCCTTCTTGAGTACGACAACAAGGGTTACATGAACACCGGCGCACAGCTCTGCTATTCCGGCTACAAAGGCCAGAAGGCCAGTAACGCCCACGTCGGCCCGCAGCAAACCGGCAAGACCCAGCACCACAAGGAGATCATCGAGATTCTGCGTGGCACGTTCTGTTCGTATCTCGCCACGGTCAGCGAAACGCATGCCCCCGACATGATCCGCAAGGCCCGCAAGGCACAGGCCACGGTCTGCGCCGGCGGATTCGCATTTGTCAAAGCCCTGTCGGTCTGCCCGCTGAACTGGGGTGTTGAGGACCACATCGGCCCGTCGGCGGTAGAAGCGGCCGTCGATGCGTGCATGCACCCGCTCATCGAAATCGAGCACGGCAAGACGCGCATCACCTTCGACCCCGAAACCGCCGGCAGCAAGATTCCCGTCACCGATGCCTTCGCCAAGATGGGCGGCGCGTTCAGCCACCTGGCGAAGCCCGAGTTCGCCGCCGTTGCCCGCGAGGTACAGGAGGAAGTCGACCGCCGCTGGGCCCGCCTGAAGGCGATGGCGGCGCACGACCTGCTTTGATTCGAGGTGCACCATGAAGCGTTCCAATCTCCCCGCGGACGACGAACTCATTGCGCTGAACGACGAAATCCAACGCGAAGCGGAAAACAACGGCAACGGAAACGGCAGTGCTACGTACCCGCACGAGAAGCAGCGGCGCGTACGAACGCGGCTGATTCACGGTGTCGGCCGCAGTCGCAAGTGGGACTACAACCACCACGTCGTCCCGCCCATCTCGTCGAGCGCAACGTTCCGCCTGGACTCGGCTCGCCGCGGCGCGCAGGGATTTGTCGATTTCGCCCATCTCTCCCCGGACAGCGAGTCCCACGCACCCATCTACATCTACGACCGGCTCGACGAGCCGACGCGGGCGATGCTCGAAGAGAATCTCGCTGTCGCCGAGCGAGGCGAGATGGCCGTCTGCTTTGCGTCAGGCATGGCCGCCATCAGCGCCGCCATCGGCGTCCTGACCCACGGCGGCGATCACATCATTGCCCACCGCACGCTCTACGGCTGCACATACTCGCTGCTCACCAACTGGCTGAGCCGATACAACATCCATCTCACGCTCGTTGACCTCAATGATCCCGCCGTGCTCCGCGAGGCCGAACGCGACGCGACTCGCGTCATTTACTTTGAAACGCCCGTCAACCCGGACATGCAGCTGATCGACATCGGCGCCGTCCGCCGCGAAGTCGACCGCCTCAACGAGTACCGCAGTGAAGATCGCCGCATTCGTATCGTGGTCGACAACACCTTTGCCACGCCGTTCTGCCAGCGCCCCCTGACGCTCGGCGCCGACGTCGTCGTCGAATCGCTCACCAAGGGGGTTGGTGGCTTCGGCACCGACATGGGCGGCGTCGTCGTCGGTTCGCGCGAACTGCGCGACCCGATCATGATGTACCGCAAGGACTTCGGTGGAACGCTTTCCCCGAAGGCCGCCTGGAACACGCTTGTCTACGGCCTTCCCTCGCTCGGCGCGCGGATGGCCAATTATCAGAAGACCGCTCACCATGTCGCACGCTTCCTGGAAGGCCACCCCAAGGTCCGCCGAGTCCTTTACCCCGGCCTGCCGAGCTTTCCCGAATACGAGCTGGCGAAGCGGCAGATGGTCACCGAGGACGGAAAGTTCGCCCCCGGATCCATGATCTACTTTGTGCTGCGATCGGATTCCAACGACGACAATCCCGGCGAGCGACTCATCGACTGGATCGCCGAAAACTCGTACTGCATCACGCTGGCCGTTTCACTCGGCCAAGTCAAAACGCTGATCGAGTGCCCGTACACCATGACACATGCGGCCCTGCCGCTGGAGCAGAAACTCGCGGACGGGCTCGAGCCCGGCGGCATCCGCCTCAGCGTCGGGCTGGAGGACTGGCGAGACATTACCGACGAGTTGTCCGAAGCCCTGCAGTGCGTCTAGGCAGGACTCACCCACCGGTTCGCCCCGGCCTTGCGAACGATTATCATGGCGTACGATGTTTGCGTGCATGAATAATTGCCGCGCGGCAATACATCCCCCGCTGCTCGCACTCGCGGCCGTCCTGCTTTCCAGTTCGAGTTGCGGTGTCTATCGGCCGGTGACCACGCTGCTTCAAAGCGACGTAACGTCATCCCAACCCGCACCGATTGTGCCGGACCTCGGCGGATGCGCGGAGGCCACCCACGGCTTCGAGGCGACATTCAACAATTTCGTGATCAACGGCGAGATTGCCGTCACCGTGAAGGGCCCCAATCATGCCAGCCGACCCCAGATCGAGGTCATCGACTTCAGCGGGAACGTCGTCGTCGAACCGACCTCAGCCGATTGCAACACGCTGACGGTGAGATTCATTCCTCCGACGACGACGCTCTACTCCGTTCACGTCAACGAGTGCGGCCCGATCGACGGACCGGCGATCTACGAACTGACCGTCACGCAAGCGGACTGACGCCGGCGCTTCCGCAATTCAAGCGCCGGTTCCCTGCAACGCCGCAAAGAACGGCGTGACGGTTTCCACGAGGTACGTGCCGATCCCCATGAAAATGTTGAGCAGCTCAGAAATGATCGCGATAAACGTGTAGGCGTTTCCGAGAAACAGCGACAATCCGCCGGTCAGATCCATATCGAACTCCCAGTCGCCGGTTGCCCGGCCGACATTGCCGAATACACCATATTCAATCGGCACACGGATCCCAACGTCTATCCGCAATCGCTTGTTGCTGCCTCCCGCGACTGCGGAAAAATCCACAATCTCTCAATCACCGCCTATGACGGCCCGTTCCGCATCGGCACGACAAGACCCCTTTCGTAATGCCCGGCGTTCAATCCGGCGACAGTCATCCGCCAATACCCATGGCACACTCCTTGCTAGTTCAGCTTTCGAACGACTCGCTTTCACGAGTCGCGGGACTCTGACCCGCTAACCGGAGTTGCGCCATGACCATTGAGGCCCATTCCGCGCACCCAGACGGCCAGCCCATCCCCACCGGCCGCCGACCACTGAGGCAATCGCCGGCTCTTCGCCGCCTGGCGTCGCTCAAGCTGGCCGTCCTTCTCATGGTCACGATTGGAGTCGTGCTCGCGATCGCCACGGTTTACGAGGCCCGTCACAGCCGCGCCGAGGCGCAATCGCTTTTCTACCAATCGTGGTGGTTCTGCCTCCTCCTCGTCGCCCTCGCAGTCAACATTTTCGCCGCCACGCTTGTCCGTTGGCCGTTTCCGCTCCGCCGCATTGGCTTCCCTGTCACGCACCTGGGCATCCTCGTGATTCTCGCGGGCGCCGTCACCACCAACCGCATCGGCCTCGAAGGACAGCTTCGAATCGTCGAGCGCGAAACCGCTGATCGTATGACCCTGTCCGGACTGGTTGTCCGGGTTGAAGCGGCGGGCAGCGCGAAACTTGCATCCGTCGACATCGATCTGCCGATGGATGCGTCGCGACCCACGCGCGGAATCAACACAACCGCCGACGTCGCCGACCTCGGACTTCGCCTCCGCTTCGCCGAGTTCCTGCCCAACAGTCGCTGGCAACACGTCACCGACACCCACGGCGCGCGATGGGTCGCCGTAGCAGCGCCGGCCGATGCAAACGCGGAGCCCATCCCCGCCCTGAAGGTCAATGCCTCGATTGCCCGCGTCAGCGATTCGCTCTGGCTCGGCTGGGAGCGCCCCGCGACCATCGAACTCGCCGGCCGCAGCTTCACCCTCACCCTCCGCAACGACGAACGCAAGCTGCCATTCGCGCTTCGGCTCGATCGCTTCGAACGTGAGACCTATCCGGGAACCATGCAGGCCGCCATGTTCTCGAGCCATGTCACGATCTGCGGGCCGGACATCGGTACACCCCGCTCGACCATCATCAGCATGAATCGTCCGCTGCGACTCGACGGTTACACGTTCTTTCAGAGCGGCTTTCACAGCGACGGCGCCCGCACGGCGTCGATCCTGACGGTCAGCCGCGACCCCGGTAAGCCGCTGGTCTAC
>CAZONT010000056.1:0-17194 GCA_964581285.1 uncultured Planctomycetaceae bacterium | reverse complement strand
GGTCTACACCGGTTTCGTCCTTGTCTGCATCGGAGTCGTCCTCATGGTCGCCGCCCGCATCCGCAGTCGAAGCCGGCCGATCGCGGATGTTGCATCCGCTGCGACCAGGTCCATTACGTGCGAGGTAAGCATGCCATGTGCCGCTTAATGATCCCAATTGGCCTCGTATTGTCGATGCTCGCCCCTGCCGCCCGTGCCGGCGAATCCCCCGCGCCGCTCGATTTCACCACGGTCGGCGCCATTTCTGTTCAGTCGCACGGCCGCGTGGCCCCGCTCGATACGGTCGCACGCCGCGCTGTCGCCGACGTCACCGGCCGCGAGCGCTTCACCGGCCGATCCGCCGTCGAGGTCGTCCTCTCCTGGTCATTCCTCCCGCAGGAATGGCCCGATCTCGCCGCGATCAAAGTGGAGCACGAGCCGCTGAAGCTCGCGTGCGGGTTCGATCCCGAACGCCGCCGCTTCTCGCTCCGCGAGCTTTCCGCGTGTCAGCCGCTCAATCGACTGCTCGAAGCCGCAAATGCGGCCGATGCAACCGGCCGCGCTCCGACCGCGCTTCAGCGCCAAGCGATCGAAGTCGCCAACCGCATGGGGACGATGCAATCGTTTCTCTACGGACAGGCACTAACGCTCGTCCCTTCGACCGGAATGAACGCGGCGTGGACGACCGTCGCGAACGCACCGGCCACAGCTTCAACATCGGAAATTCGCCGCGGGTGGGCCGACCTCGGCAGTGCGTACGTTGCACGCGACCCGGCCCGGTTCTCCCGTGCGTCGCGCGACCTGGCCGACCGCCTGCGTACGCTCGGCGGACCGGCCTATCCATCGCCTCGCGCCACGAATCTCGAAACGACCTACAACGCCGCGCACCCCTTCCGCTGGGCCTGGGTCATCATGGTCTTCGCCATGCTCTCCGGCCTGCTCGGCATGTACCTCCAGCGCCGCCGCTGGGATGTCGTCACGGCGTCGCTCACCGCCGCGGGCTGCCTGCTGTTCCTGGCCGGCTTCGCCCTTCGCTGGGCGATCGCCGGACGCGCACCGCTGTCGAACATGTATGAGTCGATGGTCGGATTCGCCGGAAGCATCGCGATCTTCGGCCTGATCTTCTTCATCGTGATGCGAAATCGCTTTGTCCCGGTCGTCGCGGCCGCCCTCGCCGCCGCCGGCCTGATCCTGGCCGATACGCTCCCGATCGAGACTGCCATCACGACCCTTCCGCCCGTCCTGCGAAACACGATCTGGCTCACGATCCACGTCGCCACGATCATCCTTGGCTATGGCGCGGCCGCGTTGTCGATGGGTATCGCCCACGTTCAGCTCGGCCTGCTATCCCTCGCGCCGAATCGCCCCGCGCAAGCCCACGAAGCAGCGCGGCTCAACCACTTCGTCATCCTTGTCGCCATCGTCTTCCTCACCGCGGGAATCATCTTCGGCGCCGTCTGGGCCAACGCTTCCTGGGGCCGCTACTGGGGCTGGGATCCGAAGGAGACCTGGTCGCTCATCACGCTCTTCGGCTACCTGGCGCTGCTCCACGCCCGCTACACCGGATGGCTCCGCGACTTCGGCATGGCCGTCGCCAGCATCGCCTGCTTCCAACTTGTCCTGATGACCTACTACGGCGTGAACTACGTCCTCGGCACCGGCCTTCACAGCTACGGCTTCGGCGCCGGCGGGCTGCAATGGATACTTGCGTACGTCGGTGTGGAGGCGGTCTTCGTAACGGCTGTGACACTCCGCATCCGGCGAATCGGCGCCGTCGGGCGCCACAAGAACATCGATGCGACGGTGCGCGCCCGGCTGCTCCTCAGGCCGGCCTGACGCCGCGGCGCAAGAAGCTGGATCGCCCCGCGACGGAGCGTGTTTACAATCGCCGACCGATCGCGAAAATGCCGCGGCACGATGTGCCGTGGCGATGGATAGAAAGGACCGGCCATGCCCGGGTCAGCGGGTTCGCCCCGAGCGATAGGACGATCCGCGTCGTCGATTGTTCTCGCGCTGCTCATCTCAAGCGGCACAGTCCACGCTCAGCCCCAGGCCACGCAAGCTCAACCGGCTGCCGACAACCGACGCTGTCTCAACTGCCACGGCCAGGAGCGCCTCGGTACCCTGACCGAAAACGATCGGCGCGGAATGGTCGCCGCTCCGTCCGACGGCAAGTATCCGGCGCGCGAGCACCCCAAGCGTCTGTTCGTCGATCCCGCTGCGCGGACTGCCGACGTCCACCGCGACGTGTCCTGCACCGCCTGTCATCCCGATGCGGCAACGCTGCCCCACGCTGCGAAGCTCAAGTCCGCCGATTGTACTTCGTGCCATGCCGGACCGGCCGCCGACCTCCTCCAAAGCGTGCACGCCGAGGCCGCCCTCAAGCCCGGCATGAAAGCCCCGCACTGCGGCGACTGCCACGGTTCCCACGACATTCGCCGCAAAAGCGACCCCGCCGCCCAGACCTACCCGCTCAATGTCATCAAGGTGTGCGGCGGCTGTCACGAACAGCACACCGGAAGCGACTATGCGTCCGGTGACGGCACCGCATTGGTCGACGCCTACCTCGATAGCGTGCATGGCCGCGCGATCGCGAAGGCCGGCCTCGTCGTCGCCGCCTCCTGCGCCGACTGTCACGGCGCACACGATATCCGCGCATCGTCTAATCCTCAATCGCGCGTCTCCCGTCACAATGTGCCGCACACGTGCGGCCGATGTCACGTCGGCATCGAGGAAGTATTTGCGACGAGCGTCCACGCTGAAGCGGCGCGCAGTACGACCAGCAAGCTTCCCGCCCCCGTTTGCAGCGACTGTCACTCCGCGCACCACATCGCCCGCACCGATACGCCCGCCTTCATGCGCGACATCAGCACCGAGTGCGGCACCTGCCATGCGGAGCTCTACCGCACCTACCGTGAGAGTTATCACGGCCAGGTTCAGCGACTGGGCAGTACGCGCGCCGCTCGCTGCAGCGACTGCCACGGCGCACACAACATCCGCCGGCCCGACGATCCGCACTCCACGCTCTCAGCCGACAACCGGCCTGAAACATGCGCGCGATGCCACGTGGAGCTCAGATCCGCACCAAAGTCCACCCGCGTCAACTTCGCGAGGTACAGCCCTCACGCCGACTACCACGACCGGCGGAACCATCCCGTCCTCTACTACATCTGGCTTTACTTCATGATCATCATGGGCGTCACGTTTACTTTTTGGGGCCTTCACTCCATCGCGTGGTTCGCCCGCGGCACCATCCAGCGCCGCCGTCACGGACCGCGTCACATCCCGCCGGCCAACGCTCCGGCGATCCAGCGCTTCACGGCCTGGCATCGCTGGACGCACGCGCTCGTTATCGTCAGCTTCCTCGGACTGACGATCACAGGCCTGCCGCTCAAGTTCAGCGATCACCCCTGGTCGCGAGCCATCATGAAATCCATCGGCGGCCCCCATGTCGCCGGAATCGTTCACCGCTGCTGCGCCGTACTCGTGCTCGTCTATCTCGTCATGCACGTCGTTCATCTGTTCCGGAACTGGCGCGGCAGCGACAAGTCCTTCCTCGGTCGAATATTCGGGCCCAACAGCATGGTGCCCATGCCGTCCGACTGGCGGCAATTCAAGCAGATGGTCCGCTGGTTCTTCGGCCGCGGCCCCAAGCCGAAGTTCGATCGCTGGACCTACTGGGAGAAGTTTGACTACTGGGCCGACTTTTTCGGCACCGCGATCATCGGCCTTTCCGGACTCCTGCTCTGGTTCCCCGAGTTCTTCGCGACCTATCTCTCCGGCTACTGGTTCAACGTCGCGACTGTCATTCACGGTTACGAAGCCCTTCTCGCCGCCGGATTCATTTTCTCCATCCATTTCTTCAACGCGCACCTGCGCTGGGAAAAGTTCCCTGTCGACGAAGTCATCTTTACCGGACAGCTGCCCGAGGAAGAATTCCGCGAAGAGCGCGCTGAACAATTCGAACGCCTCGTCAATGACGGCCAACTCGAAGCCCTGCGAGTCCCGCCCGCACCGCCCTGGCAACATGTCATGGCACGAGTGATCGGATTGGTCGCGCTGGTAATCGGAACGTTGCTGATAGTGCTGATTGTGCTCGCAGGTTTCCAATGAGAGATTCAGGGATTCGATGATGACCATCCCTCCGGCCCCGACAACCCAATCGCCGCGAAAGCCGTGGTGGCTCCCGTTCACCTCTCTCGGCGTCGTTCTGCTCACCGCCGGCCTCTGGATGAAGTTCCTGGCCACCGACGGCCGCTTCCAGATCATCGGCGCGCTGAGCATCACGGCCGGCGTCATCGCCCTCATCGGCGTCGCCCTGAGCTCCTTCGGCTGGGGCCGCGCCATCATGGGCGTCTACGAACGTCGCAGTCGCTGGTTCCCGTTCGTCTTTTCGAAGCGCGGCTGGGCGCAGGCCGCCCTCATCATGCTTGTCTTCGGGACCGTGGGCTTTGGCAGCTACACCATGCATCCCGACTTCTGTCAAAGCTGCCACATCATGGTCCCCTATTACGATGCGTGGCACGAATCCACTCACGCAAACGTCCGCTGCACTGACTGCCACTTCGCGCCCGGACTGATGGAAACGATCCGTGGAAAGTGGCAGGCCAGCTCCATGCTCATTCGCTACCTCACCAAGACATACGGCAGCATGCCCCACGCCCAGATCGAGGACATCAGCTGCCTTCGTTCCGGCTGCCACGACCAGCGCCTCCTCGAAGGCAAGGTGACGTGGAAATATGAAAAGCCCAACGGCGCCGTCGTAAACCTGAACTTCGATCACAAACCACACCTTACGGAGATGCGCCGCGGTCGCCAGCTCCGCTGCACCAGCTGCCACAGCCAGATTGTCCAGGGCCAGCACATCACCGTCACCCTCGACACCTGCTATACCTGCCACTTCAAGGGACTGCGCCACGGCCGCGACCAGGAAGTCCTCGGCGGCTGCACCGCCTGCCACCCCGCACCGAAAGAGGAAATCCGCCTGACGACCGGCGTCTTCAATCACAAGGAGTACATTGATCGCGGCGTCGGGTGTTACAACTGCCACAGCGATTCGATTCAGGGCGAGGGCGAGGTCCCGCGCCAGGTCTGCCTGAATTGCCACAACAAGCCGCACCAGCTCGACCGCTTCGGCGACACCAACTTCATCCACGACAACCACATCTCAAAGCACAAGCTCGCCTGCTTCAGCTGCCATCTTCAGATTCAACACGGTTTGGCGCCGAAGCCGCCGTTCGTGTCGGTGACGGCCTGCAACGTCTGCCACGAGCAGTCTCACGGCGGCCCGTCCGAGCTCTATCGCGGTGTCGGCGGACGCGGGATTCCCGAGATGCCCAGCCCCATGTACCGCGCGCAGGTCGACTGCATCGCCTGCCACCAGTTCAAGGAGCATGGCGACGCGGTCGCCGAAGTCGCCGGCCAGACCTACGTCGCCGCCCAGAAAAGTTGCGACATGTGCCACGGCGACACACCCGACCCCGCGGGCGGAAAGTACGCCTCCAAGCTCGCCGATTGGAAGGAGTCATTGCAAGCCTTGCTCGCAACGACCGGCGAAGCCATACGACAGGCCGACACCCGCATGGCCGCGGCCCGCCTATCGGAATCGGAGCGCCTCGCTCTCAATCGCAAACTCGCCGATGCGCGGCATAATGTCGCGCTGGTCGAACTCGGTCACGGCGTTCACAACTTCAACTATGCGACCGCCCTGCTGAACATCGCTGCCGAATGGAGCCGGGAGGTCACCAAGGCGTGCAACGGGATCTCGGACAAGAATTCATCTGGACCCGCGCCATGAGGGCCACACTACGCCCCGCGCGCAGCCCAGTGCAGGTCATGGGCATGTTTCTCGTCTTCACCAGCGTGTCGGCTTGTCGTTCGAAGGACGACGCCCCCGCACCAGCAGCACCCGCGGCCACGCACCCGGCTGTCGCCACCCCCGCCGTCGCGCGAAAGCGCCCTGACCATGTCGCTCCCGGCACAAGCTGTTCGACTGCCGGTTGCCACGACGATCTCGCTCGGCGCACGCACGTTCACGGCCCGGTTGCCGTCGGCAGTTGCGACGCGTGCCACGCCGCCGAGCAGACCGGACACAAGTTCCCGCTCAAACGCGAAGGCGACGCCGCCTGCAAACTCTGCCACGTCGTGCTCACCGGCAAGACCTTCCAGCACGCCGCCATCAAGCAGTCCGGCTGCACCGGCTGTCACGACCCGCACGGCTCGAACCTCAAGTTTCTCCTTGCCGCCGACACCCCCGAGGCCTCGTGTCGCAAGTGCCACCCCGCAACCGAGTCGGTCAAGTTCAAGCACGGTCCGTTCGCTGCCGGCGCTTGCACGGTCTGCCATCTGCCACATGAAGCCGACAACCCGATGCTCACGATTCGCACGGGGACGGCCCACTGCTTCCGCTGCCACAAGGATCTCGAGGAGCGCATCGAGAAATCGCGAACCGTTCACCCCCCGGTCCGCGACGCGTGTACGAACTGCCACTCGCCCCACGCTTCCGATTTTCCGCGCATGTTGAAGGCCGAGCCGTCAGCCACTTGCGCTTCGTGCCACCAGGATGTCGACACGCAGGCCCGCACGGCCGCCAGCAAACACGGCGCAGTCTTTACCGCGAAGGAATGTCTCAACTGCCACGACGTCCATGCGGCCGGACAGCCGCTGCTGCTCAAGGCGCCCATGCCCGACATCTGCCTCACTTGCCACGACAAGCCGCAACAGGCGTATGACGGCCGTACGATTCCAGAGATGAAGTCTCGCCTCACGAAATCCGAGTTCCTTCACGGACCGATCCGCAACGGTGCATGCAACGAGTGCCACCAGGTCCACGGATCGAGCAACAGCCGACTGTTGAGGAAATACTTCGCGGACAGCTTCTATAAGGACTTCGACCTCGCCAATTACGCCCTTTGTTTCTCATGTCACGAGAAGGCGCTCGTCCTCGATCAGAAGACGACGCAACTAACCGGCTTCCGCAATGGCGATGCAAACCTGCACTTCATCCACGTCAATCGCCTCGAGAAAGGCCGATCGTGCAAGGCCTGCCACGAGATTCACGGCAGCGACGAACCTAAGCACATGGCCCAAGACGTGCCCTTTGAGGGCGGAGGGTGGGCCCTGCCCATCAACTTCAAGAAATCTTCGACGGGCGGCGGCTGCGCACCGGGCTGCCACCAGCCATACGAGTACGATCGGGAGAACCCGGTCGACTATCCGGCGCGAAAGTGAGGTCTAGCGCATGAACGCGTGCGTTCGAAAGTCCCTGGCGGCGATGCTGCTCGCCGCGGCCTCGGTTGCATCGGCGCAATCGCCGAATGTCCGCCCGACCACGGACACGCCCAATTGCACCGTCGGCGGCTGTCATGCCGAAGTGAAGAACTTTCCCGTGATTCATGGACCGCTCGCAGCCGATGCGTGCTCCGGCTGTCACACGGTTGCCGACGCCGCCAAGCACACCTTTTCTCTCGCTCGCACCGGCAGCGACATGTGCCTCTTCTGCCACGAGCAGCAGAAGGGCTCCATCGTTCACAAGCCGCTGACGACCGGCACCTGCCTTGACTGTCACCAGCCCCACGGCGGAAAAACGCGCGCGTTTCTCAAGGCCGATTCGGTCGCACAGAACTGCGCCACGTGCCACCCCAACGTCGCCACCGGTCACTCGGTCATACACGGCCCCGTGGCGGCCGGCGGCTGCACCGCCTGCCACAATCCGCACGCCTCAAACGTTGCCAAGCTTCTCATCAAGGAATCGAACCAGCTTTGCCTTGAGTGTCACGTCAGCTCTGCCCAGCGGATGGAGACCTCGACGGTTAAACACGATCCCGCCGAAAAGAACTGCTTGCTCTGCCACGACGCCCACGGATCAGCCCAGAAGATGATCCTCAAGAAACCGGCACAGGAACTGTGTCTTTCCTGCCACGAAAAGGTTCGCTCGACCGTCGAACACGCCAAGACCAAGCACGGCGCCGTCATCGAAGGTCGCCAGTGTCTCAACTGCCACGAAGCCCACGCCACGAATTTCCCACGGATCCTCCGCAACAATCCAATGGACCTCTGCATGGAATGCCACAACAAGCCGCTCACGGGTCCACAGGGTCCGATCGCCGACATGAGCACGGTGCTTGCGAGCGGCAAGAGCTTGCATGGACCGATCGCCGAGAAAAATTGCAGTGCCTGCCACCAGATTCACGGCAGCGACACTTTTCGCCTGCTCACCAAGGAGTATCCGCCCGAGTTCTACGCCCCGTTCAAGGCTGAGAACTACGCGTTGTGCTTCTCCTGCCACGAAAAGTCGCTCGTGCTCGATCCCAAGACCACGGCCCTTACCGGCTTTCGAAATGGCGACGTAAATCTTCACTTTGTTCATGTGAACAAGGACACCAAGGGCCGAACCTGCCGCGCCTGCCACGAGACACACGCGAGCGACCAGGCCAAGCACATCCGAGATTCGGTCCCCTTCGGAAAATGGAACATGCCCATCGGCTTCAAGAAGACCGACACCGGCGGCGGGTGTGCCCCCGGCTGCCACGTTCCGTATGAGTACGACCGAGTGAAGCCCGTAACCTATAGCAAAGTCCCCGGAACGAAACCTCCCACATGGCCGGCCGAGCCGGCGAAGGGGGTGCACCAATGACTGCACGTACCGCAGTCGCTCTCATCGCAGTCGCAATGGCCGCGATGGCAACAGCTGCGCAGGCCATGCCGCGCAACGTGAAGCTCGGCGAGGCACTGGTGCCGCTCAAGCTCACGGACATCGATGGCAATTCCGTGGACACGAGCACCTGGCGCGGCTCTCCCGGCGTCTGGCTGTTTGTTGCGGCCGACCAGACCAGTTCTGAAAAGGCCGCTCGCGATCTCCAGGCCGCGATCGACGATCTCACCGGAGCGGACATTCGCGCCGTCGAGCTGACGAGCGACGCGGTGAAGATTGACTACTTCAAGGAGCTTCGAGCCCGCTACAACATCCGCATTCCGTTTGCCATCGACCCCGGCCGCGAAGTCTACGGTCGCATCGGCGTGATCGTCCTTCCCACGACACTGATCATCGACAAGGATGGAAAACTCGCCGCTGTCACCTCCGGGTATGACCTCGCTTACGGCCGTACGATTCGCGCGCGACTCGCACGCCTGGCCGGCAGGATCACGGCGGACGAAGAAGCCCGCCTGCTCTCGACTTCGCAGCCCGCGCGGGACGAGAAGCGCGATCGCGCCGAACGGCTCTGCCGCAGTGCCGAAATCATGCAGCGCCGCGGCCTGCGCGGGGAGGCAATCCAGGAATTGCAGAAGGCCATCGCCGCCGATCCTCAATTCAGCGCAGCCTATCTTCAGCTCGCCCGCCTAAAAATGGCCGACGGCGACCTTGCCGAAGCCGAGAAGCTGGTCGACGCCGTTCGACGCCAGGACGCGGCCAACCGCCAGGCCCAGCTCGAACTGGGAACAATTCGCTTTCTGCAGGGCAAACTCGACGATGCAGAGAAGCTGCTCAACGAAGCACTCGTCCTGAATCCCGACCCAGCACGAACGAGATACTGGCTCGGCCGCGTGTTCCTCGCCCGAAATCAGCCCGATAAGGCCGCTGCGCATTTTCGCGCAGCCGTCGAACAGGCGATTCCTGATCTGGCCATCAAGCCGGAACCGAAGAAATAAACGGTGAACTGGTCAATAATCAGGAGTCTCCTCGCCTTCCGGGTTGAATGCCGCCCAAACCGATCGCACCCGGCGCTTGCGCCAATGGCGTGATTGGACTTGAACGCATGCCGAAGTTCCGACAATTCTCGCTGCCGGCCATCGCGACAACCCTCGCGGCAGCCATTTTCGCCTTCGCGGCCGGCTGCCCTGCCGCGAGCGTGCTTCCACTACCCGGCATCGGCGGCGCCAGCGAGTATGTCGGCGCCGACATCTGCCTGAACTGTCACCGCGAAGTCCATGCTGCCTGGTCTACTTCGAAGCACGCTCACGCGATCGACTCGCTCAGGGCCGCTCACCAGGAGTCCAACCCGAACTGTGTCGGCTGCCACACGACCGCATACGGCGTCGGCGGTTTCGTGAGCATGAATGCCACGCCAAAGTTCGCCGGCGTGCAATGCGAAAGCTGCCACGGACCCGGCATGACCCACGTTGCATCCAGAAACCCAGCGGATATCAACCGCACGCCCCTCACAAACGTTTGCGGAAGCTGCCACACCGGCGCCGACCAACCTCAGTTCGAGGAGTGGAGTGCCTCGGGACATTCGCGTTCGCTCGCAGACGCCCGAAGCGCTTCCGGAGCCGTCGATGCGTGCCTGAAATGTCACTCGCTCGACTACGCCCTGGCCGTCGCCGAGAACGAACAGCGCACGGCCGGCGGACTGCCGCCGTTGCGGCTGCCGGTAATCTTCAGCACCGGCGGAAACGAAACGCTGGCGCACGACTCTGTCGGATGTTCTTCCTGCCATGCCCCACACTCCTCACCCAAGCCGGCGATGCTCCGCGATGACCGCTTTGCGACCTGCACCCCGTGTCACACCGATCCCAGCCCTGCCATCGGCTTCGTGCCTCATGCCCCAAATTGGAACATTCTCACCGGCACGGGCGGCCAAATGATTTCAAACCTGCCCGGCCAGTACACGACCGCCCTCGTCGGTAATCCATCGATCCACAGTACCGTCGAAGACGTCGGCGGCTGCGGAAAATGCCACGGTCTCCGCAGCGCCGCCGATCCAGCGGCCGGAATCGCTAAAAGCACCGGCCATCGCTTTGAGATCGCGTACGTGAACTGCACCCCCTGCCACACCCCGGCTGCGGCAGAGTCCGCATTCAATAGCGGAAAAGCCAGCATCGGAAGCCAGATCGGCGCTCTCCGACAGCGCATCGCTGCCGCCCGCCAGAAGCCCAACCTGTTAGGTCCCGATATACTCCGAATCAACGCTGCCGAACTTGACGTCAACCTCATCGAACAGGACGGCAGTTCGGGTGCACATAACATGCCCTATGCGCAGCAGTTACTGATCGCTGCCGATACCCTCCTCGATTCAGTTCCGCCCTGATCAAAATCGTACCGGTTTGATGCCGAATTCAACGCTCAACCTTCCGGCGATCGGTAGATCGACGCCGAATTGATTCTGCACTTGCAAAACGCATGGCACTCAACTTGCGAGTACTCTGTACAGCTTGCCGGTCGGGTCCTTCTCTCGCGTCCCCGTCCAGCGGGCGGATGGCAGGTTAAGGAGTCCCCCATGTTCGCTCACGCTGCACGTTCAAGCTGGTCCCTCTGGGTTCTCGTTGCGATCGTCGCCATACTTTTCGCCACGGGTTGCGGTACTACTACCGTTCCCGGCCCAGAAGGCCCGCAAGGCCCCGCCGGTCCGCAGGGACCGACAGGTCCTACAGGACCCAACGGACCACAGGGGCCGACAGGGCCCGCTGGACCGCAAGGCCCTGCAGGTGAACCGGGTCTCGATGCGGGAAGCCCGCTGCCCGGAACCGTGATCAACATTCTCAGCGTGAACAACGGCGGCGCCGTGACCGCTGGACAGCCCTTCAACGTTCAATTCACCATCAAGACGAAGGCCGGCTTGCCGATCGCGACGACCGACCTCGCCCGCTTCTCGATTTATGTCTCCGGCATCACTGGCCACTACCAGCGCGTGATCGCGCCCGAGCCGGCGAACATCTCCGGCCTCGCCGCTCGCATCACGACCGGCGGCAACAACGTTTACACATACTCATTCGCCAACCCATATCCCACGGCGTATATCGCACCGCTCAACGACTCGGCCGCCTTCGGGGCCGCGGATGGAGAACTTACCGGACAGCCGCTCCAGGCCGGAACCTACACCGTCGGCATCGAAGCCCGCCGCGACCTGACCATCGACGGCGAAGTCCTTCGCGACGCGGGCGACGCCTACTTCAACTTTACGTACGGCGGCGGCGCGCTGACGCCGCGACAGGTTGTCCTGGAGTCTAATTGCGAAAAATGTCACACCGAGATCGTCGTTCACGGCGAGAATCGCTTCAGCGTCGCCGGCTGCGTCCTCTGTCATAACAGCGGCGCCGAAGATCGCATTACGAATCCCGCGACGACCCCGGGAGTGACGATCGACTTTGGCCAGATGATCCACGCCATCCACCGCGGTAAGGAGCTCCCGACCGTCGCCGCGACGGCCAACAGTGCATCGCCATTCCGCTATCAGATCGCTGCATTTGGCGGAACCCCCGCGGACTTCTCCGACGTCACATTCCCCTACATGCCCGGCGGCACCGGCTTCGACCAGCAGACCCGCAACTGCGGCGTCTGCCACGACGGCGCGGCCCAGGGCTCCAATTACTACACGGTGGTGAACCGGACCATCTGTTCCTCGTGCCACAACGATTTCAACTGGACCACCGGAACCATACTCGACCCCGCGAACGCGCAGGTCACCGGCGGAATGCTAACCACCGCGCAGCTCTCGGATCCGGCCTTTCGCGCCTCGCCGCTCGGCGTTCAGCCCCACAACTTCGACAATTCCGCCTGCTCGCTTTGCCACGGCCCGGGGCTCGCCTACAACGTCCAGGATGTGCATCGGCCCGTGTTGTCCAACCCGAGCTTGACGAACGGAATAAAGATCGTCATCAATTCCGTCAGCGGCGCCACAGGCGGCGGCGGAACCTATTTCCAGGTCGGTGACCGACCGGCGGTTAATTTCAATATTCTGGATCGGAATAATTTCCCCATCGACCTGGCTAATGTGGCATCGTTGAACTTCATTATCGCCGGACCGAACGAGACTTCGAACTACCAGAAGATCATCCCCGGCGGCAACAGCTCAACCCTCGCCGTCAAGGGCAATGGCGGCGTGCCGACGACGGGCGTCGGTCCCTGGACGTATACGGTCCCGGTCGCCAATGCGTTCCCCACCACCTACCCGGCCCAGTTGAACGACTCGCCCGCATTTAACTACGCCGGCGGGTGGGGCGAAATGGCCGGCCTTCCGCTCGATAACGGCTCATATACGCTCTCGATGTATGCCTATCGAAACGTAACTGTACCGCCGACGACTCAGCCCGTTTATCGCGAAACTTCGGAGCCGGCGATCGCCAACATTCGCTTCGGGAGCGCCGGAACCGCCGTCGCTTACGTGGACATCGTCTCCGACAGCAAGTGCAACGCCTGCCACGGCGACCTGCGGTTCCATGGCAACGGACGCCAGAACTACCGCGAGTGCATCCTCTGCCACACGGCCGGTGCCGAGGACAAGCCCACGGTTGCCGCCGGCCAGACGCAGGATCCAGCCAATGACACGATTGACTTCAAGGTCATGATTCACAAGATTCACGCGGCGCGTGATCTGGATGTCGTCCAGTCGGGAGGCCGCTACGACCTCGTCGGGTTCGGCAACAACGTCACCGATTTCTCGACGGCCTTGCTCCCGAGCATGAAGCCCGAGGGCCCGCGCAACTGCAAGGCCTGCCACGCTGACGCCAACAACGCGTGGAAGGATCCGATCGCGAATCCAAACGTCCGGATCTGGAAGGTCGCCTGCACGGCCTGCCATGACAGTGCCGCGGCCGGTGCTCACATTGACTTGATGACGCTCAACGCCGGTGCCCCGAGCGGCTGGGTCGAAAGCTGCGCGGTTTGTCACGGCGAAGAAGCCGATTTCTCGGTCGCCAAGTCGCACGGTCTCAGCGAATGACCGAGATGTCCTGATCCGTTCAGGTCCGCAGTCCCGGCTCGATCGGGACTGCAGACAACACGCAATCAACGCGATGATCCAGTTAAGTGCTTTCGCCGCGCGCAGTCCGCGCGCGCCCCATCGCGTATTGCGCGAAACGGCATTTGCCCTCGAGGGCTTGCTTGAACACGGTCTCTCGGACGGCGCACCGCTCGCTTCGATCTCGCCAGGCCGGTCGCTGGCTCGTCCCGGTTCTAATCGCAGCCACGCCGACGCTCGGCCAGGCAGCCCAGACGGAAACCGCAACGACGAGTCGCGCTCGCTCGCCCCGCCCGACCGTCTCCACAACGAACTGCACCAACGGCGGATGCCACGCTTCGATCGTCGAACGCCCCATCGTTCACGGACCGGTCTCGCAGCGCAAGTGTCAATCGTGCCATGCAGAGCAAGACGCCCGCGCGCACACCTTCCGCAGCGCCATGCCGCGTGAAAAAATGTGCGTCACTTGCCACGTCCTCCCCGTCCGCGACGTGATGCACGCCCCCGTCGCCGTCGGCGACTGCACCGGCTGCCACGATCCGCATGGTTCCAGCCATCGCATGTTGCTGCGGGCCGACCCGGCGACCGACCTCTGCTTTATCTGTCACAGCGCGGATGACTTTCGCAGCAAGAAGCACGTGCACGGGCCGGTTTCGGCGGGCGCCTGCGTCCTCTGCCACGAGCCCCACTCTTCCTGGAATCCGGGGCTGCTCAAGCGACCCACCCGGGAGCTATGCGTCTCCTGCCATGGCGAAGTGCTCGAAGCCCTTCATAGCCGTCGCCACGGCCACCCGGCCGTGACCGATGGCGCGTGCACCGACTGCCACGACCCGCACGCCTCCGATCATCGCGGTCAACTCAAGGCGGGAGGAGCGCAGTTGTGCAACGAATGCCACGAGCCGATTCGCTACTTCATCCAGACGGCGAACTTCGTCCATGCGCCGGCCGCCGGCGACGATGCCTGCGTCGGCTGTCACGTCGGCCACGCCTCAGACTTGCCGAAGCTCCAGCGCGGTCCCCAACCAGACGTGTGCCTCGAGTGCCACAACACCACGCTGACCGACGCAAGCGGCAATACCATCGCCGACATGGCCGCGTTACTTCGGGACAACCCGGACCATCACGGTCCGATCCGCGATGGCAACTGCACCGCCTGCCACGATCCGCACGCATCCGCCAATTTTCGACTGCTGACCACCGCGTACCCGCCGGATTTCTACGCCCCATTCGATGTCGATCGCTACAAGCTGTGCTTTTCCTGCCACCGTCCGGAGATGGCCACGAGCCCCGACGGGATCGGAATCACCGGCTTCCGCGACGGCTCGCGAAACCTGCACGCCCTCCACGTCAACCAGGAAAAGGGCCGCACCTGCCGCGCATGCCACGAAGTCCACGCGTCGAAACGCCCGTTCCACATCCGCGAATCCGTCCCATTCGGAAAGGACAACTGGCAACTCGAGATCAACTTCACAAAGTCAACCACGGGCGGCTCGTGCGCGCCGGGATGCCACAAGCCGCAGGAATACAACCGCGAATCCGGCTCGGCCGCCGCCCCGGGAAAGCAAGGTGCATCATGAACTCGTCTCGTTCAAATCGTTTCGGCGTACGACAACGCGTCTCACCATTGGTCTGGGCGCTCGTCGGACTGGCCGCGACGCCCGCGATCGGCGTAACTCAGCTGCACCGCGGGGACACTCCGCCCCCGATCGACCTCAAAAGTATCGAAGGAAAGCCGTTCAGGTTGGGCGACCAACGCGGCCGACCGTTCGTACTCCTTTTCGGCGAGCTGTATCACGAGAAATCGCTCGGCGCCTGCCGCACGATCGCTGAAATCCAGCGCGATTCCCGCCTTGTCGACGCTCCGCCGGTCTGTGCGATGATCGTTGCCCAGCAAGCCGATGATGCCACCTTGCGAAAACTGGCGGCCGACCGCGGCGTCAGCCAGCTGATCCTCCACGACAAGGATCGCAGCGCCTGCGCCGCCTATCAGGTCTCGGTTCTGCCCAGCGTCATCGTCATAGACCCCGAAGGCCACGTCGTCCACGTCCTCGCGGGCCTCTCGTCCTCATTCAAGGACACGCTCACCGACGCAGTTCTGCTCGCGGCCGGAAAAATCACCAGTGACCGCTTCTCCAGCGCGATCCATCCGACCTCTGCCCCGGCGGAGTCCTCCGCCTCGCGCCGCGCGATCCGCCTCACCGAACTGGCCCGGCAGTTCGCCCGCGGCAACCAGCACGACATGGCCGCCGAGAAGTACCGCGAGGCCCTCGCCATCGACCCCCGCTGCGTCCCCGCCGTTGTCGGACTCGGACGATCCGCTGCCCAGCTCAGACGCCTGCCCGACGCGGAGAAGCACTTCCGCGAGGCACTGGCACTCGAGCCTGGCTCCACCGAAGCGGCCATCGGACTCGCTTCCGTGCTGACCCTTCGCGGCGGCAGCGAGCTTCCGCTGGCCGAAAAGCAGGTTCGGTCCGTGCTGGCCGTACGTCCCAATGACCCGGAGGCACACTACTTGCTTGGATTAATCCTCGAACAGTCCGGCAAGCCCAAGGATGCCATGTCCAGCTACCGGAAGGCCGCCGAACTGGTCCTCGATCGTGTCCGCTGAGACCGGAGAGCTTCCATGGAACTGAAAGACGCCCCCGACCCGGACCCGACGCGACGCCGTTTTTGCGAGGCCTGCATCGTCGGGATGGGAGCCGCGTCGGCCGGCGCCGTCGGATATCCCGTGGTCGCCTTCCTCGGCCGACCGACCAGCCTGCTCGGTTCGCAACAGATTCGCATCCCCGTGACCGACCTCAGCGAGGACCAGGCTCGCTACATCGATCATGACGGGCAGCAACTCGTCGTCCTCTACACCGGCCGCGTGCCAAAGGTCCTGAGCGCGTCTTGCAGCCATCTCGGCTGCATCGTCGCCTGGGACAACGTCAAGCACCTGTTTCGCTGCCCGTGCCACGGCGCGGTGTTTGACGATCAGGGCAAGCCCGTCAGCGGCCCGGTAAGCAAGGCGCTCGAGTCCGTCCCCTTTCAACTTGCGGAGGGGAATGTCGTGATCGGCTGATCGAGCTCGGAGAATTCGATGCACCTCGTGAAGCGCACCTACGACGCCCTCGATGAGCGGTACCACTTGACGCCGCTGATCGAAAAAAACGTGACGAAGAAGCTCGTCCCGCGAACCCTGAGCTGGGCGGCGTGCTTCGGCGGCCTGTCGTTCCTCTGCTTCATCATCCAGGTCTTCTCCGGCGCATTGCTGCTGATGTACTACAAGCCCGACCCCGCCCGGGCCTGGGACAGCGTCACCTACATCCGATCAAACGTGCCGATGGGCTGGCTCATCCAGCGGGTTCACGCCGTAACCGCAAACGTCATGATCGTCATGGTCATGATGCACATGGCCCGCGTCGCCTACTTCAAGATCTTTCGCAAGCCGCGCGAGCTTCACTGGATCAGCGGCGTCGTGCTGCTCCTGCTCACCACCATGCTCGCCTTCACCGGCTACCTGCTGCCCTGGACCCAGCTCAGCTTCTGGGGCGCCAAGA
>CAZONT010000055.1:0-21466 GCA_964581285.1 uncultured Planctomycetaceae bacterium | reverse complement strand
TCCTGCACCGGCGGCCTCGTCGCCAAGCGCCTCACCGACATCTCCGGCAGCAGCAAGTACTTCCTCGAAGGCGTCGTGACGTATTCCAACGCGGCGAAACATCGACTGCTCGGCGTGCCGACTGAGTTGCTCGACCGCCACGGTGCCGTCAGCAAGGAAGTCTGCGAATCAATGGCCACCGGCTGCCGCCGCATCAGCGACGCCGACTACGCCATTTCCGTCACGGGCGTCGCCGGCCCGACCGGCGGAACCGCCGACAAGCCCGTCGGCCTCGTCTACGTCGGGCTGGCATCGCCAAGCGGCTGCGACGTACGTGAACTCCGCCTCGGCGACCACCTGACCCGCGAACAGATTCGCGACCGCACCGCCAAGGCCGCGCTCAACATGCTGCGACTGGCGTTGATGGCGTAGATGATTTCTTGAGAGCGGAGAACAGGACCGCTAGAGTCAGGCCGAACCATGAGCGAGTTCAGCAAGAACATCTGGGCCCCGTGGCGGATGGAGTACATTCGTGAACTCGGTCGCCCCGAAGGCGGTTGCTTCCTTTGCGAGTACTGGAAGTCGCCCGCCCAAGACACCGACAATCATGTGCTCTGGAGGACGACGCGATCGCTCGTCTGCTTCAATCGCTATCCCTACACCAACGGCCACCTTCTAATCGCTGTCAGCGGGCACAAGTCCGGCCTCGGCGACCTCGACGACGCCGAGAAACTCGAACTCATGCAACTGACCGCCGACGCGCAAGCCGTTCTGACGCGCGCCATCGAGCCCCACGGCTTCAACATCGGAATCAATCTCGGCCGCTGCGCGGGAGCCGGATTGCCCGATCATCTGCACCTACATGTCGTGCCGCGCTGGGGCGGCGACACCAACTTCATGAGCGTCTGCTCCGACGTCCGCGTCATCATGCAATCGATCGACACGCTCTATGGACAGTTGCGCCAGGCGTCAGTCGAGCTCGGACTACCTCACGTTGCAGCCCCTCGATCCTCATGAGCGCATCCTCGACCAACACCGATTCGCCCGTTTTGGCTAGCTACGCGGTGCATGCATTGCAATCGCGCGGCCGTCGTCACTCCGAGCAGCCGGGCAGCGATCCACCCTTCGAGCTGGATCGTCGCCGAATCCTCCACTGCACGGCCTTCCGGCGCCTGATGCACAAGACGCAGGTCTTCGTCACCCACGAGGGAGATCACTTCCGCACCCGACTGACTCACACTCTGGAAGTTGTCGCCCACGCCCAGCGTCTAGCGTCGCGACTTCGTCTGAGCGCCCCGCTGGCCGGCGCCGTTGCGCTGGCCCACGACCTTGGACACTCTCCCTTCGGCCACGCAGGCGAAAAAGCCCTCGCCGAGCTGATGGCCGCCCACGGCGGTTTCGAGCACAACGTGCAGTCGCTGCGAGTCGTGGACTACCTCGAACATCCGTACCCCGCGTTTCGCGGCCTGAACCTCTCGTTCGAACTTCGCGAGAGTCTCATCAAGCATTGCACGCCGTTCGACAAGCCCGAGGCCGTCGGCCCGCCAGGCGACCCCGCGACTCGCGAGCTGTTCGACACCGGCCGTCTGCCGCCGTTGGAGGGCCAGGTCGCCAACCTCGCCGACCAGATCGCGTACAGCGTCCACGATCTCGAGGACGGCCTGATGCAGGGTATGCTCGCCGAAGACGCTTTGGCGGGTTGCGAACTGTGGCGTGAAGCGGCGGCATCGATTCGTGAAGAGTTTCCCCGGGCGCCAATCGCCGCCGTGCGGCGCCCGATCCTCGATGCGCTCGGCGACCGACTGACTGCCGACGTGGTGACGGAGAGCGCCTCGCGAATTGCCGCCGCAAGCGTTCAGACACTCGACGATGTTCGCGGAGCCGTGCGGCCGCTGATCGCCTTTTCTTCCGACATGGAGCGGCGGCTCGCCGACCTTCAGGGGCTGTTGCGGCGGCACGTCTATCGCCACCACCAGGTCGTGCGGATGGACTCCAAGGCCCGTCGGCTGATTCGGGAACTCTTTGCCGCTTACACCGCGGAGCCCAACCTGCTCCCTCCGCGATACTTCGAGCGGATCGCCGAGCAGGGCGCCCCGCGCGTCATCTGCGACTATGTTGCGGGCATGACAGATCGGTACTGCCGGCAGGAATGCGCCCGTCTATTCGACCCCGGGCGGCTGGACTGAGGTGTGACGCTTGCCCGCGAGCCGCCGCGACGCCAGAATCGATCCTCAAGGTGAGGTGCAATGAAGCAAGATCGTATTGTAATCGGATTCGTGATGCTGGCTGTCGCCGGTGCGAGCGCTCAGACGACGGCTCCAGCGGACTTGGCCGTGGAAGAGCAGTCGCGTGCGATGGCGAAACGCTACGCAGACGCACTGATTCCGGCGTTCAAGCTGGATCCCAAGCAGGCCGAAGAACTTCGAACCACGCTCGATCGGCTCGTAGAGGACAATGCTCGCGCCGATCGTGAATCCCGAACAAGCCGGCTCAAGTCCATCGACGAAGTCGACGAAATCGATTCGCACCGTGAGCCGATCACGCTGCGGCAGAAGCGCCGCCTGGCGTTCCTCTTTGGCCAACTTGAAGACATCTACCTCGCAGCGCCGCTCGAAATTCGTCCATTCGCCGCGGCGATTGCAAATCTCGTTCCGCCGGATCAATACGCAAGTGCGGGGCGTGCCATCGTTGACGCTCGACGGCGATATTCCATGCCGCCGCCGGGCGCCAAGCTGAGAGACTTTGCCCCTGGAACACCCGATGCCCGCGCGATCCTCGTTCTGAACCGTTATCGTCTGTTCCAGAAGGCCGGACTCTTTGACGGAGCGAAGGAGTTGCCGCGCGAGCTCGAACCGGCCGACGCGGTCAAGGTCGAAATCGTCCAGTTTTTCCCCAGCGCTCCGCCGCCGCGCGAATGGACCGCGTACGTCGACGGCGTGATCAGCCGTCTCGGCCTTGACGAGAATCAGACCTTTGCGGCGCGAGGCGTCGCAAAGGAAAGCGTCAAGCGGGCTGATGCAATTCTCGCCGGAATCAAGCCCGACATCGACGAAGCCAACAAGTTGGCGGACGGAGAGTTCCGAGCCGCGGTACTTGCCGAACTTTACCGGCCGCTCGATGAATTGTTCAGCGAGATGAAACTCCGCGTCTACAACCTGGCAACCGCCGAACAGCGCGAGCGCGCGACGTCGCAACCTGCTGCCGGCAAGTGACCGTCCCGGAGTCTCGATGACGCTGCTCGAGAAAATCAACGCCGACCTCGACGCCATGCGGCACCAGGGGCAGTTCAAGCATCTCCAGACGCTCCGGTCGCCGATGGGACCGACCGCGGTCCTCGACGGTATTGGTGAAGTCGTATTGCTTTGCTCCAACGACTATCTCGGCTTTGCCAACGATCCTGAAGTCGTCGCCGCCGGTGTCGAGGCCGGTCGCAAGTGGGGCGCGGGCACCGGTTCGGTCCGATTCATCTGCGGCACATTCGACTACCACCGTACACTGGAAAAGAAGCTGGCCGTCCTCTCCGCCACCGAAGCCGCAACCACCTATGTAAGCTGTTGGAACGCGAATGAGGCGATCCTGCCCACGCTGATGGCGGCCGGCGGAGGCGACGTTGTCGCAATCTCAGACGAACTCAACCATGCGAGCATTATTGATGCGATACGTCTCGGTCGACAGATCAACAAGCAGTCCGAATCGGCCGTCTATCCGCACGCCGACATGGCCGAGTTGGAGAAACGCCTCAAGACCTTCGCTTCGAAGCCCTACAAGATCGTGGTGACCGACGGCGTCTTCAGCATGGAAGGTTCGCTCGCTCCACTCGATCGAATCCATGCCTTGTGCCGTCAATACGAGGCCATGCTCGTCGTTGACGATTCCCACGGAGTCGGCGTCGTCGGCGCCACCGGCCGCGGCACGGCGGAACATTTCGGCTTGCACGGCCAGATCGACATCATGACGGGCACGCTCGGCAAGACGCTCGGCGGCGCGGCGGGCGGATACGTCGCCGGGCCGCAGAGCGTGATCGAGTTGATGGTGCAGAAGTCGCGACCGCAGCTCTTCTCCAACGCACTGCCTCCGGCGGGAGCGGCAATCGCCGAGAAGTCGGTCGACATCCTCATGCGAGACCCCGCACGCGTCGAACGACTCAGGACGAACGTGCGAATGATGCGTGACGGGCTCAAGCAGCGCGGCTTCGAGGCCATGGAAGGGCCGAGCGCGATCACACCGATTATTCTTGGCCCGACTGCCAAAGCCATCGCTGCCAGCAAACGACTGCTCGAACTCGGTGTGTTCGTGATCGGCTTCGGCTATCCCGTTGTACCGGAGGGCAAGGCCCGTCTCCGCGTCCAGATCTCCGCCGCGCACAAGCCGGAGCATATTCATCGCGCATTGGACGCGTTCTCGAAATTATAATTAGGCGAGGCCGCGTTAAATGTCATCGTTCGTTGTCGCGGTCGACTGGCATGGAAAGCAATCGCCGCGCGAACGACTTGCCGCGGCGCTCGGTCCGCTCGAGCGATCGGGCGCAAAAACACGCACGCTCGCTGACGGCAATTGGTGTTCCATTGCAGAAGCGTCTTGGCTTGCAGCGGATAATGCGGCATGCCACGTCAGTGATGAAATCATCCTTCTGCTCGATGGTTACATCATCGAAGGGCCAACATCAGCGGCCGAACTGGCAGCGCAGTATCGCCGCGCGGGTTTGGACACGCTCGAACGGCTGGACGGCTCGTTCGTCATTTTCGTGATTGATCCGAAGGGCCGCCGCGGCGTCGCCATCACCGACCGCGCGGGCTCGCGGCCGTTGTTCGCTGCGTGGAATGATGCGGGCCTTTTGCTCGCTTCTGAGTTGAAGAGCTTTCGCGCCGATGCATCGCTCCACGGCGAGATCGACCCGGCCGCATTGCCTTCGATGCTGCTCAACAGCTACTTTTTCGACGAGATGACCTACTGGCGCGGTGTCCGCGCCGTTTCGTCGGCCCGGCGCGTCGAGTTCGATGTGAAGGCGACGCGAGTGACTCGCTATTGGACACCCGCCTTCGGAAGACAGACGCCGCCGAGCAACAGCGACGTTGCCAATGCTGTCGAAGCGGCCATTCGCGGACACGTGCGACCATTCGCAAAACCGGCCATCGCGCTGAGCGGCGGGGTCGATTCGCGTCTGATGCTCGCCGCTGCGCGCCGAGCGGGGCTCAAGCTTCCGACGATTACGTGGTCCTATCTCGATGAGGACACGCCCGAGAGCGACATGGGCACGGCCCGGGTGGTCGCAGAGAAATGCGGCGTTCCGCAGGAGCAGCATCGCCTCTCCTGGTCGACGCTCGCCGGCGAAGCTGCGGCACTCGTTGAGGCGTCCGACGGACTGGTCGGCCATCTCGGCGGTTTTGCCGATCGCCGCCGCCTGGGGGACGAACTGGCCCTGCACTACGACGCCGTGTTATTCGGAGACGAGTGCTATCGCGGCGAGGGCGCAGTGGGCTCGGTCGACGAGGCCGTTGAGGGTATTGGCGTTCAAACGCTTCGAAGCGGCGCGGCGTTGCGACTGGCACGATTCTTCCTGAGCCGCGACGCGGCCGAGCCAGCCATCGCTGAGTACCGCGAGCGGCTCAATCAACTGCTCTCCGACGTCGACTCCGGACTTGCACCGCAGGACCTTCACGATCGGCTCTATTGGCAGGTGCGATTGCCGCGACTGCTCACCGGTCCCAAAGCGCTGTGGCGTCGACGTCTCGACGCGGTCAGTCCGCTCCTTTCGGCGCGGTTGATCGAAGTAGCCGCCGCCACTCCGCCGGTACGGCGGGTAAAGAAAGAGTCGCTTCGTGCCTGCGTGCGCGAGATCGCTCCCGACCTCGACGCCGTGCCCTATGCCACGCGCTCCGGCCGGGTGAAATGGCGACGCGTGCTGGGTGAGGCCGGCCCGTTTCAAAAGTACCTCGTCGAAACACTGCTCGACCCGTTCCCCGAGTTTGATCGTTGGTTTGATCGTAAGTCGATCGAACTGGCCTGCCGCGCCGCGCTCGCTGAAGCGCCGACCCGAGCTGTCGCGCATGGCGATTTGTTCTCCAATCTGCGCCGGCGCGCCAGCTCGTGGCTTGTCCGGCCGCTACTCCGCCCGCCGCTGCTTCTCGGATTGCTGACCATCAAGCTCTGGATGGCAGCCAACCGATAGCTTGCTGATCCCCGGCCTGATTTGACAGGCTCGCCACCCATTCCTAGCATTTACCCCTCGCGTCTGACGCAGGTGCGTCATACGTGGTCGCCCCGGCTGGACTTGCGCACGATGATTGACGCCGAATTGCTTGAAATACTCGTCTGCCCCGCGTGCAAGTCCAAGGTGGAGCCGCGCGACGTCCGCGTCGGTGACAAGAATGAAGCTCGCCTCGTCTGCACAAATGGTGGATGCGGGCTGCGCTTTCCGGTTCGCGATGACATTCCAGTCATGCTGATCGAGGAAGCCGACAAGGCGACTCCCGCTTAGACCCGTGCGGACGTGTCCGCGGACCGGCGGCCTCTCGTGATAATCAGGCGACGCCCGTGAAATTTGCGATCATCTCGGACATTCACTCCAACCTCGAAGCACTCAAGGCCGTGCTCGCGGATATCGATCGTCGTCAGATTGAGCGGATCATGTGCCTCGGAGACGTAATCGGCTACGGGGCCGACCCGGCCGGCTGCGTCGACCTTGTCATGCAGCGTACGGTCGTCAGTCTTTGCGGCAACCACGATCACGCGGTTTTCTATGAGCCAACCAACTTCAATGCTGCAGCCGAGAAGGCGGCGTATTGGACACGCGAAGCGCTCGACAACGGCGACCACAGCCCGGCCCGCAACCAGCGCTGGCGGTTTCTCGGCGGCCTCCCGGTGCGCTACACGGTTGGAGACATGCTCTTCGTCCATGGCTCGCCGCGCAAGCCGATCAACGAGTACCTGTTTCCAGACGACGTTTACACGAATCCGCAGAAGTTGCTCGCGAACTTCGAGCGGATGGACAAGACCACCTGCTTCGTCGGCCACACCCACGTCCCCGGCGTTTTTGTTGACGATCCCTATTTCGAGCCGCCATTCGAAATGGACGGCGGCAAGTACACCATTGGTGAGGAGAAAGTCATCATCAACGTCGGCAGCGTTGGCCAGCCGCGCGATCGCGACCCGCGCGCCAGCTACGTCGTCGTTGCCGACGACGTAGTCGAGTTCATTCGGCTTGAGTATGACATCGATACGGCAGCCAAGAAGATCATCGCCAATCCCAACCTGGACGACTTTCTGGGCACGCGGCTGTATGAGGGCCGCTGACCCAAGGTTGTTCGGTTAGACCGACCCGCTCTCGAAAGACCACATGAATCCTGATTCCAAACGAGTCCTGATCGCCACCGTCGTCTGCATGTTTCTCCTATTTGGATGGATGCAAGTCACGAGGAAACTCTATCCGCCGCCGCCGCCCGCCACGCAACCGGCGGCACCGGCGCCTTCCGCGGTGGAAGTGACACCGACGAGCGCGACGCCGGCCGTCGCGGCTCCGAATAGCAGTAGCACGCCGACGACGACCGGCCCGGTCGGATACTCGGTGGCGAGCGGCGCCTCGGACGAGACTCTGACGCTGGGCATCGACACCCCCCGTAACGCGGAATCACAGAACCCCTACTACCTTTTTCTCGCATTGAGTCCGCGCGGCGCGGCGATCGTTGATGCCCAGCTTACCGATGCACGTAACTCTGTCGCGCGCGGACGAAATGCAAAGCCCGACAACTACAATCTGCTGCGACCGGTCGTTGATCCAGCCAACGGGCAGCTCATCGATTCGCTATCAACACGCCGCCTCGTCCTCGTGGGGGAAAAAGTCGACCTCGACCTCTCCGACGTATTCTGGACGGCATCGCGGCTGCCGGAACAGGATGGCGAGGCGGTGCGTTTCTCGACCACCGTTCTGCGCAACGGTGTTCCATCGCTCGAAATTCGCAAGACCTATCGATTGCAGCACAACATCCGCGCCGTTTCACTCGATTTTGAGGTCGAGAACGTCGCCGACACGCAGCAGAATTTTACGCTCGTCCAATCCGGGCCGCTCGGTTTCAAGCAGGAAGACATGCGCTGGGACGATCGCCATGCATACAACTACATGAGCGACGGCAAGATCAAGGCCCATACCCGTCAGGAGGTCTGGCGGGCCGAAGACCACGACCTGCCGCTTTCGCGCGAGGGCGCAAGCGTCACGTGGGCCGCAGTGGCCAACAAGTATTTTGGCTGCATCATGGCCCCGATCCCGGGCGGCTCCGGTACGACGGCGGATTTCGTTCGCAAAGTATCGGCGCGCACAATGGTCGGCGTCGACACGATCGACCCCAAGCGCGGCGATCTGACGATTGAATGGGTTATCGCGCCACCCACACCGCTCATGCCGAAGTCAAAGTTCGCGTGCAGCTTCAACTGTTACATGGGGGCTCGGGATCCAAAGTATCTTTCCGCTGATCCTCTCGCTGCGCGTTTTCAGTTTGACAAGATTTACGCCGCAGATCGCTCGCCATGCACTTTCGACTGGCTTGCAACCGGCATCGCCTGGCTGTTTTCATTCCTCCATCGCATCCTCCCCGGGCAGCACAACTACGGATTTGCCATCATTATTCTGGTGCTCATCGTCCGCTCCCTGCTGCACCCGCTGACGAAGCGGGGCCAGACGCAGATGTTCAAGACTCAGAAAGTGATGGCCAGCTTCGCGCCGAAGCTTGAGGCGCTGAAACAGAAATACGCAAACGACAAGCCGAAGCTCAACGCCGAAATGCTCGAGCTATATCGTTCCGAGGGCGTCAATCCGGCCGCCGGCTCGATCTTGGGCTGCCTGCCGATGCTGCTTCAGATGCCGGTCTGGGTTGCCCTCTGGTCGACGCTCAATTCATCGATCGCGCTGCGCCATGAACCGTTCGTTCCGCTCCAGTGGTGGATCCCCGATCTCGCGGCCCCTGACGCGGTCATCAGCTTCCCCAATTACGCGTTCAAGATTCCGCTGTTGTCCGATTCCTTCATGATCGGGCCAATCTCATCGCTCAACATTTTGCCCATCCTCATGGGTGTCACCATGTGGTGGCAGCAGAAGTACTCGATGAAGATGTCGCGGCCCGCAACACCGCCGCCGCCATCCACACCCTCGCCCGACGGCAAGCCGAGCATGGCCGACCAGATGGAAATGCAACAGAAGATGATGAGCTACATGACCATCTTCTTCTCGCTCATGTTCTACAACTTCCCCAGCGGTCTCTCGGTCTACATCCTCACGAGCAGTCTCCTTGGCATGTTGGAGCAGCACCACATACGCGAGCAGCTGAAGAAACTTGACGCCGAGGGGAAGCTTCTCAAGCCGCGAAAACCACCGCCCGCGGGCGGCCCCGCGCCGAATTGGCTGCAGAAGCTCCAGAAGAAAGCCGAGGAGGCTCGCCAGCTTCGCAGCGATGTACCAAAACGCTGACCGCCGTCGGTATTCTCGCGCGAGTGGTACGGGCTCGTTCATCAAAGACGCTCTGACATGAATCGCCCGGAGAAGCTGCCGTCGTCGCCCCCATCTCCCAGGGCTTTCGCACAGGCCAGCGGTCTCGTGCTGCAACTGATCGGCGTCATCCTCGCACTGGGCACCTGCTGCTGGTGGTCGTTCGCCGGCCTGACGGATGAGCGGATTCGGCCCACGTCCCAGCCCGAATCGTTCGGAGACATCGTGCGTGCAGCTGATGGCTCGCGACTCTGGTCCATGTCGGCGGTCTGTGTCTCGTTTGTCGGAGGCCTTGCGCTGGCGGTGCTTGGCTTGGGGCTCCAGGCCGAGAAGCGCCGCAGCGGGGCGGCGGCCCTGGCGGTCGCCGGCGCGGGCACCGTCTTTTGGTTTGTTTACTTCGGCTACGCGCTCACCCATGGCGCCGGCGTCGGTCGTCTGCTCTGGAGCGTACTCATGTTCATTGCATGGGGACTTTGCGCCGTGCTGTCCGTGATCAGCGCCGACGAACTCAAGCGCCATCCGCCTCCGGCCGATCTTGGCCAGGCGCCGGCCGACCTCAAACCGGACAGGTTGATTGACCGAGAGATGCCCAAGGACCTGCGCGACTGACGGCGCGGGTCCGTCGCATCATTGCCGTTACCCCGAGACAGACCAAGGCGAGCATCGTCGGCTCGGGTACCACCACGAACCCAAGCGTGAATGGGGCCGAGTCGGATTGCAGTCCGGACGGATCAACGAGTTGAAACGTGGCAGAATACAGCGACCCAACCGGACCGTTGCCGGCGTAGAAAATGTCGAGGTGAAATTGCCCGTCCGGTGTGGCCCCGAAAGGGAATGTTGAGCCGTTCGTCTCTAGAATCGGTTGCCCGCTGAACGGGTCATACATCCCGAAGCCCGGATCGAAGCTGATCCGCTTCAGTGACGTGTTGCTCCCCGGCAACAGCATGAACGCGTCGGGCGGGTCGACGGCTTCAATACTGGCCCAGCCCGGCTCTTGGTTGACGAACAGCTCGTCAAGTATCCCTTCGCCTGGCAGCAGTTCGATCCGCTCCTCGCCGCCAAGAATCTTCAAATCACCGAGAATCAAGAGCGTATGCAGCGGCGATCCGTCCTGAGCTACGGCCCAATCCGTGTGTCCAGTACCCGCACGGGCCTCCGTCGCCATCGGCAGCACTGCGGACCAGGCTAACAAGCAAGTCATTCTACGAATCGATCGATTCATCCTAACCTCCTGAGTTGAATGGCTTTTCAATTACGGCATCAACGCGACAAACGGTTGCACATCGCGCCCGTTCGCAATTGTGTCTCCGTTGATGTCGCTCCGTTGCACGTAGGTCGCGTTCGTCTCCAGCCCCGCCAACACTCGAACAAAGAGCGTGACATCCGCCCCGTTGACGACACCGTTACCGTCGATGTCGCCCGGCACGGACCCCGGCAGGATCACAAGGCTCAGCGTGCGATTCGCCGTCTCGATTGGATAGCTCACGTCGAAGTCGTTGATGCTGTCGTTGCACGAAAGGTTGATCAAATGGGGCGACTCCGCGGCGGTGCCCGCCGCCGGAGTGCCCGAGATCGCGCCGCTGCTCGTGTCGATGGTCAGTCCGCCTGGCAGACCGGTTGCCGCCCAGTTCTTGAACGGCGGCGTCCCATCGGCCGTCACCGCGAACGAGTACGGTTGCCCTTCGTGCGCTGCCGGGAGCGAGTTCGTCGCGATCACGAGCGGCGCTTTCTTAATCGCCAGGATGGCGAAGATGCCGACGCGATTGCTGCCCGTGTAGTCGGCGAATGAAATCGATTTCAGCGTCTTCGTCGAATCGAGCGGCGAGCACGCCCGGAACAAGAAAAAACTCTCGCCCGCTGCGACGTCGATTGCCGCACCCGTGCTCCGCGCAAACCCGAGCGTCCGATCCCCGCTTCGCCCAACCGCCGTCCACGGCCGCGGCGTCGCGCCCTGCTGCCACGTGTCGATCGGCCGGTACGGCAGCCACGCCGCCGAGCCCTGCTGAATCGCGATCGCCTTGGTCGAGTTGTCCGTGTACGTGAATGTGACACCGATTGAATCCGCTGTTGTGAACGACCCGGCACCCCCGACCAAAAACTCAACGCTCAGGTACGAGTCCGCCTGGCCGCCGGCCTGCAGATCGAGCGTACTCGCCAGCGACTGCGTGCCATTGTCGAACAGGCAGTTGTTGCTCGATCCCGCCAGCCCCACCAGTTGAAAGCCGCCGAGCTGCCCGCTCGCCGGTAGCCCCGACGTCGTCCCGTAGTTGCCGTTCAACACCCAACTGTTGCCCGCACTGTCGAAGGACGAAGGGGTGTCCGCGCCATCGCTGTCCACGACATCCGCATTGAACAGCCCGCTCAGATTGAGCGGCACAAACGTCCCCCGCCCCGGGACGGTCGTGAAATAGAAGAAATAGGGATCGGAATTGATCCACTGATCCGACGTGAATTGCATGTCCCAGCGCATCAGCCCCGGCCGTCGCATCAGCCATAGTGGATGCACATGCCCCCCGTTGCCCGCCGTGCCGTAGGCGTACTCGTTCTCATTCTCAACCATCTGCGGCGTGCCCGACGGGTTGTAAACCGAGAACTCACTCGGGAGGCTGTACGCCAATCGCTTGAGCCGGACACTGAAGTTCGCCGGCGGGCCGGGCAGCAGGTTGATATCGAGGTTGTACGGCGAAGCTGCGTAGTCCAGTCCAAGATCGCTGAAACCGGCCGTGCTGAATGAATAGCCGCCGAAACGCGGCTGCGCGTACGAACTGACCAGATTGATACGCACGATGGGCTGAATCGAACCCGCCGCGATCGACGGTCCATGTCCGGAGGCGCCGTTCAGCGAACCACTGGTAAACAGTTTGAACGGTGTTCCAGCGGGCGGACCCTGGCCAACGACAAGATGGCTCTGTGCGAACGCCGTCCCGCACCAAAAAGCCGCCGCCGCAATGATCAAATCAGTCAGGCAGTTCCTTCTCACGGCGTGTCCTCCGTGGGTTTGAACCACCCCTGGTCGGTGTGCGGGAAACCAGGATCGAAGCGATTGATTTCCAGCGCTTGCCCATCCGGGCTCACCCGGAAGAGCTGCTCGAACGCGGTGCGGTCGGCATGGGAGTCGGTGAAAAGATAGTTTGCCCTTTCCTGATGTCGTCGCAGCGCCAGGTCATACTGTGGATCGGCGCCGCCGTACCCCGTGAACGGATTGGTGCCCCACTCGTCCGCGTGAAAGTGATCGGGATAAATCGGGTTGTTGTTCTTGTCGGCTTCCGCCAGCTCCGCCGCGAACACCCATCGGCTGCTGTCGCGAAGCTGCGTCGCATTGATGTGCCCGAACGGCGGAATTCCCGTCGGATTGCTCGGCACGTAGTCATCCGCGTTGGGCTGCAGAAAAACGTTGACGCCGTAGCTCGTAACTCGCCGCACCGCCGGATTCGGCGCATCGAAGTTGCTCGCCCGATCTGTCGGGCATCGATACTGCAGAGTCATTTGCGTGTGCGGCGCCAGCGTGTCGAGCCACGCTGTACCGGGCTGATATCCCCCATGTGCCTGCGACAGCGGAAACCGATCGTCATTGCAGTTCAGGTAACACTGCAATGCCGTGCCGATATCGTGCAGCGCCGCGAGGCACTTCGTGCTCTGCCCGGCCGCCCTCGCGCTGGCGAGACTCGGCAATAGAATTCCAATCAACGCCGCGATGATGGCCACCACGACCAGTAGTTCAATCAGTGTGAAACCTCGCCGTTTCATGGCGGGCTCCTTTCGTGTGAGCGCAATGTGAGAGAACGGACGAAACGCGCCGTCCGAAACGGGCTGGATTCGCGCATCAGCGCAGCATCAATCGCAGATCGATCGCGCCAACGTCGCGACATCCGGTCGCGGATCGGCCGGCCATGGGACCGATGTGATTAGATGGCAGGAGGCGCGCGGGGCGCTGCCGACGTGTGGTGGTTACTGACGAGGGGTACAGCGTGCGTGTTCGAGGGGGTCAGGCATACGAACTCATCACCGATCGGTGCGATCAGCGGCGTCTCCGCTACCGCCGTTCGGCCGACCATGATGAGATAACACGTCCGGCAATCAGACGATTGACTGTGAGTTGAACTACACGCGTCGGGGTGATGCCACTCGAGGGTCGCGCCGCTGGCTGTCAGACCGAGCAGTCCGAGCAGCAGGCAACCGATGAGTCGACGGCGTGACATCACCATCATTATATCGGCCGATCAGGATGATTCAAAGCTCCGACTCTTTACGAGCACGCGGTAGTCGCTGACAGACGAGCCAGTGTTTCGACGCGGATCTTGTCGGGAGCCGACCAAACTAGGAAAAACATGGCTTCACGGACCAGACGTTCAACCGTGTGGCCGACGACGTAACCGGTCCCCTTGGCTACGGTTTGTGCGGTGACAGCCAAACGGATCACCATATCATTAATCTCGACCCGAAGCTCGCTGGATGGGCCTTCGACTCCCAGCGATTCGAGGTCAGTCGCGGCCGAGTAGAGCCGCTTGCGCAGATCCCGAAAACGATCGAGCAGCGGCGCAATCGTCTCCGTCAACTCGGGTGGATTCTTGAGTTGATACACGGAAATCTGATCGACCAATGCTCCCGCCAATCCAAGCCCCGATGATGAGACGACCATCGGCTTGACGGTCGATCGAATGGCGAGCACTTTCTCGACCGGGCCACGGAGAATCCATCGCTTCTCCACGTGCGCGTTGTCACAGATGACACGGCTGGTACGCGTGCATGAGAGCGCCATCAACTGCAACGGCGGTTCGACCCGCACGCCGGACTGATCGCGCGGCACGGCTGCCAGGACCTGCATACCGTCCGGAAGTACGGCCGCGGTTACGATGAAGTCGGTGTGATCGGCGCCCGTTGCCCACGGCATGAAGCCGCGCAGCCGAAAGCCGTCGCCGCTTGGCACCGCGGTCATGGCGGGAGGCCCCGTTTGGTGCGAAGTCGTCACCTGGGCGATCCCTACCGTCGTGAACGCGTCGCCGCGAGCCAGCAGAGGCAGCCATTCTCGCTTCAATTCATCGTTCGGGCTGGCGACGATCAGATCGCACGCTGCATCGCGCTGCGTCAGGATCAGGATGGCGGCCATCTGGCCGCGTCCGACTGCCTCGTAGCCCGCCAGAATCTGCGCCGGGGTCCACCCGTTCCCGCCGTACTCGCGTGGGATCACCCAGCGGTCCGCACCGGCCGATGCAAGAGCGGCCATGCTCGCCGCGGGCCACTCGGCAGACGCGTCATCGCGCGCCGCGTGCGTCGCAAGCGTGGCCGTCAGTTGCTCGAGGTCCGTCATGCCGGCCGGATTGTAAGCGTTCGGCATTCGCCGTCAGGGTATAATCCGCCGATGCGAATTCTCCGCTCGCTTCTCTCGCTCTGGCGCGGCACGACCGACCTCGATGCGTATCAAGAGTATCGCGCTCGCCTGTTGGCGTACGCCCGCGACCAGTACGACCTCAGCGCCGCTGAATACGCCGCGGACTTCGAGAATCGCTACACCGCCGGCGACGGCCGCGACCTGTTCCTCGAATACCTGCTCTCGGTCAGCAAGGAATCTCCGAGCTATCTCACGGACCACCCCGCACTTCTCGCCGACCGCAAAAAGCTCTTCGATCGCTTCGGCCTGCCAATCCTGACGATGCGGGAGCTTCGCGACAAAGAGAACGAACGGCTGAAGCGTCTGGACTCACCGCTGCGGATGTGAACTACCGCTCATTCGACGAAATCGTCGTCGACAAACTCAAACGCCCGGCGCGTGACCAGGATCGGCCTTCGCCGCGCCACGCTGCACACCAGCCCCACTGCGACGTAGTTCGCGATAAGACTGCTCCCGCCGAAGCTCACGAACGGCAGCGTCATCCCCGTAATAGGTAGCAGGCCAATCGTCATCCCGATGTTCACGATCGTCTGCGCGAAAATCATCGCCGCGACGCCCACGGCAATCAGCCGCCCGAATGGATCGGGCGTGCTCGACGAAATGAGCAGGCAAGTCGTGATCGCCAGCACATAACATCCAATGAAAGCGACGCACCCCAGGAATCCCCACTGATGCGCTACCACCGCAAAGATAAAGTCGTTGTGCTCCTCCGGCAGCAGCTTGTGTCTGAAGAAGGGCGACGGATCGAGCCCTGCCCCCAGGAGGCCGCCGCTACCGATCGCGATCTTTGACTGTCGCAGCTGGTAACCCGCCGCCATATGCCACGCCTGGTTCTCGTCGGCCTGGCGAAACACCGCCTCGACCCGCACTTTTTGATACGCCGACATCAACGGCGACTGGTAGTACCCCACCGCAATGACCACTCCGGCTCCCAGCACCAGGCCGAGATGTCGGAGCTTGGCCCCCGCAGCGAAAACCATCGCAACGAAGACGGGAAGAAAGAGCAGCGACGTTCCCAGGTCCGGTTCGACAAGTACGAGCCCGGTCGGCAGGAGCGCGATCAACAGGGTCGCAGTCAGGCCGAACAGCGAGCGATGACTGCTCTTGAATCGCAAATAAGCCGCCAGCGCCACCACGCACGCGATCTTCGCGACCTCCGATACCTGGAGCTGCACCGGTCCGAACATAATCCATCGATATGCATTTCGTTTGGGAACGATGATCGGCGACAGCGAGACCTTTTTTGCGACCAACAACAGGATGAGGAAGGCGATCGTGAACCAGTAGAGCACATAGGCCCACCCGGCCAGCCGTTGATACCCCACGGCCACAACGACGATGAACGCAATCAGACTCGCCGCGAGGTACGCCGTCTGCCGCAGCGTGCTGACCGGACCGCCTTCCGCATGAGCCTCGCCGACATAGATGCTCACGATTCCCAGCACGCTCAGCGCGAAGACCGACAGCAGCAGTGTCCACGCCGAACCCGGCAGCCACGGTTCTCGCAGGTCGGGTTCCACCTTATTCAACTTCCTGCGTGGGCTCGATGCGAGGACGGCGATGTCGGCCCTCCTGTGCCGCGTCGCGCACGAGATATTCCTGTGGACTGTCCAGCAACAGTTCAAAGATATGTCGGCCGACCGACGCGGCGACCTTCCCGCCGCTCCCCCCGTACTCAATGACGAGGGCGAGTGCAATACGCGGTTCCTCGCGTGGCGCGAACCCGGCAAACCACGCGTGCGTTGGCATCTTGCCGCGCCCCTCCTCGACCACAGGCCAGCGCTTTACCGCTTTGCGATCGACGACTTCCCAGTCGGCTGTCGCGTGAAGCTGTTCACGAGCTGACTCGACCGTCGGAGCTTCGATCTCAACGAATTGCCCGTCCGGCGTTCGAAACTTGATTCGCCAAGTCAGAACGCGCGGGACCGCCTCAGCGCTTCCGGTCTTCCCGCAGATCAGCAATTCGTCGAGGCGTGCCCCCTCGTAGGCGGTGCCGCCCGGCTCGTTCACGCAACGATAGAGCCCTTCGCGGACCACCGCCCAATCGCTCGGTCGCACTCCAGCGATCGACTTGGTTGGCGACGCAGGGGCGATCGCGCTGTCCGCTCGGAACAACACCGGTTCGCGATACACGCCACTTGCAATCGTTGCGTACGCGTTGGCGGCTTGAAGCGGTGTCACCTGCACTTCGCCCTGCCCCAAGGCGTAGTTTCGCCCGTCCGCCACGTCGAAACCTCGCTTCCGTCGCCTCTTGACCTCGGCTTCGGTTGGGATGTATCCGTTGCGAGCCTCGATGAGGCCGATTCCCGCGTCCGGCTCGCCGGTCACGACGCCCAGCGCCGCCGCACGATAAAACTCCGTCAGTCGCGCGGCGCCGACGCGCTGCCCCAGGGTGTAGAAATAAATATTGCAGCTGTGCTGAATGGCTTCGATCGCATCGACGGAGCCGTGTGGCGGCAGCTCGCGCCATTGCGTCCAGCAAAACCAGGCGTCGACGCCTTCGAATAGACGCCCGCGGCAATCGACACGCGCGCGAGGATCGATCACGCCACTGGCCGTCCCCGCCAACAGTGCCAGCGGCTTGAAAATTGACCCTGGCGGGTACTCCTCCGCGACCGCGCGAAACAGAAGTGGCCGTGCCTTGGTGTCGTCGCGCCATTCAGCATAGCGCTTTCCATATTCGCGCGGGTCAAAAGTCGGAACGCTGACAAGCGCAAGGACTTCGCGCGTCGAGACGTCAATCACCACGCATGATGCACCGGTTGCGGGAGGATGCGCGGCTACCGCCTCGTTCAGCACATCTTCGATCCGTCGCTGCAAATCCAGGTCGATGGTCAGACGCACGTCACTTCCATCGCGGGCGTCGTCTTGGGAGATCACGCGACCGTCGAGGTCGCGCTGCCGCGTTCCGCGATCACCCCGCAAGAGCCGCTCGGCCGCGCGCTCCACGCCGCTCGTCCCGACGAGTTCGCCCGGCAGGTACCGGCCGCGTTCATCATCTCGGGCGGGATCCGTCTCCATTTGCCGGGCCGATACTTCCCCCATTCGTCCAAGCAGGTGGCACACCGGCCGCGAATCGATCCCGGCGACAGTCGCACGGCGAACGGACGGCTCGATGCGCAGGTACGGGGCGTCGGCCAGTTCGAGCTCGATCTTTGCACGAACCTCGGGCGACACGTCACGTAGAATGCTGTGCCGCATGTCATCTTCGCGAAGTCGCACATCGGACGGCGACTCGTCGAAGCCCCGCGCGGCCCGGACCGACCACAAGTGGCTTCGAAGTGCTTCGACGCGCCGGCATATTTCGTCGCGCCGCACGCATATTTCCGCGGTCGAGACTCCGCTTGCCCGGCTCAACTTCACCCACATTGCGGCGATCTGCTCGCGAACCGCTCGACGAGCCTCGGCTGTTGCCTGCGCCTTGGGCCTCGCGAGCATGGTCGGCTCGCGAAGGACGCGTCGCGTCAAATTCGCGAGGTAGTCATCGTCCATGCTGAGCACGCCGTAGTGGATCGTCACGTCGTAGGCGGGTTCGTCGGATATGAGGACCTGTCCGCGCCGGTCGAGGATTCGGCCTCGGAGCGGCCAAAGGGTTTCGGGCGGCCGCTCCAACGCAGACTCCGACTGGCCACGGTAGAAGCTTCCCTGGACGATCTGCAGTTGAAACAGGCGCCCAAGGAGCACGATCGCCGTCAGTGCGACGATCCAGAGCAAGATGGCGAGACGGCGTTCAAACACAGTAGTAGAGCATCTTTACGCGATCGGCCCGCGGTCGCCAGTTTGCGGCGAAGCTGAAGCAATGCTGCCGGTCGCTGCCGCCGGCCGATTCATTATGATCCCGCCATGTTCCACGAACTGACGGCCACGATTGATCGCAACCGGCTGCGGCACAATGTTGCTCTGTTGCGCGGTAGGTGTCGAGCCGGCACAAGACTTTGCGTGGCGGTAAAGGCCGATGCCTATGGCCACGGGGTGGGGCTCGTCGCTCCTGAACTGCAGCGGCTGGGTGTCGAAATGGCGGCCGTTGCCACGCTCGACGAAGCGATTGAATTGCGACGCGTTGGCTGGCAGCGCCCGATTCTTGTTCTCGGAAACGTATTGACCGTATTGCACGATGGCGAGCGCCGAGATCGCGCCGTCGCCTTGGTCGAAAACGATCTGACGCCGACTATCACCGATGCCGCACCGCTTTCGTTGCTCTCGGCCGTGGCCGCGGGCATGAATAAGACGGTTGCGGTCCACATCAAGTTCGACTCCGGAATGGGCCGACAGGGCGCCATGCCAAACGAGGTTCCCGATCTGATCGATGCCGTCCGCGGGCAACCCACCATTCGATTGAGTGGAATTTACAGCCACTTTGCAACCGCGGACCTCGAACAGCACGACCTTGCCGGACGGCAGTTGGCTACCTACCGAACGGTGGTGGACCGCATGGCGGAACGGCTGCCGGCAGAGTCGCTGCGCCATCTTGCCAATACGGCGGCGACTCTCGACTGGTCGGACGCACATTTCGACATGGTGCGACCCGGGCTCGGCGTCTACGGCTACGCCCCTTCGCCGGACATGCGGCGACGATTCGAACTCAGGCCGATCCTTCGGATTACGACTCGGATCACGCTCACAAAGAACCTGCCGCCGGGCCATTGCGTCGGCTACGGGCAGACGTTTACGACGCGGCGAAATACGCGGGTGGGTGTCGTGCCCGTCGGTTATTCCGATGGATTCCTTCGCGGGCTGTCCAACAACGCGATCGTTGGCACACCGGGCGGGGACGCACCAGTGATCGGCCGAATCAGCATGGATCAGTTGACGGTCGATCTTACCGATCTGCCCGGGGTCGGCGTTGGCGACGAGGCCGTATTGATCGATCCGGATCCATCGAGGCCGAACTCGGTTGAATCGATCGCGGCACGCTTGGGCACCATCCCATATGAGGTTACCTGCGCTTTCGGTCGTCGAATGAACCGCATCTGGCAGACCTAACGTTCGGCTGTTACGGAACCAGATTTTATACAGTACCAAATCAGGACGATATGAATCGTCCTGTTTCCAAGCGCCGTTCCCGAGGATCGCCAACGAATCTCGCTTGACGCTCGCCGACATTTGGAACATAGCAACGGTATAAGCGCTGTCAGTGCGCGCCCGTTGGCCCTCACAGAAAGTAGGATTTCGATGAGCGACCACGCCAATCCGCTTGCCGACCTCGAAAACCAAGCTCACAGCTCGCCGCCTTCGGGCCAACAACCCGTCAGCGTTTCGCTGCCGGTCATCGGGATGATCGAAAGCAATGGCGGCGGAGGCGGCTGCTCGTCGGGTGGTCATGGTCATTCGATCGTCGGTGGCGTTCCGCAGAACGGCATCGCCCAATCGTACGGCAACGTCTTCGACAACCCGGAGCATATGCCCTACGGCGCTTCGCAGTTTGTCGGCCTCGACGGCCGGACGGACCTCGACGAAGCCCTCGCCCGCGGCGACAAGAAAAAGGCCGTCAAGCGGCTCGATATTGACCCCAAGACCGGCCGTATCCGCGTAAACGGCAAGGGCAAGTTCATCGGCGAGTATGACTCGACGACGGCGGCGCCCGAAAACTCCACGGCCGCCAAGATCGGCAAGACCTACATCCACGACGCCCCGGTCAGCGCCAATGCCGACAAGTCATCGACCCGACACGACGACGGCTATGTGAACTCATCGATGTATGCGAGCAACAGCCGCTTTCTTCGCGGCAAGCCCGCTCCGGAGCGGCTGCTCCCCAAGGAGCGGCGTAAGATCAAGGCCCGCTATGTCGATATGGACTATCACCACCCCCTCGAGGACATTCTCGACACGCGCATCGTCCGCATGCTCTTCGGCTACATCAGCCGACAACGCGGCAGCGGCAAAACGATGATCGAGGAGATCATTCAGAGCTACCACAACCCGGCCGTCCCGCGTTGGCAGCGGATCAAGTACTGGCCGTTCCACAAGTTCATCGACAAGATGAAGGGCTCCGTGTCAGCCGAGACCTTCCGCGAGCGGATCGGCGAGCATGCCAGCACGATCCGGGGTTTCGTCATCGCCGCCCGCAGCGTCGCTGAGTTTGGCCTGACGCTGCCGCAGCGCTTCACCGCGCCGCTCTTCATCGTCTGGAACTTCACGAATCTCTGTAACCTGACCTGCAAGCACTGCTACCAGGACGCCGAGCACAAGGCCCTGCCGGACGAGCTGACCCTCAAGGAGAAGCTCAATCTCGTCGACCAGATCGCTGAGCAATACGTCCCCATGATCGCCTTCGCCGGCGGAGAGCCGACGCTTTCGCCCGACCTGATGCCGGTCCTGAAGCACTGCCACAAATACGGCATTCACACGACTCTCGCCACCCACGGCGGCACGATGACCCGCAAGATGGCCGCCGAACTGGCCGAGGTCGGCTGCAAGTACATCGAGATGTCGCTGGACTCCGTTAACCCCGCGTTGCACGACGAGTTTCGCGGCATCCCCGGCATGTGGCATCGCACGGTCCGCGGGGCCCGCTACGTCGTCGAGCAGGAAGGCCTCCGGCTCGGCATCGCCATGTGCGTTCACCAGGGCAACTTCCCCGAAGTCGAGGACATGATTAAGTTCTGCATCGACATCGGCGCCGG
>CAZONT010000054.1:0-21691 GCA_964581285.1 uncultured Planctomycetaceae bacterium | reverse complement strand
AAGCCGCTCCCGAACGCAAAGCGTTCCCGGCGTGTCAATGGGCGGAGGGAAAAAACGGCGACGACTTTTCAAGCCGACGTGGGACGCGTCCCGGCAAATCCCGTCCTATCCCGTCAAAAAACAATCATGCGATCCCGTCCCACCAACCCGAATCGACCCGACGCCCGCCAGCGCCTCCGCGCGCCGCGACGAGACAGTCCGTCTTTGACGATTGCAACGACGAGGAAAGATCGCCAATCAGCGCCAACCACCGCCAATCCCCATGCGGCCCACAGGCCGCCTCACTCGCCCCCTCCGTCCCTTCGTCCCTTCGTCCCTCCGTCCCTGCATCGAACTCAATTCTCACCGTTCTAACTTCTCACGATTCGCCCCGATTCCAACCCTCGCCGCCCGCTATTGGCTCAGCTGAACGCTTATGGCTTTCTGGCTTTTCGAGTTTTGCGTCCTTGACTTCCGCGAGCAACAACCTAACATCGTCCGAACAGCAAAACGCGCCGCGCACTCCGCCGGCTCTCCGCGATCGGTCCCTGGGCCTGTCGAAGGGTGGTCCCTGAGCCTGTCGAAGGGCGCGGCCCCGGGGATATTCCGCGCCGAAACGATTCCGACGACTTTTCAATCCAATTTGAAAATCGTCCCAGCTCGTCCCAGCGCGTCCCAGCAAAAACAAAGGGGGGGATCCAAAAAATGAGCCCGCAACCTCGCGCGGCAAACTCGGCTACGGCTCAGGGTCTTGGGCTTATGGCTTCGTACTCCGGCTTATGCCTTCCCGACATGCTCTGTCCGGCTCTCGATCGTCAAGAAAAGACCGCTACGCCGGTGGGCCTGGTTTCTTTCGGGTCAAAGCGGCCAGCGACGCCTCAATCAGCGGAAAATCCGCCTCAACCAGCGACCGCACGTCAAACAGCACCGCCCCATCGCGAACCCGCGCAATCACCGGCGGCGTCCCGAGCCGCAACTCCCGCGCCGCCTCCGCCGCCGTCAGATCGGTCGGCCTCCACCGCACCACGCAAGTCGCCATGGGCCACGCCGGCAGCGATCCACCGCCCGCGAAACTCTCCTCCCGCCCCACTTCGAACGACTCCCCTTTCCGCGCCGCGCGCATCCGCGTCGCCAGCGCCTCGGCCCGCCGCTCAAGCTCAGCAATATCCGCCTGCAACATCGCCAGCACCGGAATCGCCCGCGCCGCACGCTCCGGCCAACGACACAGCTCCAGCGTCGCCTGCAACCCGGCGATGGTCATCTTGTCCACCCGCAGCGCTCGCGTCATCGGATGTTTGCGGATGCGCTCGATCAGATCCGCCCGACCCAGGATGATCCCTGCCTGCGGCCCGCCCAGAAGTTTGTCCCCGCTGAACGAGATCAAGTCCGCACCCGCCGCCAGGCTGTCGGCCACGATCGGTTCTCCGGCCGCTCGCCACTCGGCCACATCCGCGATCGCCCCGCTTCCCAGGTCGTCATAGAATGGCACGCCGCTCTCCCGCGAAAGCCCCGCCAGCTCCGCCGACGACGGCGCCTCCGCGAATCCGCAAATGCGATAGTTGCTCGCGTGCACCCGCATCAGCAGCGCCGTCCGCACGCCGATCGCGTCGCGATAGTCGCTCACGCGCGTCTTGTTCGTCGTCCCGACCTCGCGAAGCACCGCCCCGCCGGCCGCCATCACCTCCGGCAATCGGTACGACCCGCCGATCTCGATCAATTGCCCTCGCGAAACGATCACCTCGCGCCCCGTCGCCAGCCCCGCCAGCACCAGCAGCGTCGCCGCCGCATTGTTGTTCACGACCAGCGCCGCCTCGCAGCCCGTCAGCTCGCGGAGCAGCGCCTCGATGTTCACGCCGCGCCGTCCGCGCTCACCCGATTCCAGCTCCAATTCAAGATTGCAATAACCCGCCGCCGCCGCCGCGATCGCCTCGATCGCCTCTCTCGCCAGTGGCGCTCGCCCGAGATTCGTGTGCAGCACCACGCCGGTCGCATTCACCACCGCCGTCAACATCTGTCGTTGCGCCGAAGCAAGCATCTCCGCCGCTCGATCGAGCAGTCTCGAAGTCAACGGCGCGTCGCCGTCGGCCCCGACCAACTCGCGCGCCTCGGATACGGCCGATGTCAGCGCATCCGACAGCTGCCGCGCCGCCGCGCCCGCAAACCGGTCGTCGCCTCGGGCGGCCTCGAGCAAACTCGTCATCGACGGCAAACCGGCCCGGCCTCGCCGAGCCAGGCGTGATTTTTCCGCCATCGTTATCCTCCCGACCCCAGCACCCGCTCATCCCCCACCCGGCGCGTGAATCCAACACGATCCAGGTACTCCAGCAACGGCAAGACACTTCGCCGGCTCAGATTAAGCTTATCGCGTACCTCGGCCAGCTTGAATGCACGCCCGCCCTGCCCCAAACCGGCCACGGTTTCCTTCAATCGCGCCAATGCACTGTTCTCAACAAACAGAGTGGGCCCCGCCTGTGCGACCCGCGGCTCACTCCGCATCAACTCCAACAACACCGCCGCCCGTTGTTTCGAAAGTCCAGCCACGCTTCGCAGCTTCGGCCACTCGGGCGGATCGAGCCCCGCCAGCTTCAACTCTTCCACCACTCGCTCCATCGCCGCCGCGTCTTCACTCGACAACGCCGGTCGAAAATCGCGCAGCGCCACGTACGGCCCGCGCACCTCGATCTCCCCCGTCGCCCGCATCGCCGCGACCACACCCGCGCCGGCCCCCGCCGCGCTCCGTCGCTCAAGCCAACCGACAAATCGATCCAACCCAACGCCCGGCTCGATTCGCTGCCGGGCATGATGTCGCCGCAGATACTCCATCGCCCGCCGTCGCAGCGCCAACACCGTGTCCTCGTGGACCTCCGCCCCGCCGAACCGCATCAACTTCCCGCCGCGCCGCATCAACTCGAGCTTCGACGTCAACTCCGACGGCTCAACACCTGCCAGCGTGGCCATCAGCTCCGGCCGCATCGCTTTGAATCCCGCCGAGCGGACAACTTCTTCGACGCGTTCCCCCGCGTCAGACGAAGCGAGTCTCTGCAATGCCGCAATAACCTCTGGCGCCGGCTTCGCCCGTTGGGATGCCGCCCGAAGCACGCTTCCACCCCCAAGTGTTCCCTGCGCGTTCTCGTCCCGAATGACGAACCGTTGGCCATACCCCGCCACGACCGGACCGGCGAATCGCAATTGCACCAGCCGCCACTCGCCCGCCGCGATCGCTGCGCCATCCAGGCATACCAGCACCGCGATTTCCTCGCGCGTGCCGAGCGACACCCGCACCCGCCGGTGCGACGCGAGCCCCTCCGTCCGCCGCATCGTCAATCGCACCCTCGCATCGATGTACCGCGTGCCCGCTAGCGAGCCCGGCGTTCCCAGCTCATCGCCGCGCTCGATCTCTGCCCGCTCGATCCCCGCCAGGTTCAGCGCCGCCCGCTGCCCGCCGCTGGCGCTCGACGTCGTCTCCCCGTGCGTCTGCACCTCGCGCACGCGGCACGTCACGCCATCTGGCGCGACTTCCAACGTCTGTCCGACCTGCGCCCGCCCGCGCAGCACCGATCCGGTCACCACGGTCCCGCGCCCCTTCACGCTGAAGACCCGGTCGATCGCCATTCGAAACAGTTCCGACTCCCGGCTCGCGGTAATCCCGCGTGCGGTCTCCCGCAACACTCGCTTCAATTCGTCGAGCCCCGTGCCACGGCCCGCGGAGACCGTAACCACCGGCCACGCGTGCAATGCCGTTCCGCTCGTCGCTTCGCCGATGTGCATCCGCACATCCGCGATCCGCTCGGCCGTCGCCACATCGGCCTTGCTCACCACGATCACTCCCCGCTCCACACCCAGCAGGTCAAGTATCTCGATATGCTCCAGCGTCTGCGGCATCACCCCGTCATCTGCCGCCACCAACAGCATCGCAAGGTCGATTCCCGTGGCCCCCGCCACCATTGTCCGCACAAACCGCTCGTGGCCCGGGACATCCACGATCCCCAACTGAACGTCCTCGAGGTCCAGGTGTGCGAACCCCAGCTCGATCGTCATCCCCCGCGCCTTCTCCTCAGGCAGGCGATCAGGATCGGTCCCCGTCAGCGCCCGAACAAGCGTCGACTTCCCATGATCGATATGCCCGGCCGTCCCGACGATCGCAAATCGTCGCCTGGTGGCCCGGTCTGTTTCCGCCATGTCCCCATCGTAATCACGTCGGACAAGGCCGTCGCCCGCGCCCGTCCCACGCCACGTCAATCCTCTCGTTTCCGGCCCTTGCATCGCCCCCCGTCGCTGCGTAGACTGCGCAATGGAGGGTTAAACGCTAAGGGCGGTTGAGCAGGCGCGGCCCATGGATGGTTGACGCGGCCACCGGCGGGGAAGCAAAAAATTCGGGGAGCAGCGGCCGGAGTTCTATTCATCCGTGCCGACAATGCTCCCCGTATTTTCTTTTTACACCTCACGTTGACGCCCGCCGACTACACCCGCAGAATCCCCGCGTGGCCGAACGCCGCTTCCTCGTCCTTGTCTTCACCGGAATCGCACTGCTCGCTGGCGTGACGTGGGTGCACCTTCGTTTGACCGAACGCGACGCCGCCCGCAGCGCCAAGCCGTTCTCACTCGACGACCTCGCCATCTCGCCGCCGCCAGCCCCGCCCTCGAAGTCCGCCGACCCTGACCGCAAGGCCGCTCAAGCCGCTGCTCGCGCACGCCTCATGGCCCGCGTCAGCCAATGGGCCACCGAACTCGACGATTCGGCCGCCGTTGCCCGCGCAAATCTGAGAACCGGCGCAGTGCAGTCCGACCTTCACGGCCGCTCCAATCTCCAATCCGGCCGTCTTGCACAGGCGATTGACGACTTCGATCTCGCCCTGAGAGCCAACCCCGCCAACCTCAATGCATACCGCGGTCGCGCCGCCGCACTGGCTCGGGCCGGCCGCATGCCCGAGGCCCTGCATGCTTACGATGATCTCGTTCACCGCTCCGCCGACACCGCCACCGATCGCTTCAACTACGCCGTCTGCCTCGCCCGGATGGACCGCCTCTCCGACGCCGCCGAGCAGTTGAACCGCGCCCTCGAACTCGAACCCAACTTCGACCGCGCGGTCTACAATCTCGCCGTCATCACCCAGCAGCAGGGTAAGCTGTCAGAGACCGTCGCGCTCTGGCAGCGCTTCTGCAATCGACAACCCTCCGTCGCATCCGCCTGGTTCAATCTCGCCTCCGCCTTCACCGACCTCGCGCGCCTCGACGACGCCCTCGAGGCCTTCCAAACCGCAGCAAAGCTTCAACCCGACGACCCCATCACTCTCTACAACCTCGCTCTCACGCTCCGCGCACTCGGCCGTGACGTCGAGGCCGAAGCGCCGTTAGCCGCCGCCGTCCGCATCGATCCGCAAGACGACACGGCCGCGGCCGAGCTGATCGATCTTCACCGCCGCCTTGCCGAGCGCGGCGCCGATGCCGATCGTCATACTGCCGCCGCCCGTCGCCTGGAACATCGTCTGGCCGAACGCGCCGCCGCGCCGCGGGACGACGCGACGCCGTGACGCCCCGTGCGATCACGTTCTACACTCGTGCAAATTGTCACTTGTGTGATAGCGCTCGCTACGTGCTCGAACGCGCCTTGGCCGGCCGGACGGATGTGCGAATTGCATACATCGACATCGACGCCGACCCCGATTTGCGGCGCCGCTACAACGACCACGTCCCCGTGATATTGCTCGATGGCGTCGAACTCGCCCGCCACCGCCTCGACTTGCGCGCGCTTGCTGCCGCGTTGCATCTGCCGCGCTGAACGCAGTTCAGGCGTACAGTCCGCGATGCTCTGACGCCGTCACGACTCGTTGAATGCCGACAATGTACGCCGCCTTCCGCAGCGTCACCTTGAACTGATCGGCGGTCTCGCGGACGTTGTCGAACGCCTTGTTCATGATCTCTTCGAGATCCGCATTCACGTGCGTTTCCGACCAGTAGTACCCCATGCGGTTCTGCACCGACTCCAGGTACGACACACTGACCCCGCCCGCATTGCAGAGAATATCGGGTATCAGCGTGATCCCCCGCTCCGCAAGAATGCGATCCCCGTCGTAGTCTGTCGGTCCGTTCGCCCCTTCCGCCACCAGTTTCGCCTTGATCCGCCCCGCGTTCTCAGCCGTAATCTGGTTCTCGAGAGCCGCCGGCACGAGGATATCAACATCCAGTTCGAGGATTTCCTTCGGGTTCTTCAGCTTGGTCACAGCGCCGGTCTTCTCGAATCCCGCCAGGGACTTGTGCTTTTTCGCGTATTCCATCGCCGCCGCAACGTCGATGCCCGAGTCCTTCCCCGCGTACGCACCGCTCACGTCCGACAGCGCCGCGAGTCGGCAGCCATCTTCGCACAGCAAGCGCGCCGACCAGCTCCCGACATTGCCGAATCCCTGCACCGCGATCGTCATGCCCTGCAGTGTCTTGTTCGGATGCCCAGCCCAGCGGCGTACGCAATACAGCAATCCGCGTCCAGTCGCCCCGTCCCGCCCCGCCGACCCTTCAATCTCCACCGACTTGCCCGTCACGATCCCGGGCTGGTGGTGATGCGCGTGCATCAGGTATGTGTCCATCATCCAGCCCATGATGCGGGCATTGGTCCCCACGTCCGGCGCCGGGATGTCCACGTCCGGACCAAGAACCTCGAACAGATCTGCCACGTAGCGCCGCGTCAGGTTCTCCAACTCGCGATCCGACAGCTTTCCCGGATCGCAGACTACACCGCCTTTCGCCCCTCCCATTGGAATCCCGACAACAGCGCACTTGAACGTCATCCAGAACGCCAGCGTCTGGACTTCCTCCAGCGAAACATCGGGATGGAATCGCACGCCGCCCTTGCCCGGCCCGCGCGCCTTGTTGTGGAGGACCCGATACCCCTCGAAAATCTGAACGCTGCCGTCGTCCATTCTCACCGGCAGTTGAACGATCACGCTCCGTCGAGGCCGCTTGACGATCGCCACCTGGTTCGGCGCGAGCTTCATCAGCGACGCCGCGTCGTCAAAGTGCCGCTCCGCCGACCGGAACACGTTTGCCGATCCGCTCTTGCCCTGACTGATATCCACACCGTTGGTTCGATCCATCCCGACGCTCTCCTGCGCGTGGCCCGAACCGTTGCTTCATTCGGCGGCGATTGGCAACGGCATAACCCCGCGAATCGACCTTACACGCTACCGTTCCACCCCCGCGCAGTCAACGGATTCGCGCGCGGCCCTCGTGCTTCACAACTGCCATAAATGACGGCAGAATAAGGATCAATGGAGGCCCCTGCCATGGATCTGTATCTCGTTCGTCACGCCATCGCCGAAGATCGTTCGCCCGACAATCTGATGCCCGACGCCGACCGCGCCCTGACGCCCGAGGGCATCAAGAAAATGCGACGCAACGTTCGCGCACTCCGCCGTCTCGCCGTCGACATTGACGCGGTCTGGACCAGTCCGCTCAAGCGCGCAGCCCAGACAGCGGACATCGTTGCAGCCGAACTCGGCATTTCCTCGCGACTGGCAGCGCTCGACGCACTCGCTCCGGCTGGCTCTTTCGATGCCGTCGTCGAAGAACTTCGCCTCCACGCAGATTTTCGAGGGGTCGCGCTCGTTGGCCACCAACCCTATCTTGGCGAGTTCGCCTCTTATCTGCTGACCGGCTCGCGCGCCGCCGACGTTGAGTTCAAGAAAGGCGGCGTCGCGTGCATCGCAATCAGCGACTTTGCAGATCCACTGCGTGGTAAATTGCAATGGCTTCTCACACCCCGCCAGATGGCCCGCCTGAAGGGCTAGGTTAATTGCCCGATAATATCACCCGTTGATTATCGGACGATGCCGCCGTCGGTCGCAACATCATGCGCCGCTGCCGATTGCGAAATCGACGCTAGCGGGGTCGGCAAAAACGTTGCGCTAAGATTCTGTTATTCACAGGTTCGGAAGCACGCATCGAAACTTCTCCGCCACAGGCAAATACCCGGTGCGTTATACTCTGCCCCCGCACGGCCGGTCCGAGTCGATTCGACCGGCCCTACGCCCTCGGGAACGTTGTTGCGATCGGGAGCATGCCATGTCACAAGCCCAGGACGCATCGTTCTCTGACTGTCTGGTCTCCTACGCCCAGGACCGGCTCGACCGACTGCACGACCAGTTCGAAGCCGCTCGGGCCTCGGGTGACGTCGACGCAGTCCACGCCACGCGTGTCGCGTCGCGCCGCCTGAACGAAGCCCTCGTTGTGATGCGTCCTTGGCTCGATCGCGGTGAGGTCAAAGTCGCGCGACGCGGCCTGCGCGCCCTGCGGAATTGCTTCCGCGAGGTCCGCGACCTCGACGTGCTCCAGATGTCGCTTGCCCAGGCGACCCCCGGCCTCGACCCCGGCAGTCTCGCCCAGCTTGAAGGTGTGCTCACACGGAAGCGAGATCGTGTCCTCGCTGCCGCGACGCGCGACGCCGACCGACTGGCCCCGTTTCGCCTCGTCCGCTGCGTCGGTCGTCTCTGCGAGCGATTCGAGCGCCGCTTCGACGACGCTCAGGAACGGCTCAGCGAACGCCTCGCCGCCCAGTTCCAGAAGCTCGCTGCCGTCGTGCTGGCACACGACCCGCGCAGCGCCGATTCCGGCGATCTCCACTTCGTTCGCATCCGCGTAAAGCGCGCCCGCTACTGCGCCGAACTGGCCAATCGAGTTGGCGCACTCGACGATGAGACGCTCGTCGAAACCCTCGCCAGCATGCAGGAACACACCGGCCGCTGGAACGACCACCTCAACGCCGCCCGTTGGATCAGTCGCATCGCCCGTGGCCGCGACACCCTTGCCCGCCAGACCGGCTGGTCGCTCCGGCTGCTCGAATATGCCGTCCAGCGCCTTCAGGCCGCCGACAACGAACGCCGCCTCGTTCATGAGAGCTGGCCCGCCTTCGAAGCCGCGATTCGCGCGTCTTCCTGGTTTCGCGGCGCCGAACCCAGCGCCGAAACCCCACAGCCCGCGACGACAACTTGACGCCGAACGCCCCGTCGAACCAAATCAGGCGAATGCGTCGGAACCTCACAGTCACGGGCCTACATTGGAACAGCTAGCCGAAAACGTCGCCGTCGTTCAGGACTCGGGCGCCGTCGGCGTTGACGACCTCGAGCGCCTCCGCGCCGGCGTCCAGCGCAAACCCCCGCCCGCCAAGTTCGGCGCCATCGACGTCGGTACGAACTCCATCCACCTCGTCATGGTCGAGATTTCCCCCGAGGGCGACTTCCACATCCTTGGCCGCGACAAAGACATGGTCCGCCTCGGCGAAGGCGGCTTCGCCCGCCACCTTCTCACCGAGCGCGCCATGTCCGACGGCCTCGCCGCCCTAACGCGTTTCTCAAAGATGGCCGCGCTCAAAGGCGTCTACCGGCTCCGCGCGGTCGCCACGAGCGCCGTTCGCGAAGCCCGCAACGGCGGCGATTTCGTTGAAAAGGTGCGCGATGCCCTCGGCCTCCCCATCCACGTCATCACCCCCGAGGAAGAGGCCCGGCTTATCTACCTCGCCGTTCGCCACGCCGTCGATTTGGGCGCCGCCGAAAACCTGATCGTCGACATCGGCGGTGGAAGCGTCGAACTCATCGTCGGCAACGCCGAACGCCCCGAAACTCTGCTCAGCGTCAAACTCGGTTCCACCCGCCTCGCCGAGCTCTACCTCAAGTCCGACCCGCCCGCGATCGGCGAGTTGAAGTCCCTGCGTCGCCACCTCGAACGACAGCTTCGCCCCCTGCTCACCCGCATCGGCCAGCGCACATTCGCGCGCTTCATCGCCACTTCCGGCACGGCTGAGAACATCGCTATCGTCTGCGCCCACCGCCGCGGCGCAAAAGACATCGACGCCGGGACTCAACTGCGCGTCAGCCGCCAGGAACTGAAAGACCTCCAGCACGATCTCTCCGGAACCAAGCGCGACCAGCGAGCCAAGATCGACGGTATGGACCCGCAGCGCCTCGACTCGATCTTGCCGGGCGCCATTCTGCTCAACTTGCTGTTGAAGCATTTCGACCTGCCCGGTCTCGAATACTGCGATATGGCGTTACGCGAAGGCATCATCCTCGACCACATCGCCCACCAGCGCGCTCACCTCCGCGCCCGCGCCACCTGGCCCGACCCGCGCACGCGCAGCGTCATTCAACTCGCCGAGCGCTGCGGATATCGCTCCGTTCACGCCGAACAGGTCGCCCGCCTCGCCGAGAGTCTCTTCGACCAGCTCACCGAGCTGCACGGCCTCGACCCGCGCTACCGCGAACTCTTGCGCTACGGCTGCTTGCTCCACGACATCGGCTATCTCATTGCCCACCGGGGCCACCACAAACACTCCTACTACCTCATCTGCAATGGCGGCCTCAAGGGTTTCGACGAGCAGGAAATCGAGTTGATTGCCAATCTCGCCCGCTACCACCGCAAGGGCAAACCCAAGAAATCACACTACAGTTACGAAAACTTAGCGCCCGCCGACCGCAGGGTGCTGCGAAAACTGGTCCCTCTGCTTCGCCTCGCAAACGCACTGGATCGCACGCACTATTCGGTCGTCGAATCGGTGAACTGCCAGATCCTCCCGGACGGCGTCCGCGTCCGCGTCCACACCGACAAGGACGCCGAGCTTGAATTATGGATGGCAAACCGCCAAAGTGACTTCTTCGCGGCCGCCTACGACCGGCCGCTCGAAATCTGTCTCGACCGGCCCGAGACGGAGGAGACCCCGGATGCCGACGACGCTGCAACCGACGACCTTGGAACCGACCCTGAGGCCGCACGACTACCCGGGCCGTCTGATCATCGTTGAAGGCATCGATGGTTCCGGCAAATCAACCCAGATTCGCCTCCTCCAGCGCTGGCTCGAGTCCCTCGGCTACCGCGTCTTCTTCACCGAGTGGAACTCGGCCGACCTCGTCAAGAAAACCACCAAGAAGGGCAAGAAAAAGCGCAGTCTGACGCCGACGACCTTCAGCATCCTCCACGCGACCGACTTCGCCCATCGCCTCGTGACGAACATCATCCCGCCGCTCAAAGCCGGAATGATCGTTCTCGCGGATCGCTACGTATTCACCGCCTTCGCCCGCGACGTTGTCCGCGGCTGCGACCGCGAATGGGTCCGAAAGGTCTATCGCTTCGCTCCCAAGCCCGACATCGCCTACTACTTTCGCGTCCCGATCGAGGTCGCCGTCAAGCGCCTCACCCAGACGCGCCAAGTACTAAAAGATTTCGAGGCCGGCATGGATCTCAATCTCCACTCCGACACCGTCGAGAGCTTCCGCATTTTTCAGGGCCGCATCCTCGACGAGTACGACCGAATGGCCAGGGAAAACGACTTCGTCGTCGTCGACGCAACGGGCAACATCGCCGACCAGCAGCGCAGCGTTCGTTCCGTCGCCTCGCGTCGTCTCGCGAACTACACTAAGAATCCGAGGATCGCATGAGCTCGCTTCAATTCTTCGGCCAGGGACTCCCCTACCTGCCGCCGTCCGACTATCCCGGCGTTCTCATCACCGTCGAAGGCACCGACGGCGTCGGCCGCACGACGCAAATCGTCATGCTTCGCGAATGGCTCGAAGTTCAGGGCTACGGCGTCGTCGAAACCGGCTGGACGCGCAGCCCCCTGATCGGCCGCACCATCGCCGAAGCCAAACAAGGCCGCCTCCTCAACCCGCTAACCTACTCACTGCTCTACGCCGCAGAATTCGCCGACCGCCTCGAAAAGGAAATCATCCCCGCCCTCCGCAGCGGATTCGTCGTCCTCGCCGACCGTTACGTCTTCACCGCCTTTGCCCGCGACGTCGTCCGCGGCGTCGACCGCCACTGGGTCCGCGATCTTTTCGGCTTTGCTCCGATACCGCACCTCGTTATGTACTTGAAGATCGACGTTGCCACCCTCATCCGCCGCGTCATCTCGCGCGGCATCATCGACTACTTCGAGTTCGGCATGGACATGTCGATGGGCTCGGACCCCTACAACAGCTTCAAGCGCTACCAGACCCGCCTGCTCCGGGAGTACGACAATCTCGCCCAGGAGTTTCACTTCCACTCGCTCAGCGCTACGCAAAAACCAGAAAAGCTCCAGAGCGAAATGCGCGAAATTGTCTCCGGGTTTTTCTCCAAGCGCCACTTCTACGCCACGCCGATCGAAAAGGAACTCACGGACGACAATCCCCCCGTCGAAGCGCCGCCACCGCCGACGATCCAGCAAAAGGCCTCCTAGCTGCCGCCACCTGTTTGATCTGCAATCGCGCGTGTGCGTACAATCCGGCGATGTCGAAACCCATCTACATCGCGTCGCTTCTCTTCATCCTCGTCGCTTCCTCGCTCGCCGGCTGTAACATCGACTGGTTTGAGACCTTCTATCCATACGATGAGACAACCTACGGCGCAATCATCCCGTCGCCGCGCGAAATCAGCTCCTACCCGAAGGCCGTTAGCCCCCTCGCCCTCACGCCGACGACGACGCCTACGTCTCTGCCCACTTCAGCCCTGATCGCCAACCCGCCGCCCGTTGGCCAGCAGGGCCCCTGCTCCGCCTGCACTTCGCAGGGCGCCCCCGGCTCCTGCGTCGCCTGGTCCTTTGCCTACGGCCTCGGCTCCATCACCGCCAACATCACAAACAACTGGGGCATCAACGACGCTGAACATCTCGTCAGCCCCGCTTTTCTCTACGAGTTCGTCCTCAACGAGCAGCAGAAAGCCTGCCCCATCGGCACCAAGGGCACTGACTACCTCCATTACCTCGTCAAGTACGGCGCCGTCAGCTTCGCCACCGCCCCCTACACAGCCGAATGCAGCGTCCTCAACCAAGTCAATCTCAACGACCCGCCCAATGCGCAGTTCAAGATCGGAAGCTGGAGCCACATCTCCCCCACGGCCCACACGCTCATTAAGGAGCACCTCGCCGCCGGCCGCCCCGTCGCCTTCGCCGGCCACCTCTATGTCGGCTTCGGCGACCTCGTCGGCAACGACGTCTTCTACGGCAGCGGCCCCTTCGAGCGCAAGAAGTCCACCGGCCAGCTCGTCGCACACGGCATGATGCTCATCGGCTACGACGACAACATCGGCGACGCCTCCAAGGGCCTCGGCGCCTACCGTCTGCAAAACAGCTTCGGCGACGCTTGGGGCGACGCCGGCCGTCTTTGGATGTCCTACGGCACGTTCGAAAGCTCCATCCTCAGTTGCTTCGCCGCCGATCCGCTCGAAACTCCGCTGCCCCCGCTGGCCGAGCTGGCGTCCGTCGCTCCGGCCGCACCCGCCGCCCGCATCACCGCCGCCCACCAGTCGGTAACTGACGAAAATGGAGTCACGCGAGTCTTCCTCGTCTTCCAGCACCAGTTCGACGCCCCCGTCGAAATCGGCGACATCGCCGTCACCGACCCCACCGGCAGGATCGCCCGCCACACCTACAACACATGGCACAACAACGGCTACACCCATCTCTCCCGCACCGACGGCTTCCAATTCCTTGAGGGCAATTACGAACTCAAGATCAAGACGACCCAGCTTGACGGTTCGACCGCCGAGTATACCGCGCAGTTCCCGGTAGCCGCTCTCCCGAACTCGTCGCTGCAGCAGAGATCCTTCCGCTTCGGCCTGCTCGGCGGCACCGAACAACGTGCGCGCCTGGACTGACGCAACACCCCGCCCTCAAACGCCAACCCCGATCCGACCAAGCCTCGAATGTCGCTAATTAGAGTTTTCTGGACTTCTAGAGATTTGGAACGCTATCGAAGCGCCACCCGCCGCGGAATCCCCGTCCCATCCGACACTCGCGGTGCCGCCGCCTCCCATACCCCCGGCGCCCGCACTTCGCACTTCGGACACGCCCCGTGCGCCCCCATACGATTTTCCTCGACGTAGAATCCCGTCCGCCGAACCAACAGTTCCCCGCAAGCCGCACAGTACGTGTTCTCCCGCGTCCCCACCCGCCCATGCAGATTGCCCGGATAGCAATACCGCAGCCCCGCCGCCTTCCCGACATCGTACGCCCGCAACAGCGTCTCCACCGGCGTCGCCGGCGTCGTGTCCATCTTGTAATCCGGATGAAACGCCGTGATGTGCCACGGAATATCCACCGACACGGACGCCAGAAACCCAGCGATCTGTTTCAACTCATCATCCGAGTCGTTGAACCCCGGAATCACCAGCGTCACAATCTCAACCCAGAACGCCATTCGCTTCAGCAGCTTGATCGTCTCCAAGACGTTGACCAGCACACCGCCGAGCTCGCGGTAGTGCTTGTCGTCAAACCCCTTCAGATCAACCTTGTACAGATCCACATACGGCCGAATGTACTCCAGCACCTGCGGCGTCCCGTTCCCGTTGCTGACGTACCCGCACACGATCCCGCGCGCCCGCGCCAGCTTGAATATCTCCACCGCCCACTCCGACGTAATCAGCGGCTCGTTATACGTCGATACGATGACCGGCACATGCTGCCTTACCGCCAAGTCAACCAACTGCTCCGCCCGCACAAAGTCCGGCTGCCCCACCGCCTCGTCGTCGCGCAGCGCCTGGCTCGTCACCCAGTTCTGGCAATACCCGCAATGGAAGTCGCACCCCAGCATGCCAAACGAAAGCGCGTCCCGCCCCGGGAACGCATGATAGAACGGCTTCTTCTCGATCGGATCGATCTGCACCCCCGCCACGTACCCCGCTGGCACGCGTAATTCCCCGCCCCGATTGAAACGCACCCGACAAACCCCGGCCCGTCCGTCCTTGATCAGACATCGATGCCCGCACGCAAAGCATCGAATCGCCTCCTCGCCTTCGCGATCCCGCTCGCGCGCAATCAGCGCCTCAGCCGCCGGCATCGTGTTGTCAGAAAGCAGCGTCTTAAGCGAGGTCATTCGAGACATGCGTCACCTCGCTAATAATTGTAGTGGCCCGCGCGGCTAGTTCTGCCGAACAATCCCCCGCTCCGCAAGCCCCGCCACCAGCCGCCCCACGCACTCATCCACCGCGATCTCCCCCGCTTTGAGCACGATCTCCGCCTTCACCGGCGCCTCGTACGGATCATCGACCCCGGTGAACCCCTTGATCTGCCCCGCCCGCGCTTTGCCGTACAGCCCCTTCGGATCGCGCTTCTCACACTCCCCGACCGGCGTATCAACAAACGCTTCGATGAACGGAATGCCCGCAGCCGCATGCAGCTCGCGCACGAGGTCGCGATCCTTCCGATACGGGCTGACGAAGCTCGTAATCGTGATCACTCCGGCATCGGCAAACAGCTTCGCCACCTCGCCGATCCGCCGGATATTTTCCGCCCGGTCCTCCGCCGAGAACCCGAGATTCTTGTTCAGCCCATGCCGGATGTTGTCCCCATCCAGCACGTACGCCAGGTGCCCGCGCTCCACCAGCCAGTGCTCCAGCGAGAACCCGATCGTCGACTTGCCCGACGACGGCAGACCCGTCAGCCACACCGTGCAGCCCTTCTGCTTCAGCAGCTTCTCGCGCTGCCCCCGCTCAACATGCCCATGATGCCACGTAACGTTGGTCGCTTTGTTTTCAGTCATGCCACCAGCCTATCGCCGACCCTCTGGCCATCGCAAGCGGGCCGCGCGCTTTCATTCCGTCGGAATTTCAACCGGACTGCGCGAATCTTGCCGGATCTTATCGCGCAGTCTACGATGATGTCGGCGGGGCCCGTAATGATATTCATCCTCAATCGGTTGAGGACTTTTGTCACACGCATCAAGACGGGAGGCAATCGAAATGTTCCGGTCGCAATCGATTCAAGAGCGCAAGAGTGTCGCCAACATGCCAAGCCGGCCCTTTCGTCCGCTTGGATTGCTCGTTCTACTCGTCATAGGGGCCTGTGGTACCAATCCGCCCGGCCCGTCACTCTTCTCCAGCCCCTACGGCAACGCTTCGCAGGGCGACGTTGTCGCGACAGCCTCCACCGACATCTTTAGCCTCGTCCCCTCCGGCGACTTTGAATTCCGCAATTTCACCGTCGACCCCGGCGTCACGCTCACCGTCCCCAGTGGCACCATTATCCGCTGCACCGAGACCTTCACCGTAAACGGAAGCATTCAGGTCGATGTCGGCACGATCGGGAGTACTCCCTTCGGTAATGCGGCCGCACATACGGCAGGTCAGGGGAACGGTGCCGCGCCGGCCGGTGACGCCTCATCGTCGCTTGTCGGCGGCGGCGGACGCGGACTTTCAGGCGGCCAGGCCGCGGAACTTCTGCATCCCGGCCCATTTGGTGGCGGGGCAGGCGGCAGCAGTGCGGCCAGCGCCATTGGGGGCGGCGGCTCGGGAGGCAGCGGAGGCGGCGCTTTTTCCGCCTTGGCGGCGGGCGTGCTCAGTATCGCAGGCAGCATTGACGCCGATGGAACCGCGGGAGGCGTCAATGCGGGCGGCGGCGCCGGCGGAGTTGTGATCCTGGCGTCGAGGTCATCAATCGACGTCTCCGGCATCGTCGCGGCCCGCGGCGGCAAGGGCGGAGCTGCGACCGTATCCGGGGGCGATGATTACGTAGCCGCGGGAGGTGGCGGCGGCGGCGGGATCGTCAATCTGATCAGCCCCGCCATTACCATTCCTGGAACGATTGCCCGCGAAGCCGGCACAGGCGGGGCCGGCGCGCCCGCCCCGGAGCCGGCCTCGTCGCTAGGCGGGGGTGGTGGCGGTGGCGCATGTGGCGGAAACGGCGGCCAGGGCGGCTTGCCGTTCAGCGAGCCTCTCTCCGCCGGACAAGACGGAGCGCTCGGCGCGTTGGACCAGATCATCGCCGACCCGACCGACCTGTTTTGAGAACACTTCAAAACGTCCCGCGCGCCAGTCTACTGAACGCCGTCCGCACGCATGAACGGCGGGATGTCCGCTCCGTTCAGAACGCCATCCCCCGACAGATCCGCCAACAGCAGCCGTTGCGGATTACCATCCAGGCCGAGCAGTAACGCCACGAACAGCCCGCGATCCGCCCCCGTCACCTGTCCGTCGAAATCCAGATCGCCCGGCCGAAGAAATTCGTCCGCGCCGATATCGACCCGTCCGGCGACGACCCGCGGATGTCCGTCGACATCCGCGTCGTCGCTTGCCGCGACAAGCGCCGGATCGCCCAAGTCCCGGCACGGCGAGTCGCTCCGTAGGTGAAGGTCACCGCCGCCCAAATCAACGAAGCCGGGATCGATGTCGACGTTGCCCGCACCGAACGCGCCGCCTTGCAAGTCGCAATACTCCACCAGGACCTTGCCGGGCGCCCCGCCGCCAATCGCGCTCAGCGGGACGTTGTCCCAAAAGATGGAACTCCGAATCGTCAACGAAGACTCCCCGTGAAGAAACACAGCGGAGTTGCTGCCGCGCCCGCTCGACGGCCGCGTGCCCACGATCGTGTTGTTCCGCCACCCCGGTGGCGAATCACCGATGCACACAGCACCACCCAGGTCGCCCCGATTTGCGAAAAACACATTGTCCGCCAGTATCCCGGATGAGTGAAACCAGTTCACCGCTCCGGGAAAACCCGCAAACAACGTCACGCCGTCGTTCCGAACAAACCGATTTCGTCGAACGTCGACAAGTGGGCAATCGAACACGTGCAACGCCGCCCCACCCAGTCCGATGTTGTCGACGAATTCGTTATCCGTGATGACGAGCGTGCTCCGCACGCCATGCATCGCCCCGCCGATTTCCAGTTCAGCGACATTTCGCACAAATCGATTGCCGCGCACCTCCACGGCCGAATCAGAGCAGTACACCCCCGCCCCACCGCCGGCGCCGTTGTTTTCCTCGAAAACATTTCCGACGATGAGTGGATTCGAAAAAGAAATCGCACTGATCGCGCCACCTCCGCCGCCATAGTTGTTGCGAAACCAGTTGCCGCGGATGGTCGGCGACGAGCCCGTGCACGCAATCCCGCCGGCGAATCCGCTGCTGTTTCCGTTGCGAATGGTAAATCCTTCGATCAACGTGGCTCGCGGTTCACCGCCGGCGCACGCAATAATCGGAAGCGTTCCACCGTCGATCACGGTGTTCGCGGGTCCGCCTGCCGAGCGGAGCGTTATTGCCTTACCCTGAAGATTCAGGCCCCCGCCATAGAACCCGGGCGCGACGAGCGCGGTATCCCCTGCCACAGCCGCCGCGATTCCCTCCTGAATGCGATCGAACGGATGGGCCGTCGAGCCATCCTCCAGCGGATCGCTGATCACCGGATTGCCCGGCCCGGGGTCACCCGGACCGTTGTCATCGACGTGAATCGTCGCCGCGACAACGACTCTTGTCAGAAGGACGCACGCAAGCGCGAAAGCAATTCCACAGAAGTCCGCCGCTTGGACCTTGGGCAGCAACCGTCCCCGTCGCTCTCCTCGGTGGATCATGTCTAGGCCCGCTGAACGCTGGAAGCCGCCGCGGCGGGCGACCCGTCCCTCCATTCGATGAAACCCCCTAAATCGCTCAAGTATTCGCGAAAAATGCACAACCCTCCACAAGCGCGTGAAAGCCCTTCGCACGATATCGCAGAAGTGATGTGTCACGAGCTGCGGCCAACTCGCTCACCGTCCAGCACGCCCTGTGCACGATCGGAGAACGCGAATGAACACGTCCCAACGGTTTGCGTCTAACTGCTTTCGAATCCTGCTCGCCATTACAGCGCTGCACGCCTGCTCCTGCGGCAACAACCCCATTGGTCCCGTCGGCGGCAGCAGCCCCTACGGCGACGGCTCGCAGGGAAGCGTCGTCGTGACATCGAACACCAACATTTTCACGCTCGTGCCCTCCGGCAACCTCCAGTTCCGCGACTTCACCGTCGACCCCGGCGTAACGCTCACCGTACCAAGCGGAACCCTCCTCCGCTGCACCGGCGCCGTCACGATCAACGGCACCGTCGACGTCGAATTCGGTACGACCGGCGGCTACTACTTCAACGGCTCGGGCAACGATCCCGGCGCCGGCAACAGCCAGGCCCCCGCTCACAATGGAATGGGCAATCCAACCGGAGAAGGAGGCGAAGGCGGCTACGGCCTGACTTTCGGACAGGCAGCCTCGATTCTGAACACCGGTCCCTTCGGCGGCGGCGCCGGTGGCGGAGCGCCGCCAGTCGGACACGGCGGCAACGGTGGCGGTGCGTTTACAATTCTGGCAAGCCGCCCCATCTCGGTCGCGGGTGGTATCTACGCCGACGGCCAGGCCGCTTCCGATCCGGGTGGCGGCGGTGGCGCCGGCGGAATTGTGGTTCTCGCCTCAGCCGAGCGCGTCGACATACCCGGCGTCGTCGCCGCCCGCGGAGCTAATGGTGCGAACGCCGGACCCTCGAACGCGGCGCAGCTCTCCGGCGCGGGCGGCGGTGGCGGCGGCGGGATCATCCACCTCGTCAGTCCGGCCATTACGATTCCGGGCTCACTGCTGACGACGAACGGCAAACACGGCGTCGGCCCTTCGACCGGCTCAGCAAGCCCCACGAATAAGTATGGCGGCGGCGGTGGCGGCGCATGCGGAGGCCCGGGCGGAATGGGCGGATCGTGCAGCATTCTCAGCCAAACCGGCGGGTCGAACGGCTTTACGGGCGTCGAATTCCAGACACTCGCCGACCCGACCGATCTCTTTTAGGCACGCGAGCAAGTGTGCACGTGTGCGCAGCGCCCGCCGATATTTCTCCACGCGCGCGCCAGAAGTGAACACGGCCGTCTGTTTTCGTATGCAGCAGAGCCGCTTCAGCTTAGTACAATAACGCCATCTCATCTCACTTCGCGGCGGCCGACTGGAGCATGCGTTCGTGAAGTACATATCGGAGTGCTTCTCTCGCCGACTAGTCCGGGGAAGTTCGTTCGTTGCTGTGCTGCTCGTCGCGCAGCGACCCGCCGTTGGTCAGACGGTGTTATTCGTCGACGCCTCGCGGATAACCGGTGCGAACGACGGATCATCGTGGCAGAATGCCTATCAAGGATCTCTCGGCCTGCAGGCCGCCTTGCTGTCGGCACACGACGCGGCGCAAATTTGGGTTGCGCGCGGCCGCTATCTCCCCGCCCCGCCCGGCGGCAGTCGCACCGAGAGCTTCATGTTGAAGTCCGGCGTCGCGTTGTACGGCGGCTTCGCCGGCGCCGAGTCGTTCCTCGCGCAGCGCGATCCGACGGCTAATCCCACCCTTCTGTCGGGAGATCTCAACAACAACGACACACCCAACTTCGGCAACACAATCGACAACAGCCGCCACGTCGTTCGCGCGATCGGAGTCGACGCCACCAGCGTTCTCGATGGCTTCGTCATTCGCGACGGCTACGCCAACGGCGATCCGGTACCCCGAAACAACTGGGGTGCGAACCTCTTCCTCGAAGGCGGCGCGCCCGTCATTCGCGATTGCGTGATCACGAAGGGGTATTCATCCAACGCTGGCGGCGGCGCGGCGCTGGATGCCTGCTCCGCAACGTTCGACCGCTGCCTCTTCTCGGCCAACCAATGCCAGTCGTTCGGTGGCGGACTCGTCGACTTCAACGCCGGCTCGCCGCTCATCACAAACTGCCGCTTTGAGGCCAACGTCGGCGGCAGCGGAACCGGAGTCTACGTCGGTCCCTACTTCGTCAACGGCCAAATCGGCGGGAACGCCAGTGTCCGCGACTGCGTTTTTATCAACAACGAGGGCCGGATCGGCGCGGCCTCCGGAATCGGAATGTTCATCGATCGCTGCCCCGTCCAGGTCGTACGATGTCAGTTCATCCAAAACACCACCGATGCCGGCGGTGGCGGCTTGTTCCTCTCGGGCACCGCCAGCCAGATCGTCTCCTGCGATTTCGTCCGCAATGAAGCGCCGGGCGATGGCGGCGGCGCCGTCTTCGTGAGCGGAGCTTCCGCCACGGCCAGCTTTGCAAACTGTCGCTTCATCGGAAACAACGGGGCCTTCAACGTGAATGGCGGCAGCGCCGTCGCCGTGAATTGCACGATTGCCAACAACAGCTTCAATACACCGCCATTCCAGGGCTGGCCGGCGGTTAACTGCGGAGGTCAGATCGTCCTGCGCAACTGTGTGGTCTGGGGAAACGCCAACATCAACCACGCCGGGCTCGCCGGAGTCCTTTCCGGATTCGGAATCACCGCCGATTACTGTTGCATCCAGAGTTGGGATGGCTCGCGCCCCGGCGTCGGTTCGTTTGCGGCCGATCCCTTTTTCGTCGCCCCGCTCGGCCCCGACGGCCAGCTAGGCACGCTCGACGACGATGTCCGCCTGCAAGTCGGTTCGCCTTGCGCCGAGGCCGGCATCGACCTCCTGCTCCCGCCCGATTCCGCTGATCTCGACGACGACGGCAACACCGCGGAGCCATTACCGAGCGACTTGGATTCCCGGCCGCGAATCATGAAGTGTCATGTTGACTTGGGCGCTTTCGAGATCGCCGCCGGCGAGCCCGGTTCGGGCGACATGACCGGCGATGGCGTCGTTGCGCTTTCAGACGTCGAGCCGTTTGTGGCCGCTCTGCTCACCGCCGCGCCCGATTGCATCCCCGATGTCAACGCCGATGGTCACGTCGACGGACTGGACATCGCCGTGTTTGTCGGGCGCTTGTTAGCTTTATGAAGGTTTGATCGCGTGGCGCGACTGGCCGCTGCGATCATCGTCTCCTCACACCTGAAACAGCGGCGTACTCAAATACCGCTCGCCGTTACTCGCCAGCACCACGACGATCAGCTTTCCGGCATTCTCCGGCCGTATCGCCACGACGTTTGCCGCCGCCAGCGCCGCGCCCGACGAAATGCCGCAAAGAATGCCCTCCTCCTTCGCCGCCCGCCGCGCCCACGTCAT
>CAZONT010000053.1:0-21925 GCA_964581285.1 uncultured Planctomycetaceae bacterium | reverse complement strand
GGGGCAGCTTGTGGCGGTTCACGCGGTCGAATCGAGCAAGTGGATGACGGCCGGGTTCGTCGTCCGCTGGTAGGAGAATTTCACGTTCCGCCGGCGGGCGTTCCGCGTCCTGCCGGCGGGACGATCAAGCCCCAAAAAAAGGCCGCCGGTCGGCGACGGAAACATCGCTTATCCCATTAGTCAAACAAGACTCCTCTCCGCTGCGGGGCGTGGGCGCCAAGTGCGTCGACGCCCCGCACGACTTTGCGCCGCGGTGGGCGGGGCGGCGGATAGAATCTTTGCGTGCAGCGCCGCGCGAAGATCGAGGCCGAGCTGCCGCTCTATGCGGGTCCGACGCATCGCTGCGCCTATCTGCCCGGGCGGGTGGCGAAGGATGTATTCGCGATTGACCCTGGCGTCGATTCGGCGGGATATCAGCGGCTGATGGACGCGGGCTATCGCCGCAGCGGGCGAGTGTTCTACCGGCCGACGTGCGACGGCTGCCGCGAGTGCGTGCCAATCCGCGTGCCGGTGGCGGAGTTCGCGGCGAGCAAGTCGCAGCGGCGCGTTCAGCGGCGGAATGGCGACGTGCGGGTGGAGATCGGTTCGCCGCGGGCGACCGATCGCAAGTGGGAGATGTTTTCGGCGTACCAGGCGGCGGCCCACGATGGGACGATGTGCGACGAGCGGGCGGACTTCGAGCGCTACCTGTACGACTCGCCGATTGAGACGCTGGAGTTCACCTACTGGATCGGGCGGCGGCTGGCGGGGGTGGGGATTGTTGATTCGTGCCCCGGCTGCTTGTCGAGCGTTTACTTCTTTTACGATCCGGTGGAGTCGAAGCGAAGTCTTGGAGTCTTCTCGGCCTTGCGCGAGATCGAAGAGTGCGGCCGGCGCGGGATGCCCTATTGGTATATCGGGTTCTACGTTCGGGGCTGCGGGGCGATGAGCTACAAGGCGGGCTATCGGCCGTACGAGTTGCTGGGGGAGGATGGGGTTTGGCGGCGCGTGGAAAGCACGGCGTAGCGGCTCGGCGCGGATGCGTTTCGACTTTTTGTCGGCGGGGCGGTTCAATCCCGTCCCATGTCGCATTCAGCGGACACAGCGCGGTTAATGGTCGAGGGATTCGTACTCGGCTGGTCGGTCGCGTGGCCGCCGGGGCCGATCAATGCCGAGATGATTCGGCGCGGGATCACGGGGCATCAGCGGTCGGGAATTGCGGTCGGGCTGGGGGCGAGCAGCGGGGACTTTATCTGGGCGCTGGTCGTGGCGAGCGGCCTGGGCGCACTGGCGAACGTCCCGGCGCTGCGGCCGGTGCTGACGGGCGTGAGCTTCGTGCTGCTGCTCGTGCTGGCGTGGGTGTTTCTCAAGGGCGCGTTCAAGAGCTACCAGGCGGTGAAGCGAGGAACGTTTCATGAGGTGACGGCTGCTGCGCGGCCGACGACGGCCGGCGGCTTCGTGCTCGGGCTGACGCTGGCGCTAACGAGTCCGTGGAACATTGCGTTCTGGTTCGGCGTGTTGGGGTATCAATCGGGGGCGGGGCTGCCGTTTGGCTCGGCGGCGGTAAAGGCGGCGGCCGTCGTGAGCGGGGCACTGACGTGGTGCATGGTGCTGGCGCTCGCGCTGCGGCTGGGGGCGCGGTTCGCGACACCGACGTGGGACATTACGACGCGGGCGTTGACGGGGCTGTTGATGTTGTATTTTGCGGGGGTGCTGGCGTGGAAGGCGATCCTGGCGGGTAGCGCGGCCTAGTCTCAAGATGTTCGTCGAACGCATTGCGCTGACTTCGGACATTCGGCTCGGGAGTTCCAGCGTTGTCGCAGCTTCCTGACGAAGTACGTGCGGCTCGACGGCAGCTCGCCGATGTGTTGGCGCGGTTCATGCGCGGCGAACTTACGTGGGTCGCCGCGGCCCGGCATTGGGATGAGCTGGGAAAATCGGCGGAGGACGGCAATGCCCGGTCGCTGCCGGGCGGACCACTCGAGCTTGTAGCACACTTCAAGGCCGCCGACAGCACAATCTCGGCGAATCCGGCCGAGTGGGAAAAGCTGAAACGAATGCTCGCGTTTCTCGAGTCGGACCTGCGATTGAATTGGCTTGTGAACGTCGAGCGCGGACCGAGCAAGCTACTCTTGCTGCCGATTGTCGGCGCAGCGCTGCTCGCTGGCGCCGGATGGGGACGACTGTTCGGCTGGGGACTGGGGGCGTTTGCCGCGGGTTGGATTGCGATGGGCGTGGCGGCGCTGGTGGTCGCGCGGCGTGCGAGACGCCCTCGACAGCAGCCAACATCGTGCCGCGTCGATCTCGCGTGGTATCCGTTCAACGATGAGCAGCAATGGCTGGCTCATGCGGATCGGCTCCAGCGGTTTACGCTGCCGACGTATTCTCCTGCCCTCCACGATCGGCGGCTGCCTTCGGGCCTCAAGGGGTTACGAGCGTTGTGGGCCGTGGCCCTTTCGGCGCTCGTCGTGCTCGGTCTCTGCCTCTTGGTGAGCGCCCTTCTTCCAATTTACCTGCTGCTCATACCGGTTTTCGCTTTGATGGTGTTCAAACCGATTCAGACCGCACGAAACGTCGCTATGACACCGGACGAGATGGCGGATCGGGACGCTTTCACTGGGTAGCTCTGTCACGGCGCGTACGGCGCTGTCGAGGCGCTTTCTGGCGGGGCGTGCTGGCGTGGAAGGCCTTCGCCGGGGAGCACCCGAACTGGCGACAAGGGACGGCGGCTATTTCCTTCGCGGCTTTGACTTCGGCCGCGCCGGCTTCACAGCAGTTGCGGCCAGCTCGTCGGCGTAGGGCGGGAGTCGCAGCTCCGGGATCATGGCCGTCTGCGGCAGATCGATTTCCCGCGGCGGCGGAAGCGATTCGGACGCCGAGTCGATGAATTCGCGCAGGGCGCGCTCGACGAGCTGATTCAGATGCTCACCGCGCGATTGGGCGATGTCGCGCAGGGCCTGTTGGAGTTCGGCGGGAAGTCGAAAGGTCATAGCCAATCATAGGAACGGTAGACTTGATCCGCACTTTCTGCGAATCATGCCACGATTACGTTCTGAGGTGACGAAGTTTAGAGGTTTTTGAGCCGCTGCTGGCGGTCGAACTTGCGCAAGGCGGCGAGCATGTCGTCGAGCTTGCCGGCCATGATGGGGTCGAGCGGGAAGTTTTCGTTGATGCGGTGGTCGGTGCAGCGGCTCTGGGGGAAGTTGTAGGTACGGACGCGCTCGTTACGGTCGCCCGAGCCGATCATGCTGCGGCGCTTCTCGCTGCGCTCGGCGTGATCGCGCTGCTGGTAGAAGTCTTTCAATCGCGCGGCGAGAATTCGTCGGGCGCGGTCGCGGTTCTTGTGCTGGCTGCGCTCGTCGCGCATCGAGACAGTCAGACCCGTCGCCTTGTGTTCGAGCTTGATGGCCGTCGCGACCTTGTTGACGTTCTGGCCGCCGGGGCCGCCGGCGCAGCTCACGTGCTCGATGACGTCCTTGCTCCAGTCGATGCTGGCGTCGGTCTGTTCCGCCTCTGGCAGGACGGCCACGGTCGCGGCCGACGTGTGGATGCGGCCCTGGGCCTCGGTCTCGGGGACGCGCTGGACGCGATGGCCGCCGCCTTCGTAGCCGAGCAGGCGATAGACGTCATTGCCTTTGACGTTGACGATGACTTCGCGGAAGCCGCCCATGTCGGAGTGCGAGATGTCGAGCACCTCCCACTTCAGGCCATGGGCGCGGGCGAAGCTCTCGTACATCTTGACGAGGTCGCCGGCGAAGAGGGCGGCTTCCTCGCCGCCGGTGCCGGCCCGGATTTCGAGGATGATCGAATCGACCGCCGCGTCGTCGCCGGCGAGCAGGTCGTCGAGCAGGCCTTCATTGATCCGCTCGGCCTCGGTTCGCAGCTCGGTGACTTCGGCCTCGGCCATCGACTTCAACTCGGGGTCATTCGCCGCGTCGGCCAGCATCGCTTCGGCGTCGTGCATCTGCTTGCTGACTTGTTTGAGTCGCTGGTAGGGCTCGACCATTCGTCGCAGACGGGCGTGCTCCATGCTGAGCTGCACGAGCTGCGCGGAGCGCCCGGCGGCAGCCGCGTCGTTCATCTCGTGGGTGACGGCGTCGTAGCGGCCGGCGATCTGGTCAAGCTTGGCGAGCAGCGCGGGTTCAAGCTGCATGGAGTTCGGCTTTCGTCATTGAAGGTTCATCGACGCGGCAGCGCGGAAAAGTACAAATGCACAACGCCGCGAGCCCGCTCCAAGCCGGAGCAAACCCGCGGCGTTTAGGTCTTGGGTAGCTAAGCCTTGGCTTCGGCCGTCGCGCCGGCTTTCTTCGCAGCTTTGGCATCCTTGAAGTAGCTGCCGGAGTACTTCTTCTGGAACTTCTCGACGCGGCCGGTGGTGTCGACGAACCTCTGCTGGCCTGTGAAAAACGGATGGCAGGCGGAGCAGATTTCGACGCCGATCTTGGGCTTGGTCGAGCGGGTCGTGAAGGTGTTGCCGCAACCGCAGGTGACGGTGCATTCGATGTACTTGGGGTGGATTTCTTTCTTCATGGTCGATTCCTCGTTCGCAGAGTATAGCCGAGAATTGGCTGTTTGTGCAACCGCAACACAGGCGGGGCATCCGGCGGCAACTGACTCTGCGGCAAGGGTTTGGCACGACGGGGCCCATTAACTGTCCGTCAAGAGATGAAGCGAGGGAATCACCACTTCCCCTAACCCCACGGTGAGTTGAGGAGCTTGCCAGGGCATCTGAATCTCATCCAGCGTCGCACCAAGAAGGGTGATCTTCTCCTGAAGCAGCTGGCCGAGTCCCTGCTCGCAGGCCAGTCGCACGTGCGTGACACTCTGCGGGTCCAGGCCGATGACGCGCGTGGCGGTGGCATCCAGCGCTACCGGGTCCGTGCTGGCCAGCAGCATCCATGTGCCCAGACGGTCGCGCATGTCCACCGACGTACCCCACCAACCGGGCAGGACGAATGGCCCGTTACCCTCGCAGCCGATGGAGAAATCCGTGATGGCAAAGTCAACGCCGACTCCCTTATTGATGTCAACGAGGACCTGATGCAGCCCCGCACTGTGCAGACGCTCACGCATGCTGGCGAGCAGCGGACTGTTGTAGTGGCTGATCGGCGTGGTGCCGAGCAGGTTTTTGAGCGCCCCCGTGAGCGTCGCCCAGCGGTGTGTCTTGATCACGGGCAGCGATATCACACGGTCCGCGTGCACCACGAGGTTCGAGACATCCACTGAAGAGAGGCATGACTGCGATGGCACGGGGATCCACGCGGGAGATTCGGCGTTCAGGCAGATCAATCGGGTGCGATCGCCGTAAGTGTCGTTGAGCTGGTGCACCGCCGCGGCCATGTTGGTCGAGCCGTCGAGGAATTGGACGCCGGCCCAGTCCCACGAGGGCACCTGGCCCGCCTCGCCGATGGTCACCCGCGATGCTCCGGCTTTCAGGCACTCCTCGGCCACTGCGATGACGATCTCGGGTTTCACCACCTCGCCACGCGGAATAGGGTCGTACTTCACCAGACCCAGCGTGGCGAAGTTGGGCTTGATGAAGACGGTCTCACCGGGCTGCACGATCGCGGCCGCGCCGCCGAACGCGGCCAGCGCATCGCGGGCCATGTCCGCCAGGTTATCACCGCGAATCACGGCCACGGTGGCCGACGCGTCGGACGGAGAAGGGGTCGGTTCGGGAGTCGTGCATAGCGAAGTGCATCCCGACAGCAGCTCGGCCGCGCCGAGCGCCAGGCCCGCATGCCCAGTGGTCTTGAGGAACTTTCTTCGAGTCAGGTCCCGCATGGCGTGGGCCTCCTATCGGCCGGCTGTGAAGAGGCCGGGGCACGCAGACTGTGGCGGCTGACTACACCTCGCGTTCGACGCGGTTTTCAAGCGTGCCGATCTCGTCGATTTCGAGGCGGACGACGTCGCCGGGCTTGAGGAACTTGCCGAGCTCCAGCCCGCAGCCGCCGCCGACCGTGCCGCTGCCGAGGACATCGCCGGGGTAGAGCGTTCGTTCGGCGCTGGCATAGACGATCATCTGCTCGAAGCTGTAGTGGATCGTGCCGAAGCGGCCGTTGGTCCACTGGTCGCCGTTGACGAAGGCCCGCATGCCGAGGTTGGTCAGGTTCGGCAGTTCGTCTTTCGTCACGAGCACCGGGCCGAGGGCGGAGCCGAAGTCCTTGCCGGGGGCCGGGCCCATGCCGATGGCCATCGCTTTGCGCTGGCGGGCGCGGGCCGAGAGGTCATTGAGGATCGTGTAGCCGGCGATGGCGTCGCGGGCGGAGGACTCGGTGGCGTTGCGGATGGTTTTGCCGATGACGCAGGCCATCTCGCACTCGTAGTCCATCTTGTCTTCCTCGCGCGGGAAGAGGACGGCCTGCTTGTGGCCGTAGAGGGTCGTCGCGTTCGAGTTGTAGTAGGCGGGGATTTCATACCAGGCGGGCTCGACGAAATCGAAGCCGCGGAGCTTGCGGGCCGTCTTGACGTGCTGCTCGAAGGCGTAGAAGTCGAGGTATTGCGAGGCGCGGATGATCGGAGCGCCGAGCCAGAGCGACTCCAGCGGCCCGACGGCCGGACCGGCCTTGAGGGCGGCGAGGTTCTCGAACGCGCCGTCGGCCCATTCGAAGCCATCACGGAGGAGTTCGGGCGGCACGGCCAGCTGGTGGACGATGTTGTCGATGACCACTCCGACGGTGCCACCGCGGGGGATGCGGCGCTTCGAGTCGGCGTCGCGGTCGGATTGGGATTTGTAGAAATAACAAAGACGCATGGAGTTCTCCCTCGTTGAATCGCGATTTGCGAGTGTATCGCGCCCGCGATTCGCTCGCGAGTTTTCATCGTCGCGCGGACCGTCGTCGCGCGATCGAATAGTATTCCGCCAATGAGCACGCGGCAGCGGATCGTCATCGTCGGGGGCGGATTTGGGGGACTCTATGCTGCGCAGTCGCTGCGGCGGGCCGACGTGGACGTTACGCTGATCGATCGCCGCAATTTTCACCTGTTCCAGCCGCTTCTCTACCAGGTCGCGACGGGCGGGCTTTCGCCTGCGAACATTGCGTCGCCGCTGCGGTCGATCCTGCGGCGGCAGCGGAATTGCCAGGTGCTGCTGGGCGCGGTGACGGGTTTCGACGCGGCCCGACGTCGCGTACTGCTGCGCGACGGGGAGCTTGAATACGACACGCTGGTCGTGGCGGCCGGAGCGCGGTCGAATTATTTCGGACACGATGAATGGGAGGAGATCGCGCCGGGGCTCAAGACGCTCGAAGACGCAACGGCCATTCGGCGGCGAGTCTACACCGCGTTCGAGCGGGCCGAGCGCCGGCCGCATCATACGAGCATCGGGGCGTGGCTGACATTTGTGGTGATCGGGGCGGGCCCGACGGGGGTCGAATTGTCCGGGGCGCTGGCCGAGATTTCGCGCGACACGATGCGGCACGACTTTCGGCACATCAATCCGGCCGACGCACGCATCCTGCTGGTCGATATGGTCGACCGCGTGCTGTCGACATTCCCGCCGGAATTGTCGGCAAAGGCGGCCGCGGCGCTGACGGCGCTGGGCGTGACGATCCGCTGCGGCACGGCCGTGCAGGAGGTGGGACCGGGGTACGTCGTGCTGAGGCAGGGCGAGACGAGCGAGCGCGTCGACTCGCAAACGATTCTCTGGACGGCGGGCGTGGCGGCCTCGCCGCTCGGCAAGGCGCTGGCGGAGGCGACCGGGTGCGAGGTGGATCGCGGCGGGCGGGTCGTGGTCGGGCCGGACCTCACGGTGAACGGACATCCGGAGATTTTCGTGATCGGCGACCTTGCGAATTGCCGCGGGGCGGATGGCAAGCCGTTACCGGGACTGGCGACGGTTGCGATGCAGCAGGGAAGCTACGTTGCGAAGCAGATTGCAGCGGGCCGGGCCGGCGGCGGCGCGTGCGACGAGCCGTTTGTCTTCAAGGACCCGGGGACCATGGCGACGATCGGGCGGAAGGCGGCGGTCGTCAATCTCGGGCGATGGCGATACTCCGGCTACTTCGCGTGGCTGACGTGGCTGTTTGTACACCTTGTCAACCTGATCGAGTTCCATAATCGGCTGCTGGTGATCGTGCAGTGGGCGTGGAACTACTTCACGTTCGGCCGGTCGGCGCGGTTGATCACGGGGACGACGGACGAGTTGCGTCGGCGAGAAGTCGATTGAGCACGTCGGCCAGTTCGCCGGCAAGACGGCGACGGTCGTAGCGCATGAGGCCGGGCGAATCGTCGAGCTGGCCGAAGGGGATCGACTTGGCGAGTTCCACCACGCGGCCGATGCCGGCAATGATGTCGTCGGGCTGCGTCAGGGATGCAAAGACGGTCCGCTCGGGGGCGAGTTGTTCGAGCAGGCGGCGGTCGTTGCTCCCCGGCGTTTCTTCCAAACACAAGATCGGGCGGCCCGAGCGGATGTACTCGAACATCTTGGCGTTGTGGCCCCAGCGGCCGACGTAATCGCCGACGAGCAGGAGCAGTGCGTCTGCCGCGCATGTTTCGCGCCACGCGTCGGGAGCCGAAACCAGGCCGGTCGTGGATACGACATCGGACAGGCCGAGCGCGGCGACGTGGGACGATGCGAGGTTTCCGACGAAGCGCACTTTTGTTCCCGCGAGTCGAGCTTTGTTGGAGCCGAGTGCCTTGAAGAACAGATCGGGCCGATTCCGTTGAATGACGCTACCAACGTGCGTTAGCGTAGAAGTCCCGGCCGATTCGATAGTTTCGAGTTTCTTGCATCGGTCGGCGTCGAATCCGTTGGGAATAACGGTAATGCGATCGGCGGGCACTCCCGCGCGATTTACGAGGTCATCACGCATGGCATCCGAGATCACGACGATCAATCCCGCCGCCAGAAGCGATTTCTTCTCGGTTTTTGCATACTGTCGCGCCTGCCAGCGTGAGTAGGCCTCGTATCCTCCGGGTCCGAGCCACGGATCCCGAAGGTCGAGGACATACGGCACGGCCAGAACGATTGCTGCCTCGTTCGCCAACCACGGAACGACATCGGGAGGAAAAGTTGCCCAGACCAGATCGACGGAATTGTCTCTGGCGATCCTGCCGGCGACCGGAGCGGAGCGAGTACTCCAGTAGAGGAAACGATTCGTCAGCCGGAATGACCTCAATACGCGCTTGAGCAGCGTGGGCTCCGGAGGGCCCACATAGTCCACGAGCGCCGACCTCGGAGTACGGAAGTCACGGACGCGGTGAACGGTAACGGGGCCTTCCTGCGACGATTCAATCCCCGATTCCGCGTCGCCTGCGGCTAGAACAATCGGCTTCCAGCCGTACTCCGCCAAATGTCGTGCGAACCCGGCTGCGCGTTGTGCGCCGGCGCCGGGCGTGGGCGGGTACCAGTAGCTGATCATCAATATCGTGCGATTCGCCATTCGATCCTCGGCGAGTCCGATTCTACTGCGTACCGTGTAGCGTCGCCGTCGGGTTTCCCGCAAGATTGGCCCATGCGGATTGTCGTCATTCCAAGCTGGTATCCGACGGGCGAGCAGCCGCACGCGGGCGGGTTTGTCCGCAGCATGGCTCGGGCCGTGGCCGGGACGGGTGTCGATGTGACCGTGCTGTTTCCAGAACTGCGCTCGCTGCGCGAGTGGCGGCCGGGGGCGGGCAGCGGGGAGTTGGCGGAGTCGCAGGATGGGCCGATCGGCGAGCTGCGATGGTGCGGCTATCGCTGGTGGCCGCACGAGCGGCACGGCACAACGGCGTTTGCGTCGGCCGCGCGGCGGCTGATGTGCGAATACGTCTCGCGTCGCGAGGCGCCGGACCTTATTCATGCCCACGTCGTCCTGCCGGCCGGGGCGGCGGCGGCGCAGATCGCGGGCATCTGGGGCGTGCCACTGGTGTTGACCGAGCATGCCGGCCCGTTTGCGATGATGACGCAGACGTGGTGGCAGCGGCGCGGCGTATCGCGGGCAACCGAGGCGGCGGCGGCGATCACGGCCGTCAGCCCGGCGCTGGCCGAGGCGATGCGGCACGAGGGGGTGGCGCGCGAGATCGAGATCGTGCCGAATACGCTCGGTCCTGAGTTTGTCGAGCCGCCGGCTGCAGCGCCACGTCGCGATAGGGCGCGATTCATTTCCATTGGCTCGATGAGCACAGCAAAGGGCATGGGCGACCTGATCCAGGCGTTTGCCCGCGTGGCCTCGAGAATCTCCGAGGCGACATTGACGCTGGCGGGCGAAGGGCCGGAGAGCAAGAACTTCATGGCGCTGGCGGCCGAACTCGGGTTGTCGGATCGCATCCGCTTTCCCGGCCTGCTGCGGTCGCCGCGCGAGGTGCGGGCGGCGCTGCTCGACGCCGACTGCTTCGTGCTGGCCAGCCACGCCGAGACGTTTGGCGTGTCGATCATCGAGGCGATGGCGTGCGGGCTGCCGGTGGTCGCGACGCGCTGCGGCGGGCCGGAGTCGATCGTGACGCCGGTCAACGGGCGACTGGTGTCGGTCGGCAACGTCGGCGAGCTGGCAGGGGCGATGGAGCAGACGATTCGCGAGCGGTTCGACGCGCGGGCGTCGATTGCCGATTGTTTGGCGCGGTTTGGGCCGGCGGCCGTCGCGAAGCAATACGTTGCATTGTATGAACGGGCTTGCGCTGCGTTCGCGGCGCAGCATCCGGCGGGGGCGTAGTCGATGTGCGGCATCGCCGGGATCATCGCGAACGACGTACGTCCTGATCTGCCGCCGTTGCTGACGCGGATGACGCAGCTGCTCCATCACCGCGGCCCGGACTCGGGCGGGGCGGTCGTGTTCGGCGCGGGCGGGTCGCCGGCGGTGCAGCGGCGGCTCGGCGCGCCGGGCGAAGCGGTCGACTGGAGCGGGGCGAAGGCGGCGGTCGGGCTGGGTGCGCGGCGGCTGGCGATTATCGACCGGTCGGAACACGGCCATCAGCCCATGTCGTCGCCGGATGGGCGGGCGTGGATTGCCTTCAACGGCGAGATTTACAACCACGTCGAGCTGCGCGAGGAAATGAGAAATCGCGGCATGACGTTCGCCGGGTCGAGCGACACCGAGGTCGCGCTTGCGGGGTACCGGGCATGGGGGACGGACTGCTTCAGGTGGTTCAGCGGCATGTGGTCCATCGCGATCGTCGATTGGGTGGCGGGAAAGATCGTGCTTTCGCGCGACCCGCTCGGCATCAAGCCGCTCTACCTGGCGGCGTTCGAGCAGGGCCACGCCTTTGCCTCGGAGATCAAATCGCTGCTGCTGTTGCCGGGCGTCGCGCGCGACGTGAACGAGGCCCGCCTGCGGGACTTTTTTGTCACCGGGCTGCTGGATCACACGAACGACACAATGTACGAGCAGGTTTGGGCGCTGCAACCGGGGACGTGGCTGGAGATCGACCTGCGACCGACGTCCGGGACTGCGACGATCGGCAAGCTGCATCGCTTTTTTCCGCCGGAAGCGTTTCCTCCATCGGTTCGGTACGCCCCGCCGCACCAATTGAACGCAATTGATACGACTGTACGTTTGCACCTTCGCAGCGACGTGCCGGTGGGTTCGTGCCTTTCGGGCGGGCTCGACAGCAGCACGATCGTCGCGACGATCCAGCAACTTTCGGCTGAGCAATGCGCGCGTGAATGGTCGCAACACACGTTTAGCGCCGTGCTGCCCGGCGACCCGCTGGACGAATCGCGCTACATCGACGCAATGCACGCGGCGTATCCCGGGCTGCACGATCATCGAGTTACGCCCGACGCCGCTCGACTTACCGGCGAGCTCGACCGCATCCTCTGGCACCAGGACGAACCGTTCGCCTCGCCGTCGATTCTGATGCAGTGGGAGGTCATGCAGCTGGCCCGTCAGCAGAACATCAGCGTTCTACTCGACGGGCAGGGCGGCGACGAACTGTTCTTCGGCTATCCGGGGTACTTCCCGCCGTACATCGCCGATCTGATCCGGCGTCTCCACTGGGGCCAAGCCGCGTCGGAGTATTTCGCGCCGCCATTGAAGCAGCATTTTTCGCGGCTCGGACTCCTGAGGCACATCGGTGGCAACCTGCTACCGCGCGGGTTTCAACGATCGCTGCGAGATTGGCGCAATCGGCGGGCCGCCGACTATCTCGCGCCCGAACTGCTCGCGGCCGGCGAGCCGGAGATTCCGCCGTATCAGCAGCGAATCCCGCGCGGGCGGCGCGAATTGCCCGCTTTCGCCCGGCATGGCTTCGATCGCTTCTGCTGGGAGCTGCTGCTTTCGACGAGCCTGCCGAGTCTGCTCCACTACGAAGACCGTAACTCGATGGCGTTTTCGATCGAGGCCCGCGTGCCGTTTCTGGACGAGTTGTTTGTGTTCGGCGCGATGCAGTTGCACGCCGACCGCAAGCTTCATCACGGCCGGACGAAGGTCATCCTGCGCGAGGCGACGGCCGGGCGCGTGCCGGATGTCATCCGCGAGCGGACCGACAAGATCGGCTTCGCCGCGCCGACGGCGGCATGGCTGGCCGGGCCGATGCGGGCCTGGTGGCGCGACCTGTTCGGCTCGAAGTCGTTCGCCGATCGAGGCTGCTTCGAAATAAAGGGGGTTGAACGGCTCGTGAAGCGCTTCGACGGCGGCGATCAGCGGGCCGCGCTGCCGATCTGGCGGCTGGCGATCGTCGAAGCGTGGGCGCGGCGGATGCTCGACCGGCCGGTCGATGGCGGCAGGGCGAACTCCAGCACGATCGGGTCGTGATCGGACAAGCGCTTGCCGCCGGCTGTCACATTTCGCACGACGCGCGGCGGCTCGCCGGTCGCTTGCAGCCCCCGCCCCGCGAACCAGTCGAGCTTGAGCGAGGCGATGTTGTTGAACGGCTTCAGCTCGCGCTCGACGTGGGCGAGGCACCACTCGGGCAGCCAGTCTTTCAGGTTGCTGCGGTCCTTCTCGGAGATGATGCAGTGGTCGAGCGTCGTCGCCCCGAGTTCGTTGAGCGAGCGGAAGTCGTAGCCGCGCCGCTCGAGTATCTTGAACAGCCGCCGCTCGAAGAACCGTTCGGGGTAGGGGTAGTGCTTCGTCAGGCAGCGGCGAACGCCCATCGCGACGCGGACCCAGAAACCGATGATGGCCCATGCCGCGCGGTTCGTGTTGTGAGTGCTGGTGTTGAAGTCGCCGCCAATTAAGGCCGGCAGTCCGCGATCAGTATCGAGGGCGTCGAGCAGCATTCGCATCTGCCGCCGGCGGTGGCCGCGGCTCGAATGTGCGTCGAGATGCACGCTCGCGCATCGCAGCGGCCCCGTCGGTAATTCAACGGTCCCCAGGGCGACCGCCTGCGAGCCGATCCGCTTTTCCTTGCCGCGCATTTTGTCTTTGCCGTTCACCAGCCGGACGGACGCCGCGTCGCGGATCGGCCAGCGTGAAAACAGGGCGTTGCCGTGAATCGCGTACTCGTTCTCGGCTGCGGTCTCCTGCTCCAGGCCACTGCCGCGATCGAGGTTCAGGTAGCACGGCACGAAGACGCCGTTAAGCCCCAGCTCCCGTGCGATTTCGCCCGGCACGTCGCGATTTCCCGACCGGGCCATGCCGAAGTCGAGCTCGGTGATGAAAAAGAGGTCCGCATCGCGAAGCTGCGGATGGGTCCGGAGTACATCGATGATCGCATCGAGATGAATCCCGCGCTCGATATTCCAGGCGACGGCGCGGATGGGGCGCACATCATCGACTTCGGAATTGACGTCGGCATGGTTGAAGGTGACGACCGATGCGAGCAGGTCCCGGACCTGCGGTTCGACGGCACGAAACTCCGCGGACGCGTAGAGCTTCGCGGTCGAGCCGAATCGGCGCAGCGACGGAAACAGCGGCGTCAGGTTGTGCCGGAGCGCACTCGACATCGCGACATGCTCAACTCTTGTTGTCGACCCCGAAGATCTCGCCGAAGAATGCCCGCATCGCCGCCCACGAGCGGTCGGCCGTCGGCTTGTGATAGGCCACGCCCTTCATCCCCACGCTGTCGGCTTTCTCGTTGGTGAAACTGTGGACGGCGTTGCCGTAGTAGTTCATCTCCCAGTCGGCGCCGGACTTGCGGAGCGTGTCCTGGAATGCCGCGATCTGGTCTGCCGGGATCATCGGGTCGTCGGCCCCGTGCAACACGAGAATCTTCGCCTTCACCTTCGTGCCGGGCGTGTACTCGATGCCGCCCAGCCCGCCGTGAAAGCTGACGACGCCGGCGATGTCCGCCCCCGACAGTGCGAGCTGCAAAACCGTTGAGCCGCCGAAGCAGTAGCCGATCGCGGCAATCTTTGACGGATCGACGTGCTCATCCTTCAGTAACACGCTCAGTCCCGCCCGGGCGCGGTCGAGCAGCATCTTCTTGTCCTTGCGGAAGCGCCCCGCCATCTCGCCCGCCTTGTGCGGGTCGTCGGTGGCCATCCCGTCGCCATACATGTCGAGGGCGAAGGCGACGTAGCCGAGTTCGGCGAGCTTGTCGGCCTGCTTGCGGGCGTGGTCGTTCAGACCCCAGAACTCGTGCACAACGAGCACGCCCGGCCGCTTGCCCTTGAGCGCGTCGTCAAACGCGAGATAGCCCTTCAGCGTGACGTCGCCGTCCTTGTAGTCGATCGGCTTCGTGACGAGCTTGGCCGAGGCGGGCAGCGCGAACCCCAGCATGACAACGGATGCAAAAAGCGTTCTCATGTTCACCTCCAAGTGAAATCGGCCGCAAGTTTCGAATTGTAGCGGCTAACGGCCGCTCATGGTCGCATAGAGCAGATAGCAAGCCGCGAGTGCGATGACACTCAGCAGCGCACCGGCAATCGCCTGCCGACGGCGGCGAGCCGCATTCCAGCGACGCCAGCTTTCGTAGACCGAACGAATGTCGGGGGCGGGTCCATCTTCAAATTCAATCACCGCGCTGCGCGCGAGCCATGCCGCGATGTTTATGTCGCCCTCCCAGATGCCGTTATAGAGATCGGCCGCCCGCCCGAAGCGCACGCGCTCGATCCGACCCTCGCGCACGTCGGCGTCGAGGTCATCGAGCTGGTCGAGTCGATAGACCTTCGCGCCGGTGACGGCCTCACCATTGGATCCGACGATCGCGGTCGACTCGCTCACGACGCCCATCCAAAGTGATGCGCAAGGTTTACGCTGACGAGCGTCAGCCCGGCGATTCCCGGCAGGCCGGCGTACGGAAAGATGCTCGCGCCCACCAGCCACGGAGGGCCGACATAGCGCATGAATGGCCGGACGCCCATGATCATGAAGATGCCACCGGCGTGCACCCCGATCGGCAGCCACAGCGTCCGCGTGCAGACGAAGCTGACGCACAGCAGCACGCCGAGTGCGAGATGTCCCGGGAATGTCCAGTAGCGCTTCACGCGGCGAACGTAGTGGGCGACGGCAAAGATCACCGCCCCGCTCGCGACTGCGATCGGAGTCGAAAACGATTCGAGCAAACTCGCCAGCACCACGCCGCGAAACATCAGTTCCTCGATCGTCGCCCCCAACAACGCCGAAAACGGAACGATTGCGAGACGGGCGGACGACTTCGCCAGCCCGTGCCGGGCCGAGAATCGAACATTGTCGCTGACGGTCCACGCCAGGTAGAGCAGGGCCAGGTAGAGCGCGACGATCGCGAAGCCGTGGAGCGATTCGAGCCAGTGACGCCCGGTCGGAAAGTACTTTGCATAAAACGCGAGCGGCGATTGGCCCTTGAGCAGCGGATACACGAAGAGCACCGACGCCAGCGATACATTTGTGATGATGCGGTTGATGCTCTTGAGCCGCTTTGGCAGGCCGCTCGAACTGATGCGGATCCGCACGGGCAGACCGGCGGCCTTCAACATGATCGACTGGCCGATCCACATCATGACCGGCACGAGCAGCAGCAGTCCGAGCGCCAGCATGCGATTACACCGCCTCCGCCACGCGAGTCGCTCGCGCCGATGTCGACGACGCATCGATCGGCGTCGCAAATCGCGGATCGCCGCGAAACACGCGCGTCCAGCGGTTGTCGGCCCACAGGAACCAGAGCGACGGATTCGCCTGTAGGTACGCCGCGAACCGATCAGCGAACCACTGCATCCGCTCGGCGATCGCCGCCTGCCGCCAGCCGCGGCCCTTTGCGCTCACCTCGGCGCTCAGCGGCCCTTCCAGCACCAACCGGGTCGCCCGCCCCTCGGGACGGCCGGTTGCCGAGACGAGCGGCGCGCCGGTCAGCAATGACATCGCCGCCGGCCCGTTCGGGAAGTGCACGATCCGATCGAGAAACCGCACGGCTACTCCGTCGCCATCTTTCTGGGGCAGGTCCGGCGTAATCACCAGCACGCGCCCAGCCGCCAAGGCATCGGCCAGCGTGGCCGCTCGTCGCGTCGGGTCGGCGCTGCTCGCGGGTTCGGCGATGAACGAAAGCCCCGTCGCCCGGCACCAGCGCTGCTTGGCCTCCAGCTTCCGCGGATCGCGCGAATGGCGGAGATAGACCGTCAGCGGGATCTCCTCATTCAGCCGCGCGAGAATCAGCAGAAAGTTCGTGACGTGGGCCCCGACGATGATCGCGCCCTGTCCGCCTTCCAGTGCCCGCCGCAGCACCTCGACCGAGTCGCCCAGCTTGATCTGCTGGTGCACGACTCGCGCCAGCCCAGCCGCCATCGGCCGGCCGGCCGGTGTGTCTGCGGGCGGAACATGCCGGAAAATGTGCATGGCCGCGGCCAGGTGCTCGGCGACTCGCCGGAAATAATCGCGATGGACCTCGGGCGAGTAGAGCCCGACGGCCCGCATGTTGTCGGCCACGAGCCGAGCCAGCATCGGCGAGCGGGCCCCCACGCCGGAGATCACGCCCTGCGCCGCCTGCACCAGCGATTCCGGCACCAGCGGCGCCGCGCGCAGGGCGGCGTTACTCAGCGAGGCGGTGACATGTCGGCGAAATGTTCGCAGCAATTCGCGTTGCTCCGCGGGAAAAACATCGGCCGAGCCAGTATATCTTCCGACTTTCGCGGCGTCGCCCGCGGCCGGGTCGGACGAGAATGGCCTTTGCACGAACCACGCACCGCTGCTCGCTCATCGCGCTGATGCTCGTCGGCGCGTCGTGCACCGACCTGCAGCTTCGCAAATGGCGGAACGAAGCTGTGATCGAGGAATACCGCTACGAGCTGGGAGAACAGTACATCGACATCGGCGGCATGCGACTCTGTTACCAGGAGTATGGCAGCGGCGAGACGATCGTGATGCTGCCCGGCCTCGGCTCGAACATCGACCTGTGGTCGGACACGATCGAGATCCTGGCGGGACAGTATCACGTCCTGGCGGTCGACCCGCCCGGCTTCGGCAAGTCAGACAAGCCCGACGGCACGTATGAAATCACGTGGATGGCCGAGCGGATCGTTGATTTTCTCGATGCGAAGTCGGTGGCGCGGGCCACGATCGTCGGCCAGTCGATGGGTGCCCACCTCGCCGTTATCATCGCCGACCGCCATCCGGAGCGAGTAAACAAGCTTGTGCTGGAGGGCTCGATTGCCAACTGGCCGCCGACCGGGTTCCTGCTGGCGGGTGGCTTCCAGCTCTTCTGGAGCGACTCGATCTTCGTCGATCATCTCCGGCGAAACTGGCCGAGCATCATGTCGAAGCTCTCGGCCCACGACTCGCCGAAGCGCGAGGCGGTCCTGCGTTACCAGATGGCGGTGCGGGCGGACCTGCAGCGCTATCGGCCCGAGGGCGTCAGCTCGTCGCGCACGCTCAAGAGCATCCTGCTGACGAGCTTACGAAGCAGTCTTGCCAATATCTGTATTCCGGTGCTGCTGATCTGGGGCATTGAAGACGAGATTCATTCCACGTCGAACGGGCGCGAGCTGCGGCGGCTCCTGCCGGATTCGCGGCTGGTCGTCATTCCCGACGCGGGCCACTCCGCGATGCTTGATCAGCCGGGCGAGTTCAGCCGGCTGGTCCAGCGTTTTGTCGAAGGTGGAACCGATGCGATTCGCGACGATCCCGATGCGCTCCGGATTGCCATCGACGATCGCCCGATCATCGTCGCGTCCCCCGCGAAGTGACGCGCCATCCCATGACTAGTGCGTCGCCCGCGTCTGCAAGTTGCTCATGCGCCGCGGTCGCGCCAGAATTTCAACCACGTAGTACCGGCCGGAAGCCGGATCGCCGGCGACGCCGACGCCGATCTCGTGCACGCGCTTTTCGAGCAGACTGCGCCGATGCCCGTCCGAGTGCATCCAGCCGTCGATCGCCGCCTCGGCGAGTTCCTGCGTCGTGATTCCCGCGGGCGCGGTGCACTGATAGAGGTTTTCGCAGATGACCTGGGCTTCGTATCCCGCGCTCTTCGCGCGCACGAGGACGTTTCGCCCGTCGGCGTGATGTTCGAATCGTCCGGTGCGGGCCATGTATTCCGCGAAACCCCGCGCGGCTTGTGAGAGTTGCGAATTCGGGCGCACGGACGCCGTTCCAGCCGTCATCCGGCTCGAATTCGTGCGTTCCACGACCAGTTCCTCGACCGAGGCGAACGCCGGCCGACCGCCGGGCGTAGTCTCTGGTATTGCCCGCGACACCCCGGAGCGCGTACAACCGCCCGGCGCCGCGAGCAGGCCGGCGAGCAGGAGCACGGAACGAAGGCGGAAATTGAGCACATCCACGTTGAATTCCATCGGCACGCCGAAGCACACGCATGAGCGAGCCCCCGCGACGATTGCCATCGTCGGCGCGTTCGCGGCTGTTTACATCGTCTGGGGCTCGACTTATCTCGCGATTCGCTTTGCGCTGGAAACGACGAAGCCGTTTCAAATGGCCGCCGTGCGGCACTTCGTTGCGGGCGTCATTCTCTACATCTTCGCACGATATCGCGGCGCAGTCCGTCCGACGCTCGCCCACTGGCGTTCGACCGCCATCATCGGCGGCCTGCTGCTCCTCGGCGGCAACGGAGGCGTCGTCTGGGCCGAGGCGGAGTTGCGCCCCGGCGTGCCGCGGGTCGCGAGCGGCATGGCGGCGCTGCTCGTCGCCACGGTTCCGCTGTGGATGGTCCTGATGGACTGGTTGCGACCGAACGGCAAGCGCCCGACGCTTGGCGTCATCGTCGGCCTGCTCGTCGGCTTCGCCGGAATGCTGATGCTCGTGCTCGTGAAACACGGCAACGTCGCGGGCGTCGACCCGCTGGGCGCGATCGTGCTGATCATGGCGTGCTTCTGGTGGTCGCTTGGATCGATTTACTCGCGGCACGCGTCGCTGCCGAAGTCGCCGCTGCTGGTTACGGCGATGCAGATGCTGGCCGGCGGCGCGCTGCTCGGAGTTGTTTCAATGATCGCCGGCGAATGGAAGGGCTTCGACGTCGCCGCCATCTCGCTCAAGTCATGGGCGTCGCTGCTCTACCTGATCGTCTTCGGCTCGCTGCTGGCGTTCAGTGCCTACGTCTGGCTGTTGCAGGTCGCTTCGCCGGCGGCCGTCGGCACCTACGCGTACGTCAACCCCGTCGTCGCGGTCCTGCTCGGCTGGATGTTTGCGAATGAATCGCTCACCGCGCTGATGCTCGTCGCGGCGGCGGTGATCCTCGCCGGCGTCGTCATCATCACCACTTACCGCGGCCGGACGCCGCCCAAGCGGGTCGAAACGGCGCCGCAATCCGAGGAGGCCGCGCTGGCCGAGGCCGAACACTAGGCGCCGCAGGTCAGCAGGGCCCGAGCAGCGCCGCGATGAACGGCTGGGCATCGTCGCCGTTGTTCAGCGTGTCCTGATTCATGTCGGCGTTCTGGGCAGGACAGCCGCCGGGCGGCACGAAAGCCGGATCGAGCAGCGCTGCCACGAACAGCGGAACGTCCAGCTCGTCGAGCACAAAATCGCAATTCATGTCGCCGAGCACGGGGACCGGAACCCACGTTGCAATGCCGCGCGGAGCGATCCCGGTCGTGCTCTGCAGGGTCCCGTTCTGCGCCAGTTCGCCGTTGATCCCGATCTTGAACGAATACAGCCCCGTCGGGCCGTTGAAATTGTCTGTAATGAACAAGTTTCCCCCGCGACAGGCGATCGCGCCGACCTCTCCGGTCGTGCCCACGTCGAAAAAGAACGTCGTGTCGGTGGGCACTCCGGTCAGACTATCGATCGCAAAGGTCCGCACCACCCCGTTGCTGTGACTGATGCAGAGAAACTGATTGTTCTCAGATACGGCACACCGGCCGGTCGAGGTATTCGGCGAAACAAACGGCGAGCCCGCGATCGAAGTGAGCGTTCCGTCGCCGGCGACGTCAAATCCGACGATCTTGTTTCCGCTGCTGCTGATCCCGCACACGCCGTACAACCACTTGCCGTTGGGACTGACGGCGATCTCCAGTGGAAACGCCGGCGCGGTCCCGTCGCTGTCGATCGGCGTCAGCGTCCCGCCGGCTCCGATGCTGTAGCTGATGACAACATCGTTTGTCGAGTCGTTGGCGTAGAGGTGCGTACGGCTGGGGTCGATCGTGAGATAGGCCGTGCTGGAGCCGGCCGCGTACGCGTGCGCCGGCGTCAGGGTGTTTGCCTGGCAGTTCCAGCGGTACGTGCGGACCTCGTCCGCCCCGGCCAGACTGAAGATGGTCGCCATGTACTCGTTGTCGAGCCAGACGACGTCCAGGTTTCCCGCGTCGCCGATGTTCAGGTTGAGCCGCAGCGAAACCGTCCCGCCCGGTGCGACCTCCAGCACGCTCAGCCCGTCCACCGCTCCGGCCGGATGGCAGGTCGCCAACCAGCGCCCGTTCGGCGAGATCGAAATCTCATACGCATTGCACCCGGAGCACGGGTCGTTGCCGCTGACCCGCGTGCCGATCACCTGCTTGTTCAAGAAGGTCACGGTTCCATCGACGTTCACCCGGAACGCCGACACGCTCCCCTCCAAATTGCCATTGTTCGCGACGAATGCCGCCGGCTGCGTTGACTGAGCGAATGCCGCGGCCGAGGTCAGCGCGAATGAGAGAAAAATCACACCGGGAGCTCGATTTGCGGACATGCTTGAAATCCTCCTGCCCCCCGACCGCCGGGCGACCCGCTGCGAAGCATCGTCCCGGGCTTCCGACATCACCTTAGCACAAATCGTGCAGCGACCTCAAGTTCCACCGGCGAGGGTCATTTTCTTGACGCACCCCTTGTGCCGCCCGACAATCGAGTCCTTGCGGCTCTGAACCCAACGCGTTCGGAACCGGTGCGAAGCGGCCCGGCAAGGTTGGATCGTCCATGCGAGTTCTCATGCTCGGTTGGGAGTTTCCGCCGTTCATCAGCGGCGGACTGGGCACGGCCTGCTTCGGCCTGACCAAGGCCATGAACGAGATTGGCACGCAGGTCCTGTTCGTGCTGCCGCGATCGGTCCCGCTCGGCAAGGCCACCCACGTTACGCTCGTCACGCCGCCGCGCAGCAAGGACGATCCCGAGGGCTCGCGCTACAAGCTCGACAGTCTCGAGCACGTCATCTTCCAGACCGTCAACGCCAGTTTGTTTCCCTACACGCAGCCCGCGAAGAAGGTCCACGCGGCCGATGACGAAATCCCCGATGGCTACGACGTCACCGACGCCGGTGAAGTCCGGCCGCGCCGCGGCGTGCGCGGCGTCGGCGGTTTTGTCTCAGCGCTCGGCCCCGGCGAGCACTACGGCGGCGACATGTTCGCCGAGACCGAACGCTACGCCGGCATGTGCACCGCCATCGCCCGCAACGAAAAGTTCGACGTCATCCATGCCCACGACTGGATGACCTACCCGGCCGGCATCGCCATCGCCGGCCTCACCGGCAAGGCCCTGGTCGTTCACGTTCACTCGACCGAGTTCGACCGCTCCGGCGAAAACGTCAACCACCGCATTTATCACATCGAGCGGCAGGGCGTTCACGCCGCCCAGCGCGTCATCGCCGTCAGCCACCTGACCAAGAACATCCTTGTCGCCCGCTACGGCGTCGCGCCCGAAAAGATCGAGGTCGTCTACAACGCCATCGACGAGGTCAACGGCAGCGGTACGCCCCCGCCGATCACGCGCGACGAGAAGATTGTCCTCTTCCTCGGCCGCATCACGATGCAGACGGGCCCCGA
>CAZONT010000052.1:0-22063 GCA_964581285.1 uncultured Planctomycetaceae bacterium | reverse complement strand
CGCGTGAGACAAGCGTGTCGGAATTCAACAGGCAGACGAACTCCGCCCGCCCCAATCCGAGCCCCAGATTCGAACTCAGTACGAACCCGATATTCTTTTCGTTGCGATGGAGTTCTGCCCGCTCGTCGCCTGCAAGCAGCTCCGCCAAAGCTTGATGAGTACCCTCGTCCGCTGAGTCATCGATGACGATTAGGCGATACGGGTAGTGTGTGTTCTTCCGAATGCTCCTGACTAAGTCTCGGAAATAGTGCACACCCCTGTAGACCGGGACGACGATGTCGCAGTAATCGCGAGCTACCCCGGTTGGCCGAGATCGATCCGCCACGCAATCATCCTCGACCGAGCATTCGGTCGCGCAGGCGCCGCAAGCGCACGAGCAACTTCCAGCCGCGCGTGCTCTCCATGACGAGAAGGGTTGACCTCGCCTCCTCGAGCGCCCGCCGGGCTTCGTTCAGTTCCGCCAGGACCCGCGCGTAGTCCGAACGAAGAGGGACGATTTCGTCAGTCAACCGTATGCACTCCGCTTGGCACACATCCAAATCGTCCGCCGCATCCCGCAGGCGCCCCGAGAGTTCCTCCGCTTCTCCCCGAGTCGGACTCAAGCACTGCTCGATCCGCTCCATTCTGCCCAGCGCTTCACGAACTCGTTCGTCCAGGGCCTGGATCGCCTCTGCGAGCGATGAAGTCTCCCCCGCCGTGCTCCGGATTCCGTTCACCGAGGTCTCGCTCACTTCTTCAGCGCTCCGGCCACCATCAATCCCACCCCACCCGCTATCAAAATGCCGCCCACAATCGGTGATACAGGAACACTCTTCTCCGTATCCGCGGTAACTTTTACTCCTCCGACATTCACGAGCGTCTCTCGTTCCGTGTAGCTGAACTTCTGCCAGAATAACGCCACCACGCCCACAATCAGCAATACAACCCCGATGCCAAGCATTTGATTTCGGCCCATTGACTTTCTCCTGCACGACTTCGCTGGACGGGCCTCGCCTTGCGCGTCCGCCCCCGCCGCTCGGCATGCCCGCCGATGATTCTAACCACGTTCATCGTCCGTGTAGCGGACTAATTGCTCGTCGCGGGGGCGGCTTGTTCCGGCAGCAGCCGGTCCCACATCCGCCAAGTCTGAACGTCATCGGTCCGCGGATTCGCGTCCCACGTCGTCACTCGATAGGTCGGCAATCGTCGCCCGTCGAGGAACAGCGCTCCCGCCCCCTCCACGTCCAGCGTCCTCGCTATCGCCACGTCCGCCGCAACCCACGCGGCCGTCGTCGGATCATCGAGTGCGCTGCGAAATCGCTCGGGGTCGATTCCAACGCTCGCCGCCAATTCGACCCACGGTCGTGCCCCGAAGCTCTCGACGTTTGCAAACAACTGCTTGCGATATGCCCACGCTTGCTGGGGCGTTCCGACTCGCCGCGCCGCCTCTGCCGCCCGTGACGCTTCGCACGCGTAGCGGTGAACGTCTTGCGCTGCCGGAAGCTCCGTCGAGCATGCGCGCGACATGGGATAGTGCTTGAACACCACCCGCAGTCTCCCGCGATACTTGCGAACGAGATCCGGAACGAACGCCTCAAACTCTCGGCAGTGCGGACATTCGAAGTCCATGAATACGGCTAGTGTATGCGGCGCCGACGCCGTGCCGACCGCGAAGTCATCCTGTCGCACACCCGCGTCCACCAGTCGCGCCGAGTCGTGGCGCCAGACGAGGTATTCCGGATTGTTCACTGCCTCCAGCAGCGCGCCGCGCACCGTTGCCGACGTCAGGTAGTAATACCAAGCTGCGACTACCGCCGCCGCCGCCAGACCCCACGCCACCGACATACCAATGACCACTCCCACCCGCGCCCACGAAGGCCGCGCCGCTTCGACAACGCTCGAACCGCCGTGCGGCCACGCCAGAATCGCTCCGATCAGGAGCAGCACATTGAGCACGTGCGCTGCGAGGCACCACGGACATACGGCGGGCAGCCGAAAGAGTAACAGGTATGAAAAGACTAAAGACCCAGTCGCACCCGCGACCGTGACACCGAGGGGTAGCAGGTGTCGCCAGCGTCCCTTCCAGTTTGGTGGCCCGGCGATGATGTACCACACCGAGAGAAATGAAAAATACGCCACACCCCACGTTGCTGTCGGCAGCGGACCGATCCGGCCCCACCGACTCGACAGCGCCGATCCGCAGTCAAATCGGCCGCCTGCACCGCACGCCAGGGAGAACATCGCCCCCGCCCGTCCCGCGAGGCTCGCCGCCTGCAGGAATAGCGAAACGGCCGCGCCTGCCAGCGCAGCAGTGATCAACAATCCGCGAAGATAACGTCGTCTACGGGCAGGTGTCGGCGTCATGCGCCGCCGATTGTAGCGATTTCGCCGAAGCCACGGGTTTCAAACTACGCGCATCGGTATGTTCGTCCCCGGCTGCGCCATCGCCTCCCGGAACGACCGGTGAAATCGGCCGTTGGCCCACACGAGCATCAGCACTGCCAGAAGCGGATACCCCACAAATCGGAGCGGAGCGACGAGCTTGCTCATCGTACTCGGCGAGGCGCCGTCTTCCGCTGGCATTTCTAACGTCGCCACATCGGTGAACACACCCGGCAATCGGGTCGAGTTCTGTGCCAGCCGCTCCCAGGGCATCAGCAGCGCCAGGACAATCATCGTCCAGAAAAACGCCTGGAGGATTCCTGCAACCGGCATACGCCCCACAAGCGCCACTTGCACCGCCACCAGGAGCGACAAGCACAACAGTAACGCCGACAGCCGCCCGACGAATTCCGTCGTTGGCAGCGCCGCTCGCATCACGTTCCACATTTTTTCAGCCCGTTCGCGCTCGGTGAGGCTCGGTTGAGTGGCGTTCGCCGCGTCGCCTTCAAAGCCCGTCACAGCCCGCGGTGACGCAGGAACCCACCCGAATCGCACTGCCGCCCAGGCCCCGGCATGCGTCGCAAGGCACAGGACGGCCAGAAGAAGGAAGAAGCTCTTCCACTTCCGAATACTGGTCAATGCCGTCAAGTAATCGCGGCGCAGATCGCCCGTTTCCGGACGTAAGGTGTCCATCTCTTGCTCCTGACAAAGCTCGCCGACCACCGGACCGCCATCGGCCCGAAGAGAGTATTAGGGGCTCGACGCCAAAGATTTTGGCGTGACAGGACGGGCACCCAACTGCCCTGCCTGCGACGCGGCAGGCGCTTCCTCCCGCGTCACGATGCGGACGCTTCGCGGCGGCACACGCAATCGAACCGGCTCAGCCGAGATGATCGCGCCATCCTTGCGCAGAAACTGAAACGATACCTCGACCTCGTGTCCACACACGTCGGCGTCGCCCCACGGCAAACGCAGTCCGTATCCCCATCCTAGTCGACTGGCCTTCTTGACGCGCCACGGCAGCGTCTGCTCCGGCGACAGCTCCCACTGCACTGCCAATCGTAGGTGCTCGCCGTCCGCTTCGCGTTCAACGGTGTACATGCTGACTCGAATATTGCCATCCCCGAAGGCGCCTTTACCCGATGTCCCGGACTCCAGGTAAATCGTCGCCTTGAATCCGTCCGCCTGTCGCAGTCCCTCCTTGCTGAAGCTCAGCCACGGCTCCTGCGCGAGAAACTTTCGGACCCCAATAATGTTCGGATCGTCCTTTGATGGGGCTGCGGCGGCATCGCGTGACGCCACGTTGGTGAACATCGGCCACTGGCCGGGATTGTTCGTTCCGGCCGTCGCCGGAGTGGGAGGATTGCTCCCACCCAACGGAGTTTGCGGAACCATGCACCCGCCGGCAAAGACGATCAGCCCGAACGCCGCCGTCAGATTTCTAGTTGCGTCGCGGATCATACGGCTCCACTTGAAGTACTTCGGGGTTAACAGACTCTGTCGCTCCCATGGGTTGCGTGCCGTAGCTTGCGGGCGGATTGGAACGCGGCGACGACGTGCTCAAGGTCTCGGTCGTCGGCTGGGGAGAAAATGGTCCGTATTCCGGTGCGAACGGACCATATGTCGGCCCGCCGCCGTCCTCGCCCGGCTGGCTCGTCGTAAAGCCATCGATCGGCGGCATTTCCTCTTCGCCACCCGGCGGAATGATCTGCGAATCCGACTCGGGCGTGACCCGCAATTGACCCATCAACGGGCTTTGCTTCTGCTCATCCGTCAGCACGGATGTGATATCGCGATTCTCGACGCTGAGCCGTCGCGCATCCTCTGGTGTTCGCACCACGCGCGGCGTTAGCACGATCAGCAACTCTGTCTTCTGCTTCGTCCTCGTTGTTGCCCGAAACAGGACGCCCACACCCGGCAGATCCCCCAACACCGGCACTTTGTTCTCGCTCTCCTGCTCGCTCGTCGTGATCAGGCCCCCGATGACTACGGTCTCGCCGTCCTTGACGACAACGGTCGTCTCCGCGTCGCGCTTGCTGAAAATCGGGGAAGTGATTCCGTTTCCAAAAGTGATCGTGGACGGGGTGAGCTGCGAGATCTCCGGCTTAACCTTCATATACACAAATCCATCCGGATTGATATGCGGCGTCACGTCGAGCTTCACGCCGATGTCCCTGTACTCAATCGTGCTGTTCACCTGGCCAGAGTCTGTTGTTTGCGACCCCGTCAGGAACGGCACGCTCTGGCCGACATTGATCGAGGCGTCCTGGTTGTCCTGGCACATGATCATCGGCCGCTGCAACACCTCGAGCTTCGAGTCGCTTTGCAGTGAGCGCACGAGGAAATTGAAGTCTTCGCCGGTAATCGTGAACGAGAATCCGCCCAGCCCGCCGCTAGATGCCGCAGCGCCAAGGTCGGTTCCGCCGACAACGTCGAAATGCGTACTCTGCAGAATTCCATTCGCGTCGGCCGTTGCGGTTTCACTGAATCGCAGGTTCTGAAGCGCGAACTCCATCCCGAGTTCGAACCGATTGTCCAGCGTGACCTCCGCCAGCAGTACCTGGATCATGACCTGCGGCGGTGGCCGATCGAGATCGCGCACAATGTCCAGAACCTGCGTCTGGTACCGCGGGCTGAACGAGAGAATGATCTGATTGCTTTCCTTGTGCGCGACCGCCGAGACTTCTTGCTCGGCCTTGCGCGACTCCGACAGACCGGTGTTCTGCTTGTCCAGAATCTGCGATTGTTTCTGGAAATACCCGTCCAGCGCCGTCACGACATCCTCGGCCTTCGCATTCTGAAGCGAATACACCATGCTGACCCGGTCGCGAACATCCTGAGAATCCAGCTGATCCAGAATGTCTCCGGCGACGTTGATATCCTCCGGCCAGCCGGCCACGACCACGCTGTTGGTTCGTACGTCCGCCGTAAAGGTGGTCTTTGGCTTTCCGAATGTGCCCTTTCCGGCTTCCGATGGCGTCCCCGCCGGGGATTCCACTCCGCCGCCGCCCTCGACCTTGATCTCGCGACCTTCCTGGAATGCCGCCTGATCGGTCGATCCCTTGTCCTGCGCGAAAATCTTCTCCAGCAGCTCGACGGACTTCGTCGCGTCGGCATTTTGGAGGGTGAACACTCGCACGAACACGTCGCGCTTCTTGCGATCATCGAGCATCTTCACGAGGTTCTTGATGAGCGCCACGCTCGGCGGTGGCGCAACGACGATCACAGAGTTCGTCCGCTCATCGTACGATACCTGGACGTTCTCGCGGATCGACTTGTAGAACGTCTCGCGCCCCCGAGGATCGGTCTTGATGAACGAAATCAGCATCGATCCGATCTCGCGCTGCGCCGACGATGCGCCGCCCGACGATCCGCCACTCCCGGCCCCACCGGACGCCGAGAGATTGCCTGTCATGATCTCCTTCAACAGGTCAGCTGTCTTCTTCGCGTCCGCGTTCTCGAGCGGAAAGATTCCGATCTGCGCCTCGTCAATCGGCATGGCCGTGTCCAGCCGTTCGACAAGTTTCGCGATGTTCTCCATTTCGCCTGGCGGCGCCGCCACGACGATCGAGTTCGTTCGCGAGTCCGTCGTCACGGCCACCGGCAACGGTCCGGCCGAAGCGCCGCTACCCCCGCCCGTACCGCCGCCGCTGCTTCCACCCTTGTAAAGCTCTTCGATAATCTTCTTGATCGAGTCCGCCCGCGCCTTTCGAAGCGCGAATAGCTTGACCTGATCCAGGATATTCGACGGCCGATCCAGCAATCCGATCACGTTCTTGATGAGTGACTGATCCTCGCGTGACGCACTGATCACCAGCGCATTGCTCGTCTCGTCGATCTTGATCGTCACCGGCACGCTCTGAACGCTCGTCCCCGCGCCCGCCCCACCGCGCGGCTGGTTCCGCTCTTTGAAGATCGTCTCCAGCATAGGTCCGATCTTCGCGGCGGCCCCGTCATGCAGCCGGTAAACCTGGATCATGCTCGACGGCTCCGGCGGCACGTCCAATTCCTTGATCAGCGACTCGGCCTTTGTCAGCCCGTCGCGCGACCCGCCCACGAGCAACCGGTTCGTCCGCTCGTCGGCAATCACCGTCAGCGGGACCTCGGTCTTCTCCTTCGTGATGACATTCGCCGACTCATCCAGCTTCTTGAAATAGTCCGCCAGTTGAGCCGCCAGCTTCACCGCGTCCGCATACTGGAGCTGGTACAGCCGTGTATTCGTCAGGTTCCACGGCGTCAGCACATCGTCCATCTGCGCGACGATCTTCTTGATGATGCTCATGTTCTCCGGGCTGGCCGACACGATCAGCGTGTTCGACCGGTCTTCCGTCGCCACCGTCACCTTGTCGCGGGCCTTGCCGGCCGTGCTGTCGGCCGACCCGCCGCCCGGCTTGTACAGTCCGTCCTTGAACGTGTCGTCGAGCGTCTTCTTAACCCGCGCGACTTCGACATTCTTCAGCGTAAACAGCTCCGCGACACCTGCCACGCCCGCCTCCACATCGAGCGTCTTGAGCATGTTCAACATCAGCTCGTAGTTTTCCTTCGAACATGCGATCAGGATCGAATTCGTGACCGGATCGTTTTCGATCGCAACCATGTCCGACGGTCGCGTCTTTCCGTCAGTCCCTTCGCGCTGCTTCGCCCGCTCGTCGAACAACTTCTTGAAGACCGGCGCCAACTCCTTCGCCGAGTTGTAGCGTAGTTGCACGATCCGAATCTCTGCGATCGGCCCGAACGGCAGCGACTCCAGCTTCGTCACCAGCGCCTGGATGGCCTCAAAATCCCCCAGCGCCGCCGCGACCACGAGCGAATTGCTTCGCTCATCCGCGATGATCGCCGGCTTCTCCAGCTTGATATTTCCGGTTTGCTTCTGCTCCGCCCGCTTCGTCCAGAGGTCGTCGATCTTCTTCGCGAGGTCCGCCGCGTTCCCGTTCTTAAGCTGGATCGTCCGGATGTTGTCGATCGCCGCCATCGCCTTCACGTCCAGCTTGGCGACCAGCTCCTTGACCTCCGCCAGCCGGTCCGCCCGGGCCGCCACGATGAGCGTTTCCGATCGCGGATCGCCCTTGATGATCACCGTCTCGCTCTTACCCGAATTCGTGCCCGTCCCCTTCGGCAGCGCGTCGCCGCGCTTCTTCATCAGATCGTCCAGCACGCTTTCCAGCGCCGTCGAGCTCGCATATTGCAGCTTGATGATCTCAAACGGCATCAGGCCGACGCCCTTCACGTCGATCTTCGTCACGAGATCCGAGAGAATCTTCACCTCGTCCGGCCGCCCCGCCAGCACGATCGTATTCGTTCGCGGATCGGCCATGACCACGGCGTTATAGACCAGCACTCCCGTCGGGCTGTCCGGTACGCCGCCGGTCGTCTCCGTCTTCGCCGCCCGTGCCGTCAGCTTCTTCGCCTCTTCGAGCATCTTCTTGAGCTGCTCGGCCACCTCCGACGCATCCGCGAAGTTCAGCGGACGCACCTCCAGCGTCACCTCGTCCCGAAGCGGCTCCACGTCAAACTGCTTGATGATCTGCCGCAGCACCATCAGGTTCTTCCGCGGCCCGGCCACCACCAGCGAATTACTCTCAACATCACCGACCACAAAAGTCGGCCCGTCGATATTCAATTCCGCGATCGGGTTCCCCTTCTCATCCAACACGCGCAGGCGTCGGATGAAATCCTTCGTCGCCGTCTGACCGGTCGCTGCGTCTGTAATGAGCTTGTTCAGTCCCGCCGCCAGCTTGTCCGCCGTCGCCACACGCAGCGGCACGATCATGATGTCGGCCGTCCCGACGTTGATCAGCTCCGCATCTTCGTCCGGCTTCGGGGCCGGCTTATCCAACTCCTGGATGACCTTGCCGACTTCCTCGAGGTCCTTCTCGCCGCCCGTCACGAACAACGAATTGACCTGGTCATCCTTCGTAATGCCGATCGTGTTCTTGTCCGTAATGCCCTGCTTCGCGAGCAGTTTCTCGACAACCGACCGCAGCGTCGGCTCGACGTCGCGAGCCCGCCGGTGCTTCAAAACAAACGTACGCGTCCCGCTCTGCGGGATGGTCGGGGTCAGATCGCCCTTTCGAATGGTCTCGACCACCTCGGCCATCTTTGTGCCGGCCGCAGCGACGTAGATGCCATTCGTCCGCGGATCGGCGATGAACGCCACCTTGTCCTCCGGCCGCGGTTGCGAACCCTGAGGCCGACCCTGCTCAACTTTCAGATAAACGTCCTGCAGCGATTTCGCCAGCGCGACCGCCTGCGCGTTCTTGAGCCCGACATACTCGATCTCGATCTTCGGCATATCTTTGTCGAGCAATCGAACGAGATGCTCGATGATCCGCCGGTCTTCCTCGGTCCCGATTACGATCAGGCCGTTGGGTCCCGACTGGATCGTCAGCGGCGCACCGGAAAGTTGCGCCGAAAGAATGTTCGGATCGGTGACTGCCGGATTTATTCCGACGGGTGCAGGAGCTACCGCCTCCGGCTGAGTGCTCGTCGGCGCCCGCCGAATAGTCGAAACGACCGGCTGCGTCGCCGCCGCTCCCTGCGCCATCGCAACGCACATCACCGCCGAAGCAAACGCCGCATATCGCGGCGGAACTCGAACGGCGGCGGCCAGTTGAATCGCGTCCGGTCGCGACGGCGCATCGCGAAACTCTCGGCGCCACCGCGAATCGCTCCGACCGCCTCCGCGATTCCGCTGCATCTGCTCGATCAGTTTCTGCACATCCTCCGGCCGCGCGTTGTCCATCTTGATGAAAGTTGCCCCAACGCCGCCCGTTGGCGTGCGCGTCGCTAGCTGCCCCACCAACCGCTGGACCTCCTCGAACTTACTCTTTGACGCCGCCACGATGAGCGAGTTCGACCGGATGTCCGGCTCGATCGTCACCCGATCCGGCTTGTAGTCCGGCGACTGCGACCGCTGAATCTCCTCCATCTCATTGAGTACCTTCGTGATCGACTTACTCAACTCAACGACGTTGACGCCCTGCGGAACCGAAACCAGCTGCACCGCGCCCATCTCCGGGCCGGTCCGCGAATCCAGGTCCTTAATCATTCGCTCGATCAGTACGAAGTCTGACGGGCTTGCCTTAACAATGACGCTCCGCGTATTGTTCTCGGCGACAATGATCGGCGCCGGATAGCCGCCTTGCTTCCCCTGCGATCGCGCCGTATCGCTGAACACTTTCGACAGCGTCGCCGCCACCTGTGCCGGATTGGTGTTGACGAGTTGAATGATCTTCGGCCCAGTTCCCCCTGCTAGTTCCGTCTGCTTGTCAAACCGATCGATGATTTCCTTCACCCGCGCCATCGTCTCTGGCTTGCCAACTACGATGATCGAGTTCTGTGCCTCGATCGCCTTCAGCCGCGTCCCTCCGACGAGAATGGTCTTTTCTTCCTGCTTCTGATTCGGCTGCCGCGCCCACCACGGCACACCGGCTTGCGGGTCCTCGCCGCTCGTCCGCTGCGAAACTTTCAGATACTCCTCGAGAATTCCCAGCATGTCCGACGCATTGATGTACTTCAGCGGGAACATCTCGACGATGTTTTTTCCACCGACTCCTTCTTCGTTGTCGATCGCCGCGATGATCTCATCGACCGTCTTCTTCGTCGCTTCCGTGCATGCGATGATTAGCGTGTTCGATCCGGCCTCGGCCTTGACCGTCACGCGATCCTCGAGCGCTTTCTCGCCGGATGGCCCGCCGCCCCCCCCGCCAAATCCGTCAAAGAATCGGTTCTGCGAAATCCCCTGCTTGCCCCGAAAGAATTCATCCAGCGTCTTCGCGACTTCGTCCGCGACGGCATACTTCAGCTTGACGAAGTACGTATTGACGACGCTGACCGGCTTTACTTCACTCAGCTTCTGAATTGTGTCGCGATTGATCTTCTCAAACTCCGGCTCTGTCGCGAACACGAGCACCGTGTTCGTCGGGTCGTTGGCCTCCGCCTTCACGCCCGACGCCCCGCCTGGGCCCTGGCCTCCGTAAATCTTGTTGATCGCGTCCGCCACCGTCCGGGCTTTCACCTCGGCCGGCATCGTGACGACGTGGACCTCGCGCGTGCCGCCCGACACATCGATCTGCTTGACCAGCCCTTCGATATCCTTGAACTCCGGCTCGCTGCAGAACGCGATGATCTTGTTCCCGCCCGGCATGGCGCTGATCGTCGCCGCCTGCCCGCCGCCCTTCTGCGCCTGCCGCGCATTCAGGGCGCTCGTCAGCGCCTGTGCAACGTCCTTCGCATCGCTGTGCAGAATCTCAATGATCCGGTTCGTCCGTGCCGTCTCAACCGCCTGATCGAGGATCGGCTTGATCACTTTTTCGTAGATGTCCTTATGCTGCGGCTCAGTGGCCGTTACGAGCACGAGGTTCGTGTTCGGTTCCGACGTAACGCTCGGGGCCGGTATTCCCGTCTTATCCTGCGGCTGTCCGGCGAACAGCTGGTTGATATTTCCGGCGATCTGCGCTGCGTTGACATTCGGCGACAATGCGTAACTCCGCACCTCGCGCTTCGTCATGGTGCTCGGCTCGACATCCAGCGAGTCCAGCACCTTCTGCACGACGAGAAACGTCATCGGATTCCCGACGACGATTAGCGAGTTCGTCAGCGGGTCCGGCGTAAACGAGAACGTCCCGAGATTCAGATCGCCCCCGGCTCCGCCCTGCATCCGCGCCACCACCTGCGCGAGCAGGTCCTTCATCTTGTCCACAACTTCCGCCGCCTTCGCGTGCTTCAGTTTGAATTGCCGGATCTCAATGTCGATCGATTGCACGTCCAGCGCTTTCGCCATCGCCTCAATTTCTTTGTACAGCTCATCCGTCGACGTCACGACCAGCGATTTGGTTGACGAGAACGGCACGATCTTCAGCTTCGTCACCCCACGCTGGCCGCGCTCCGCGAACACCGCTTCGAGCTTCTTCGCGACGCTGTCGACATCCGCAAGCTTGAGCTGAATCGTCCGCGGCTTGGATGTCTCACCCAGTTTTTGCTCCATCTCCGTGATCGTCGCCGCGACCTCCGCCATCGTCTGCGGCGGCGCCTTGACCAGCACGTTCCCCGTCGCAGCGTCGGCCGTAATCACGACGTCCGACGCGGCACCTGGCGCGACGGCCTTCGCGTACATCTCCCGAAGCGCATTCGCCATCGCGTTCGCATCGCCCTTCACGGGGAATATCCGGATGCGACTCTCGCTGCCCGTGTTCACGTCGAGTTCTTTGATGATCTCGATCGCCTTCTCAACTTCGTTCGCCGCGCCGGCGACAATCACGCTGTTCGTCCGCGCATCGGCGTTGACCGAAACCTGCCCCGTCTGCCGGCCGCCACGACCGCCTGGGCCGCCGGGTCCTCCAGCACCCATATTCGTGGTGACCCGCTGAACGACCTCGCGCACGTTGTTCGCCACTTCCGCTGCCCGCGCAAACTTCAGCTCGACCCGTTTCATCGTCGGCTGCGTCAGGTTGGGCCGTTGTTCCATCTGATCGATCGTGTCGGCGATCCACTTCATGGTATCCGGGGGGGCGGACACCACTACGGCGTTCGTCTGCTGATCCGCGGTGATAGTCGTCGTGTCCGCCGACGCCGTCACCATCCCGCCATCGCCGCCCGGCTGACCCGGTTGCGGCTGACCTGGTTGTGGCTGACCCGGCTGCGGCTGGCCCGGTTGCCCGGGCTGTCCCGGCTGGCCTTGTCCGGGCTGCATTGCAAATCGCCGCCCGCCCGCCTGACCAATCCCGGGCCGCGCATCCAGCCCCAGCGTTTCACGGAGCATTTGAGCGGTGTCGACTGCACTGAGATTCTTCAGCCAGAAGATCCGAAAATTTCTCGCCGTCTGCGTCTCGACGTCCAGCGACTTGAGTACCGACACAATCAGGGGAAAGTCTGCCGCCATCGCCCGGATGAACAACTGCCGCGTCCGCGCGTCGGGAATGACTCGAATCCGCCCGCCCCCGCCCGCCGCCGCGGCCGCCCGTCCCGTTCGCCGATCTGCCCGCCCTCCCGCACCCGCCGCAGGAGGTCCCGCCGGCTGACCGGGTTGTCCGGGCTGTGCTTGCGGCTGTCCGGGCTGACCCGGCTGCGGCTGCTGCGGCTGTGCTGCAGCCGGCGCGGCCGTCTGTTGATTGAAAATCGCCTCCAACCGCTGAGCGATCTCATTCACGTCAGCGTATTTGATCGGAAAGATTTTCATGACCGAGTTCTGCTGCTCCGCCTCCTTGACTACTTCGTCATAGATCGCTTCCGCCCGCTTGACGTCGTCGGGGTCGCCCTCAAAAACCAGTTTCCCGCCAGGCAATTCGAGAATTCGCAACTGCTTCCGTGCGATCGGCTGGCTTGTCGCAGCCGCCGTCGTAACCGGCGCACGCGTCTCACTCGCACTGGAAATCACTCGCCCGCGGTTCGCAGCGTCATCGCCGGTCGAATCATCCGCGGACTGCGCGAACACGATCGAATCGATCGCACGCAACAGACTCAGGGGCATCACGCACGGACTTCCCGCGCCATTGGCGCCGCTCGTTGTGGGCGATTTCGGCGCTTCGCCCGCGTGAATGTCGATGACTTGGATCTCTCCCGCGCTGGCGTCGTTCGTAACTTCGACGGAGCGCCCCGTCTCCTGCTGGAATGACGCGGCCATCAACCGCGCGATTTCGCTGGACGACAATCCATCCTTAACAGTTTTGACAATCAGGTTACCGCCGATCGGCTTGCTGCTGTCCTCAACGTCGAACATCCTCGCCATCCGCTCGATCTCGGGTAGCTCGCGCGGCTTGCAGCGTACCAGCAGCATCCGATCGTTCGGACCAATCCGAAACTCCGGCCCGCCCTTCTTGCCGGGCGGGTTGAAGATGTCATCCAGGTCATACGCCACGTCCCGCGCATCCCGATGTTCAAGCTTGATGATCGTCCAATCACCGCTCTTGGCGTCCTCGCCGGCCAGCGCAGGCGTCGTCTCCTTCTCGATCGCGTCCACAAACTTGTCGATCTGCGGAATCTCTTGCGCCGGAGCCGTCACGATCAGCAGATTGCGATACGTATCCGCATAGATCTGAATACCCCCTACCGATGGCGCAGCCCCGGCCTTTCCACCGCCCGCCGCCCCGCCCATCATCAGCGTCCGCAGCGCCTTCTCGGCTTCCTCCGGATCGGTCACGCGATACTGTTTTACGACGCGGCTGCTCGACGCGACATCGATTGAGGCGACCAGATCCAGAGCTCGCATCACGGCGTCTTTCGGGCCATCCAGCAGCACCTGGTCGCCGGTCGCGACGATCTTCATCGCGGCCTCGCCCGGCTTCGGCGGCTTGCCACCCGCACCCGGCGCTACGAGGGCCTTCAGCGCATCCGCCACTTCGGTGGCCGGCCGGTTCTTCACCGGAACCGTCAGGCTGTAAGGCGGATTCTCAACAGCGGCCGCATCCATCTCGGCCGCCAGCTTCGCGATCTGCTCGAAATCCACCTTGGGAGCAATTACCAGCAGAGAGTTCGTGATCGGCTCCGGCGTGATCTTCACGGTCGACATTGGCCCCGGGGCTCCCGGTACCGGCGGCTTGGAGCCCGGCCCGAACGCCTGCAACAACACCTGCGAAATTGTCGTCGCATCGCCGCGCTTCAGCCCGATCACCTGCACGCGGCTCGCATCCGATGGCGGAATGTCCAGGTCCGGCAGCATCTCCGAGATCATTTTCTGCACGTCGCTCGTCGCCCAAACCCGCAACGTATTGTCACGGCTGTCCGGCGTGATCTTCACGACCGCCGGCGGCTGGCCCTTCTTCAACGGCTGTCCCGAGAAGAACTGCTGAAGCATTGCAGCCAGGTCCGCGGCATCCGCTTTCGCCAGGCGGTACGTCTTCAACGACGGCGTCGATTCGGTCGCCTTGCCATCCAGCTCGTTGATCAGATTCTCGAACCGCGCCCAGTCTTCGTCGCTGCATCGCACGAGCAGGTAACCGCTCGCCTCGTTGCCAATGAACTTCGGCGGCGGCCGTCCACCCGGCTTGCCCGGCGCTCCGGCCGTCGCGAGCTGCTGCAGCGCTCCCGCCAATTCGGTCGGCGAGGCCTTCTCAAGCTTGACGAGGTGGTCGCGTTCGTTGACCGGCGCCGGCTGGTCGAGCTGCGCCAGCATCTTCAGGGCTTCCTCCACCATGGCCGACTTGCCTGACACGATCACCGCGTTTCCGCTGATATCCGGTGAAAACAGCGGAGAACCGATGCCCGGCTGTTTCCCCGGCTGCATGTACATTGCGCTGAGTATCGGGACGATCTCGGCCGCGTTGCCGTGCTGCAGCACGACCCGCTCGCGACGCGTCGGCGCCGCAGCCACGTCCAGAGTCTTGATCAGTTCTTCGGCCCGCGCCATTCCCTTCGCGCCGCCGACGATGATCAGATTCGGGCTGCCCGGCAGGCCGTAAACATCCCACTTCATCGCCTCAGCTTCTTCCGGCGGCGTGAACTTCTGCGGATCGTTCGCCTTCTGCCGCTCCGTCTGTGAAATCGTCCGGAGCTGCCCCGCCACCTCGTCCGGCGAGGCATTCTCGATCTTGACAACCTTGGTGACCGTCTCCCCCGAGACGGTTGCGTTGTCCAGGTCTCGCGCGACCTTCTCGATCTCCGCCGCCTTCTGGTCCGTCGCCTTGATTATCAATGAGTTGTTGCGCACGTCCGCGATGATCTGAATTTCTTTGGCCTTCAATGCGTCGGGGTCCTGCCCCGGCCGGGGCGCCACGGCCGTCGGCGGATACATTTGCCGCAATGTCTGCTGAACGTCCCCCGCCTTGGCGTTTTTCAGTTTGATCGTCCGCCACTTGAAATCGATGTCCGGCGGCGTCGGATTCACCGATACGAACCGATCGACGATATCGAAGAACTTTCGATGGTCCCGTGACATCCCGGTCAAGACCAGCTTGTCCCCATATACCTGCGTGCCGTAGTAATCCTCCACCCGCGGCCGAAACTGATCGATGATGTCGATCGGCGGCCACCCCGGCGGCGGAGAATAGACGACGAGCGACATCACATGGTCGCCGAGCTTCGCCGCCTCGAACTCCTTTCGCGTGTTGTACATGAACTCGGGTGGAATATTTCGAATCAGGTCCGGCAGTCGCCCGAGTTCAAGGTAATACCCGTGTCGCGCATCGCCGCGGAAGAGAAGCAGCATCTTGCTCGTCCGCATCAGCAGCAACTCGTTAAGCTGGAACAGCGCTTCGGCGAAGTTGTAGCGCGACGCCGACCGGAACGACAGGTTTCCCGTCACCGTCTTCGTGTCGCCGATGATCGTGTAGCCGCTGATCCGTGAAAAATCGTCCAGCACGTCCGCCCAGGGGGTCTCGAAATAGTTGAAAGCGTACGGCTGGGTGGAAGGCGCCGTTGTAGCCAACCGGGTTGTTGGCTGGCTTGCAGCGCCCGGCTTCGCGGGTGCGCCCGGGGGCGACGCCGTGCCCGGCGTTGCCGGGTGTCCGACCGTGTCGGAAGGATGTCCGGCAACCCCCGCCGACGTCGTTGGCTGCTTTACGACCCCGGGCGGAGTCGTCGGTCGCACCGCACCGGGAAACGCCGGCCGAGTCGCCGGACGCGGGACAATTGCCGGATGCGTCGCCGGCTGAGTCGACAACGGCCGAAGTTCAAGTGATGGATCTTCGGGCTCCTGCGTTACCGGCTGAGTGGTCGATTGCGTCGAAGCCCGCGCCTTGGCGCGAAGCGCCTCCAGGTCACTCGTTCCATTACCGTGCGCCGGCTGAGTCTGCGCTGCCGGCGCCGCGCCGGCCGAGCCGTTGCTGAGCGGACCCGCAGATGCGATCAACAGCAATGCACAGGCAGCGAGCGCCCGCACGGGTCGCGGCAACAGCGCATCGATCGTCGGACGCGCCGACATCACTTGCGATCGGAATTGCAGTCGCGCCATGCTCATTGCTGATTCCACCTCGCGATCGCAGTCGGAATCTCCGATTCGTCCAGCGCATCGAGTTGCACCCGCTCCGGGAACTTCCGCCCGAGCGGATAAAGGAAATAGACCCCGCCGATCTGGGCCACCCCGCCAAGCGGCTCGACCATCACCAGCTTCCCGCCGTCAATCGGCGCACCCTTCGCGATCACCTCGCGCTTCTTCGTCTTCATGTTCAGCGCGATCAGCTCTTGGGACTCCGGATACGACAACAGCCCCGTCACCTGCAAGTCCGGGTTCGGCGGAGGTAAGTTCACATTAACCACCGGCAGCGGCTTGTCCGGTACTTTCGGCTTCGGCGGGATGACATGCGTCCCCGTATTCTGTGTCGCTACCTGATACGTTCCCGGCAGCGCCCGCGTACCATCAGCATAGATCCCGGTGAGCATCAGCGTCTGTCCCTTAATCTCAGGCAGCGGAGATGGCTGAGCGGTCGGGCCCGTTTTCTTCGGGAATTTCATGATCGGCCAGGTCGTCGCCTTCCCATCCTTCGTGACGACAATTTCGAGTTCCACAGGCTCTTCCCCATCGTTGCGAATCGAGTATTGGAAGCTCTCCGGCGGCGGTGGCGGCGTATGTGCCGGAACCGTTACCACCGCGGGCTTCCCCTCGGCCCAAGTCAACGCCGTCGGCCCGAACGTCTTGCCATCCGCATACTTGACAGTCACCTCCACCCTGTCGCCCGCTACGGGCGGCATATCCTTCCTGCTCTTACCCGCCACCGTCGCCGCGGGTTGCGGAGTCCCAGCCTGACCTTTCCAGCTATGTGAAATCTGGACGTTCACATCCTTCAGGTCTTGATTGTCGATCGTTACTGCGAATTGCGGCGGCGGCTCATACGCCTTGAAGACGTTTCGCTTCGCCAGCAGCATGTAATCGGCGTCCGACGGCAGTCCGCGCCGCAGAGAACTCGGCATCTCGCGCGGATCGCTCGGCATCGTTGTCGTCCCGCGCAGCTTCACCGCCACCGCGTCGACCACGTTTGCAAGCTGCGGCACCACCAGCGTCTCCACGAGCAGCTCGCTGATTCGCAGTTCCTCGCCACCACCCAGCGTCTTCGTCGGGGCCAACCGAAGCTTCTTGATGTTGCACAACACCGGCATTCGATAAAAGTCCACGAGGAATCCCGAAACCTGGTCGATTGTCCCTTCCGCCGTCACTCGCACCGATACGGTCGCAATGTCCGACTTTGGCAACTTCCCCGGTGTCAGCGGGGTCACGTTCACGTTTCGGAGCTGATGCTTCGCCGCGAGCGCCTTGATCTCGGCCTGGAACACGTTCTGCGCATCCCGCGTGTCGAATGAGTACGTCCGTCGCGCGACCCCCTGCCACTCTTTCGCGATTTCCGGCAACCGTTCTCGCGTCTTCTTCGCTGCCGCGTATTCTTCGCGTCGCCGCTCGATCTCTACATTCGCTGACCGCACCGGCGAAACGAGCAGCCAATCCACTGTCTTGTACGCTGCCCACAGGCCGACCAGCCCGCCGATCGCGATGACAATCAGTCGCTCGCGCGGATTCATCGGCCGCCTCCCGGCTGCGATGCCGGCGCCGCCGTATTTCGCCGCCCCGGCGAAAGCGATATCTTCACGCTGTCGCTATAGAGGAAACCGTCCTTCATCGGCGACTCTGACGACGATCCCACCGCCGCGTTGAATCCCTCGCTCTTCAGACGAGTCACAAAACCATTCGTAATCGACGGGTTCATCGTTCGCAGGGCGAGGTCAATCGAGGGCGGTTGATCGGAGAAGCTCACTGCCGTTACGTATGCTTCCTTGTCCGCCGGAAACGCCCGTGTCAGCGCTGCCAATTCCGACGTCCAGACAAATTGCGAATCAAACCAGTCCCGAACCGCGATCACGCGGCCATCGACGTCGTTGACGCCGTCGATCATCACCTTGCCCTTGCGATACCCGTCCAGCTCCCGCTTCAAGTCGCTCGTGGTGTCCTTCAGGCGCGCGATCTCCTTGTGCTTCGGCTCCACGACGTACCGCCGATACACCAGCACGGAGAGGATCACCATGGCTGCCGCCATGACGACGCGCGGCATCCGCCGCAGTCGTTTGGTGCTCTGCGCAACGGTCTTCTTGGGCGCCAAAAAATTGAACTGTTGCGTCGGCGGCATGGTCGAGCACATCGCCAACCCGATGGCCGCTGAGAAACCGCGCAATTCCCGGGCGCGTTGTGGCGGGAGATCCAGGGCCGCCCCGGGGTTGTAAAGCTCGGCGTGAACGCCCAGTCGCTGATGCAGCGCTTCGGCGAGCGAGGCCTCAACGCCCGTCGCACCGGCAACGATGATCTGTTCAAGCTTTGCGCCTGCCTCGGTCGCGCGATAGGCCTCGTACGAGCGCACGATCTCGACCATCAGCGATGCAACTGCGTCTCGAACGGTCGCACTTCCACCACTCAGATTCGGCACGGCCGCGCCGACGATCTTGCTGTCGGCGAGTAATTCACCTTCCAGCGCCGGTTCGCCTTCGAACGCGAGGCGCACGCTCGCGGAGCGGGAAAAGATCAGCCCCCCCTCGCGCATCACGTTGATCTCGGTCAGGTTTGGTCCGACATCGACTGCGAGGCAGAGCCCCTTCCTCGCCGCATCCGACCCGGCTGTGAACGCAATCAAGTTCGCGTGCGGCCGAAGTCCGACGCGATCGACTTGCAACCCGGCCTCGCGCGCCACGTGCGTATACAGCGCCAGCGCTTCATTCCGCACCGCCGCCACGAGCACTTCGGCCGGCGCCTTCGGGTCATGCGTCCCGCGAACGGTGAAGTCCAGCGTCGCCTGGTCTGCCGCGAACGGCAGTTCCTTCACAATTTGGAATTGAACCAGCGCCGGCAGCTCATCCAACGGCGTGGGTGGAACATTGAGAGTATTGAGGACGACCTTTTCGCGCGGAATCGTCAGTCCGGCGTGCCGGTCGCGGATGCCCGCCTGCGTCAGGGCCTGCCGAAGAAACGCCCCGAGTGATTCCGCATCCTCTTGTCGGATCTCCGCCGGAATCGGAACCGACAGCGCCTTGAGAATCTCGATGCGCTCCGCGCGCGCGCGAAACTGCACGACGCGCAGCGACTGCGCATCCCAGTCAACCGACAACTGACGCTTACCGGTTAGACTCCCGAACAACGCTGCGTGTCTCCTCGCCGTGAGGCGTATAGGCCGGTCCCAGCGGGGTCAGATCGCGGTAGTACAGAACCTGCCCGATCGGCCCGCGCATTTCGATGACTGCTCCGATCCGCTTCGTGACTCCGACGTGGTCGCCGAAGCCGACCGCATCGACTGAGAACGTCGAACTGCTCGCCGTGAGCTTCGGCAACAGTTTTCGGAACTTCCGTTCGCTCACCAGCCCCTGCGTCAACAGCCACGCCGGAGTCCGCTTATCATCGCCCGATAACCCCCCCCGGTTTGAAGCGATTGCGTCGATCTCCGCCGATGACAGATCCGGCAACGTCGCCAGGACCTCCCGAGGTGCCACAGCAACATTGATACGGCCGACGAACACTGGAATCACATCCGTCGTCAGTCGATCGAGGATCACTGGGAGGTCGGTCGCTTGCCCGGGGGGGATCTCGTCGGTCAGGTTCGCCAGAGGGGTATTGTCCTGCCGACCCGAGCGCCGCGACGTCGGCCGGCTCGTCGGCCGCTTCCCCGAACCGCTCCCACCGCCGGGCTGCGAAGTCGATTGTGAAGTCGGCTGAGAAGTGCTCGGCTGTGACGTGGAGTCATCCCCGGGCTGCGTCGTCGTGCCATCGCCCTCATCGTCGCCAGGCTGGGTTGTTGATTCCGGCTCCGGCGGAGGCACCGGCAACAGATCCATGACGCTTCGGAAGGCCTTGCCCCCCTCGCGGATTCGCATGATGTAATCCACGAGCCGCGCATCGACGTTTCGCTCTCCGAGCATCTTCTGCAGCTCGGCCGTATCCTTCATATTAAGGTTGATACGGGGCTTGTTGGACGAATCGGTGTTCAATTCCCGCGAGAAAACGGTCAGGTAAGGCGCAAGTCCGCGATACAACTTTCCATCCGCGTTGTCCGGCGGAAAGCTCGCGTTCCCGTCATCCTCATTTTGATCCAGCAATCCATTGCGGTTGTAGTCTTCCCCATACATCACCCACCCCGAAAACCCCTTGACCAGCAGCAGTTCCTCGACCGTATCGAACCGGCCCAGCTTCGGCTGATAGCCCGGTCGCAACGATCGGTAGTACTCGCTCTTCGCACCTTTCGGCCGCGCGTTCTCGCCCTTCTCGCGCCAGTCGAGCAGGCATTGAACGAGACTCTCGCGATCGATGCTCTGATTGGTCGGCGTGAACTCCGGAACGACCGCGTCGATCAGATACCGAAGCTGCTCCTCATTCGCGAGATTCAGGTCGAGCTTGGAGTTCTCAGGCGTGATCCCATATCGAACGGCCGGGGTTTGCTCATCGTCGTGGTTCACTGCATAAAGCGTGAACCGCCACATCGGGTCCGCCTGTTTGGTGGGGCCCTCCTGCTTCGTCGGTTCGGGTGTCGCGGGGCTCGCACCACGGATGCTCCCCTGGCCGAGTTGTTGAAATGCCGCCTCGCCGTCGTCCCGATCCAGCGACGCCTGGCGGTAGAGTCCCCGATTGTCGTACCAGTTCGCCGGATCATCCCGGCTCTTGCGAAGCTGAAGGATCGCACGCTGGATCCCGGACTCCGCCGCGATCCGTGCTTGGAACTGCTGCTGCCGAGCGTACACGCCGCTGAGGTTCGATCGCACCGAGAACGTGAACCCCGCTGTCAGTATTGCCAGCAGGATCACCATGATCAGCACGACGAGTAGGATCAGCCCCCGTTCGCCACCGCCCCGCGCCCAAACCCGCTTTTCAGACCTGCCAATGCGGTTCGAGACGGGGATTGCCCGTCCAGTAGCCGGTCCCGGTTCTGGTCGCGATGTCGCAGACATCCTGCACCTATTACCCTTGAGCCGGCCCCGCGTTGCGTCAAAAACTCCCTATCCGCCGCCCCCACTCGGCGTAAGCCCCCCCGTGGGGCCGCCCGAGCTGCCACCCATCGCCCGCCGGCTGGCCCGCATGAGTCGCGAACCAAAAAAGCTGTCCGACTGATTCAGCCGCACCACGAGACTGTAGCGATCGGTATTGAAATACTCAGGTATGGAGGCCGTCTGATCTGCCTCATCGATGTCGATCTTGTTCGGATCTTCCGGAACAACCGGCAGGAATCCGACGGTGATTTCCACGGCTTGCGGCAGCGAGTTCCCCATGCCGCCGCCCTGCGGTTGCCATACGTCCGTCCACTCCACGCCGTCGAAATAGCGGAACCGCAGATACAGCGCCTTGTCCGACAGCACTTCGATGTCGTATTTTTCCGGCTGCCCCGTTTGCAGCGCCGTTTGCCGCAACGTCTTCAATTCGCGTCGCACGATTCCGAGTGTCTTCGGTCCCTCCGTCGTTGCCTCCGACACTCCGTCCGACGACTCGGTATCTGCGTACGTCATCGTCTCTTCCGGATCGATGCCGAGGTAATAGCGCACCTCGCGCACGTCGCACTGTCCCGGCAACGGTCGATCCTCGATCGCGCGCGGATAGAAAACTTCCTTGTCCGGGAGCATCACGGTTTGCAACGTAATCTGTTGTCGGTATCCCTGGATCCCGGGACCGAGCGACGGAATGAATCCGTTCGTTGCTCGCACGTCTTCCGCGATCCGGTTCAGAATCTGCCACGCAAGCTCGCCGTGGTCGATCGTCTTGCGACCGATGTCGCGGCTCTTCAGCGAGACGTCGTAAAATCCAAACATCGCGCCG
>CAZONT010000051.1:0-22092 GCA_964581285.1 uncultured Planctomycetaceae bacterium | reverse complement strand
GTGACCAACGCGGAGGTGGTATCAGCTCGTCCCAGCGCGTCCCAGCAAAAAACAAAGGGGAAGGTCGTCCTGAGCCGCAATCCCCGAACGATCAAGGGTCCGTTTATGCCGACCGTAACGTCAGAATCAATTTGTCAATCAACGCCAAACAACGCCCTCTTTCGGCCGCTCGCCAGGCCGTGCCATTTACTCGCCCGTCGCCGCACTACTCAGCTGCGCGGCGCTCCCCCGGACGGCCTCACGTCTGTCATCCGTCCGTCGTGCGCCAACCTCCGCCAAAAAGCCCGCCGCGATTCCCGCCTTTTCCCGTGTTTTCCCGCAAAAAAATGTGTCCGCCATCCCCCGCTCCACCCATTCCAACTTCTCAGCCCCGGCCTGTCCCCGCCCCGAAGTCCCGACGTTGACTCCGCCCTCCCAACCCGCCAAAGTCCCGGCCGGAGGTCCCCAAGATGGCCCGCTTCTTCACCGAGCTCACCGCCGACCACCAGGCCTTCATCGCCGGCCAGCACATCTTCTTCCACGCCACCGCCCCCGCCGCCGGCCGCATCAATCTCTCCCCCAAGGGCCTCGACACCTTCCGCATCCTCGGCAGCAGGCGCGTCGCCTATCTCGATCTCACCGGCAGCGAATGCGAAACCGCCGCCCACCTCGCCGAGAACGGCCGCCTCACCATCATGTTCTGCAGCTTCCACGACAAGCCCCTCATCCTCCGCCTCTACGGCCGCGGCTCCGTCGTCCGCCCCCGCGACTCGGCCTGGAGCTCGCTCCGCCCCGCCTTCACCGACGTTCCCGGCGAGCGCCAGATCATCCTCCTCGACATCGAGTCGATCATGGCCACTTGCGGCTTCGCCGTTCCGCTCTTCGATTACAAGGGCGAGCGCGAGGAGTTGCGCAATTTCACCTGCAAGATGGGCGATGAGCGCATGGACGCCTACCGCCGCGAGCGCAACCAGCGCAGCATCGACGGCCTGCCGACCCACCTGTTCGAAGACAGCCCGAAACCGCAGTGAGAACCGAAATGCACTTCCTGCTGACGTATGAGAAAGTGCCGAACTACGCCGAGCGCGAAAAGCCGTTCCAGTCCGCCCACCGCGCCCACGTCTTCGCCGCCGTCGCGCGAGGAGAGTTGATCCTCGCCGGCCCCCTCACCGACCCGCTCGACGGCACGAACATGCTGCTTTTCAAGGCCGACTCGGCCGCGACCGTTGAGACCTTCGCGAAGCAGGACCCCTACGTCACGAACGGAATCGTGAATCGCTGGCACGTCCGCCCCTGGCAGAGCGTTGTCGGCCCCAGCGCCGAGTGCCCGCTTCCAGCGCCGCCGAGACGAGACTAGCCCGTAAAGCTCGCGCCGATCTCGAACACGCCGGCCTGGACAACCCGAATATGCCGCACGACCGCGATCTGGTCGCCGACCCCCGCGGCCACCGCATGCGGCATCAACAACTGGATCCGCGTCCCGGGCATCAGTTGCTTCGCACTCAAAAATGCGACGCCCGTGGTCGACAAGTTGCGGAGCCGAACCCGCAACGCCTCCGTCGCGTGCGGATGGACCAGGATCACGCACACGGCCCGTCCGCGCAACGGGTGGCGCGGCGCCGCGCGCTGCTCGGCCGCGGCGCTGCCGCATTCCGCATCGAGCGTGTCGAGGATTCGCTCCACGTCGCTGTCCGGTAGGGCCAGGTCCGAGCTCATCTGAAGTTGCTGGGGCATGTCGAAACTCCAACAATGGCGGCGAACACCCCCTTCATCGGTCAGCAGCCGACCCCGGTTTCGACTGACCCTGTCCCCAAACCTTGCCAAAATCCTTGCCAATCACGCTTTTTTCGCCGCTACGACGCCGCAACCCCCTGCCGCCCCCCGGTTGACGCCCCCGCCCCCGCTGCCGATACTCATTCAACCGACCCAACCGGAGCCGCCGTTTGACCACCATCCCGGCCAACACCGCCTCGATCGCAACCCTTCAACCGCTCGGAGCTGCGCGCACCCAGTCGCTGACGCTCACGAACCACCTTCGCACCCTCGCCTGGACCTTCGCCGGCGTCGGCCTCTGCCTCATCCTCAACGGCCTCGAAAAGTGGGTCGCCATACCCCTCGGCTGGATCCCACCCGGCAGCGCCCATCGCATGTTCAAAAACCCCGCCGAGATCTCCATGCGGCTCTTCGGCTTCCCGCACTTCATCGTGGGCGTGCTTTTCCTCCTGACCTCGCGCCGCATGAAGGGCGCCAAGAGTCTCGGCGAACTGGCCGCACTCTCCGTCGCCGGCATCGGCATCTGCTGGGTCTTTCACCGCGTCGGCGGCGACGCCAATCCGCTTGCCGTTCTGATGTTCTACTTCTACTTCCTCGTTCACGGCTTCCGCGACGAGGTCTACTTCTACAAGGCCTACGGCGAAATGCCCGCCGAAGCCGCCGCGACCCACCAGCGCGTCATGTGGGTCCTTCAGGCGCTTCTGCTCGGATTGATGCTCGCGCTGTTGCTCCCGCTCACGGTTCTCTACGGCGAGTACAAGCCGCACTACAGTCACCCCGCCCTGCAGGCCATCTTTCCCGCCTCCTGGCCCTACACCGTCCGCTTCCTCTCCACCACCGTTCCGATGCTCATCATCGGCGCCATCGCCATGTGGCGCATCTCGCGCGTCTTCCCCGATGGATTGCGCGGCTTGTGGCGCGTCCATCGCCCGATCCTCATCGTCTTCATCACCCTCGCCAGCATCATCGTACTGCCCATGTGGGCCGGCGGCTGGACCTTCCAGGTCGCGATCCTGCTTCACTTCGTCGGCTGGTACATCTTTGCGATGTATCGCCTGAGACAGTTTCCGCCCAAGCGGCCGCCCCACGGAATCTGGCACTGGATGCGAACCACCCCGCGCGGCTTCGCCGTTCTTCATCTCGGATTAGCCGCCGTCGCGGTGATTGTGGTGGGAATAAACGTCTACGACTTCGGTCAGGCCGGTTGGCTGAATGAAATCGTCGGCCGCCAGAATTTCTACTACTGGACCATCATCCACGTCACGCTCAGCTTCTTCCCGCGCTGAGCAGTCAGATCGCGACATCCGCTCGTCGCCGCCGGCGACAGAACATCGCGGCGAAGTCGATCGCCACAAACCCCGGCATGAAAAACGCCGCTCCCGCCCACGCCGGTGCGCCGACGTGGACGGGAGCGCGAATACACCCGATCTTTCCGCGTTACAGCGGGAATAGAAGCATGGGCCCGTGGGCGCTGGCCGGAATCGAGACATTGCCAAATGCCAGGTCCAGCGTGAACACGATGCTCGACGATCCGATCCGGAAATTTCTTGCCGTCAGCGTTGATCCTGCGACCTCCTGAACCGATCCATCGAAAATGCGGATGCCGTTGCCGTCTTCTAATCGGCCGTATTCAGACGACGCAAAACCCGGTTGAACTCTTGAGAAGAAGAGTCGCCGGACCCTCAGGTTGCCGTTGTTGTCATTGCCCATACCCTGCCATACCTGAGTGTCGACGAATCGTCGGAGAAGGTCGCGGGTTCCCGGTTGCGGTTGAGGGGCGATCGAGTGCCGTCCAAATACTTCTTTCGAGAACGAGACGGAAACGATTCCCGGTAGCCACTGTCGCGAATTCGTCACGAGATTTAGGAACGAGTATTGATATGTCAGCGTGTGCGGCCCCTCGGCCGGCCCGGGCATCACACCTCGTTGACCGCCCGGAATTACGTCACTGACGGTGCCATCCGCAAGACGAACAATCTGGCTGACGCCGTCGACCCGGATATCCCCGATGTCAAATCGCGCTTGGAGCGTAACATTGTTACGGACTTCAAGCTCCGAGACAGGTGGAACGCCAGGAGCCATGACTTCCGCCGCGAGACTCGGTGCGGAGAATCGACTGGCCCCGATGCCGGAACACCGCAAGGCTCGAACGCGATACGCATATCGCACTCCCGGGGCTAATGGTCCTGCGCTACCCACGGTTCCATCGGCGACGAAGGCGATGCCGCGGGACAATTCATCGCGTTGGCCGATCGTTTGGAGAACTTCATAGCCGTCGTTTTGCGACGTGTTTTCCCATCTAAGTTGAACCCAGTAGTTGCCCTGCGCCGGGTCATACACGAGCTCAGCGCGGAGATTCGTGGGAGCCGAGGGTGCCCCAGCGAGGCACGTTGCGGCGGTGATCCGAGGACTGGGCAATGAGGGCACGTCACCTGCGCCAAGACGCTGGACGAAGAAGGTGTACGCAGTTCCCGGAGTCAGATTATCGACGACGCACTCAGCCGTTCGGGTTTGAAGATACTGAACCGGAGGGTTACTCGTATGCACATCGGAAGCAAAGAGCTGTCCTTCAGCCCCATACCACACGAGGTAGCGCGATTGAATTGTCGCGTCTTCCTGCCACTCGAGCTTGAGTGAATTGGGAGTCTGCGAGTACAGGCCGAGTCGGAGATTGTCGGGAGCGGAAACCGCGGTGTCCCACGCGGTGTTGAAGGCCGTCTCCGCCCATGCCGACGCTTGATAGCGACCGCCGCTCGCTGCGGCACCGGTTGGCAGCAATCGAACACGAAATCGAGTCGAACTGAAACCAGGCAGGCGAAATTCTGACCCGAACACATGGGTGGCCCGGTTGGCCGGCAGGCGGGCGACCTCGACGAACCGACCGTCCGGGGTGAGGTCGCACTCGATTTGATACACGACGCCATCCGGCTCGCGGGATTCATTGTCGGTCCACTGCAACCCTATTCCCCGGCCCGATGGAAGACCCGTCGCCATGAGCCCAGTGGGAGTGGCAAGGGTGTGCGGGTTGGGATACTGAAACGATGATGGGATGGACACCGGACTGCTGACGTTGGTCGTGCTTCCCTCCACGGCGCGAATGCGAAACTCGAGCAGCGGTGCCGCGGTGGTACCGACTGGAAACTGCAGTGCGGCCCGCTGTGACCCCACCGTATGAGCCAGCCCCTGGCCAAATTGCACCCACTCCGTGCCGATCCTTCGATCGATGAATTGGGTGGTGTTCGCGTTCACACACGGAGTCCATCGGAGTCCCGCCGTAACCGTTCGCGTCGAGGCGCTCCAGGGAGATTCGATAAACGCCTCCAGTCGAATTCCGACCAGGGTGCTCTTCTGAGGAATATTGACCAGCAGTGCGACCGCGTGCGCCTCATTTCCACTCGGCACCTCACCAGAGGAATCCTCGACGACTTCAACGGGGGCCTTTGCCTCGCTCTCCGGATCGGAATCTGCGGGAGCGTACGAGATCAGTTCGTCCGAACCGCACGCGATTTGGAAGACCACGATCGAGACGAGACTCAAGGCCCGGAGCGACACTCGAGCGATCCGCCGCCTCGTCAGGAGTCGCCCGCACGCTGAAACCGGTTCGTCACTCGTGAAACTCAAACTGGACTTTTCAGCCAAGACTGCCGGGTTGTATGCTGGCCGCGACATCGAAATACTCCTTTTCACGAAGGGTTGATCCAAATCGGGGGCTTTCGCGCCGCCCCGTCCGGATGGAGTACAGCCGCCGGCCGAATATCTTGCCCATCCACACCTTTTTTTTCTAAAAAATGATCGAAGTTATTATCGGTTGGGCCCCGATTCTCGTCGTCGCGCCCGAAATCCAGCGAATTGCGCCGCAATTGGGCGGTGATGGAGCTGGCTCTGGAATGGGGCTCAAGAGGGCCGATTAATGGTAACCACCCGCGCGAGCGTGCTTTTCAAAGTCCGCGACCGCATTGACTCCAGCGTTTGAGCCGAGATCCATGCAATCTACCGCCTCATCCTCACACGGCTGTGCCTAACGTGGGGCCTCGATGCATCGGCGGCCGACGATGTCGTCCAGCACTACATGCCGAACGACCTTCGCTACATCGACGGTCTCGAGTACGACCCCGCAAAGGGACGATTCAAGGCGTGGCTGCGAACGATCCCCCTCAATCACATGAAGAGTCATTTTCGGGTCGGAAGCGGCGTCCAACCGGAAACGCGCCTGTGCGAGAACAACGCTGCAACCGGAGAATCGCCGGAAGCGAGATTAGACAAAGTGTGGAAAGAGGAACACCCCGCGTTCTGCTTGAAGGCGATCCAAGAAGAAGCTGAGCCGAAGCTCCACGGAGCCATTCAATTGTATGCAATAGAAGAAGAGTCGCCGGTAGAAGTCTGCGCAAACTTGAACCGTGAGCCGGCCCAGCTTTATCGCATCAGGCACAAGATGTTTCAGCGCCTCGGGCAAAAAATGAGAGAGCTGTTGGGCGATGAGTATGCCGAGGCGTAAGCCTCGCGTGGAAGCTAATGCCCCAGCTTCAGCGCCAGTAACCGCTGTACGCGTGCGATGAGTTCCTGCCGATTGACCGGCTTGCTCATGAAATCGTCGGTTCCGCTCTCGGTTCCCTTCTCTACATCTGCGAACTCGTTGAGCGCCGTCACCATGATGATCTTGATGTCGCTGGTTGCCGGATCGTTCTTCAGCTTCTTGCAGACTTCATATCCGCTCATCTTTGGCATCATGATGTCGAGCAGGATCACGTCGGGATGATGGACGCGGACGACATCGAGCGCCTCGGCGCCGCCCGTTGCCCGGAGCGTCACGATTTCGGGGACACCTTCCAGGTAGGCCTCGAGCAGTTCGAGGTTTTGGAGGTTGTCATCGACGATGAGAATTTTTCCGGCGGCTGACACGGCGTTGACCTCGGCCGAACTATACCGTTGCCTTTCGCGCCGCACCATCGCGGCCGACGGGAACTCCCGCCCGCGCCAGCGCGAGATGCGCATTTCCGATGAACCCCGCGTCATTGCCGAGCTGCGCCAGCACGATCTCCGGCCGATCGCCGATGTCGTGCCACATCTGCTGTGCGAAATGCGCCTGCACCGGCGCGAGCAACGCGCTACCGGCCGCGCTCATGCCACCGGCGAGGATGATCCGCTCGAAGTTCAACGTGTGCTGCAGGTTCACACAGCCGATTGCCAGCAGCTTGCACGTTTCGTCCCAGATACTCGACGCGAGCTTGTCGCCCCGGCGCGCGGCATCGACGACGTCGACGGCGCTGAGCGAACCGGTCCGTGCAAGCACCTCGCGCAGCACCGACGACTCTCCCCCCTCCACTCGCTCGCGTGCCCGCGCGGCCGTATTCGCCGCCGACGCATACGTCTCGAGGCAACCGCGCTGGCCGCATTTGCACGCGCGACCATCGGGTACCACGATTGTGTGTCCCAATTCGCCCGCGTTACCGAATCGCCCGTGCCACACCGAGCCGTTCAGAATCAAGCCGCCGCCGATGCCGGTCCCGAGCGTCAGCATCGCCATGTCGCGCGTCCCGCGACCCGCGCCGCAGCAATGCTCGCCGAAGACCGCTGCGTTTGCGTCGTTTTCGATCGTTGCCGGAAGCCCAACCGCCTGCTCGATCGGGTCAATCATCACCACGTCGGTCCAGCCGGGCAGGTTCGGAGGCGCAATCACCGCGCCACGGCGGGCATCGATTGACCCGGGCGCGCCGATTCCCACTCCCAGCAATTCCAACCCGTCGCGCTGCGCCGTTTTCTGAAACCCGCGAATGAGCTCAATTGTGCGGGCGATGACGTGATCCGGTCCCTGCACCGCCTCGGTCGAAATCGCGCGACGCTCGACAACTTCGCCGCCAATGGCGACCAGCCCGGCCTTGATTTCCGTGCCGCCGATGTCGATCCCGACTGCGACCGTTCTTTCCCCGTTGTCCATGTCAGAACGTCTTCCGAGAAGGCGATGGTGAAACGTTTATTAGAAGGGTTTAGGCCACCGGAGTCAATCCAGCGGCAGTCCGAAGAACCGTATGGTGTTCGCGCGCGTTCGAGCCGCGAGGTCTTCAAATTGCTCGTCTCGAAGCTCGGCAATCCGCCGCGCGATGTGCACGACGTGTGCCGGTTCGTTCGGTCGAACGCTTCGCACCGGCTCCGGCGAAAGATACGGCGAATCCGTTTCCACCATGAACCGATCGCCGGGCAACAGCCGCGCGACGTCCGCCAGCTCGCCGGGGTTCTTGAACGTCACCACTCCCGTCAGCGAAATCCACCAGCCACGGTCCAGGATCTCCCGCGCTTGAGCGACGGTCCCCGTAAAACAGTGAAAGACGATTCGCGACACCCGCGGGAATTTGGACAGCACTTCCAGCACATCGGCATGGGCTTCGCGGCAGTGAATAACCACGGGCCGTTGTAACTCAACCGCGATGGTCAACTGCTCCTCAAACACGCGACGCTGCACGTCGCGCGGTGCGAAGTCGTAGTGATAGTCCAGGCCCATCTCACCCAGCGCCACGATCCGAGGATCGCGCGCGAGGTTCCGCAGCTCTACCTCCCACCCATCCGGCGCCTTGCCCGCTTCGTGCGGATGAATCCCCGCGGATGCAAAGACGTGTGAGTGTCGCCCCGCCACGTCCAACGCGGCCCGGATATCTGACAGGTGCGTTCCAATCGTGATGCAATGGGACACGCTCGCCGCAGCCGCCCGTGCCAATACTGCGTCGAGCATTTTCGCGAGCGGCTCGTAAGTCAGATGACAGTGCGAATCAATCAGCATGGCTGGCTGTCAATCCTTCGGAACGAACGATTCCTCAATGTGCCGGATCTGCGGGGCGTTGCCGGCGGCCATAACGACCGCGACTGCGTCGAAGCGATAGGCCCGCTCCGGAAAGCGCTGCTTTGTCAGCCACGCCCGCGCAACCTGCGTCAACTTGCGCTGCTTGTGATAATCGATCTTGTCTTCAGGATCGGCTGCGTGATCCGCCGCCAGCGTCTTTACTTCGACAAAAACGATCGTCTCGCCGTCGAGCGCGATGAGATCGATTTCGCCTTGCGGACACCGGAAGTTTGTTTCGAGGATCTTGAAGCCGGCCCGGCGCAGAAAATCACGGGCCGCCTTCTCGCCGGCCGCTCCGAGACTGGGCTTGCGAAAGAACACTGAGCGAAAGGGTTAGACGGCGCCGGCCAGTGCGGTTTCGCGAGTCCGGCCTTCGGTCGCCGGCTTCTCCTCGCCGCCGCTCGATTCGCGGCGCTCGGCCAGCTTGCGGGCCTTGCCGACCCGCTCTCGCAGGTAGTAGAGCTTTGAACGCCGCACCTTGCCATGGCGGACAACATCGACATGTGCAACCTTGGGCGAATGCAGCGGAAACGTCCGCTCGACGCCCTCGTTGTTCACGATTCGCCGCACCGAGAACGTCGCGTTGATCCCCGAGCCGCGCCGCCCGATGACGACTCCGATGAACGGCTGCACGCGCTCCTTGCCGCCCTCGACGATTCGCACGCCGACTTCCACGGTGTCACCGATGTCAAACTTGGGCGGGTTGCCCTTCGTGTACGTCGATTCAATGGCTGTGATCAATCTGTTACGCATGACACCAGTCTCCCGACGTGTATCGTCTGATTCTAATCGCGTCTGTCGAGCAAATCCGGCCGCAGCAGGTCCGGCCGTCGCTCGGCGGTCTGGCGCTTCGCTTCCAGCCGCCGCCATTCCTCAATTTTCTTGTGGTCGCCGCCGAACAACACTTCCGGCGCCGACAGCCCGCGATACTCGCGCGGGCGCGTAAACTGCGGATACTCCAGCAATCCGTTGCCGAACGACTCTTCGAGCAGCGCGTCCGGGTCGCCGATCACACCCGGAAGCAGCCGGACCACCGCATCGACCAGCACCAGCGCGGCCGCCTCACCGCCCGAGAGCACGTAGTCCCCGACCGATATCTCGCGGGGACGCAGAAGGGTGAAAATCCGTTCGTCGAACCCTTCGTAGTGGCCGGCGACGACCAGCAATTTCGGCTTCGTCGCCAGTTCCTCGGCCACACGCTGCGTCAGCTTCTCGCCGCGCGGCGTCAGTACGATTCGCGTCGCCGGCTCCGCCGACATCCGTTCGACCGCCTCCACCGCGTCGATCACCGGCTGACACATGAGCACCATGCCGGGCCCGCCGCCGAACGGGCGATCGTCCACCTTGCGATGCGGATCGGTCGTGAAATCTCGTATGTTGTGGCACCGGATCTCGACTCGCCCGGCTGCCTTCGCTCGACCCAGGATGCTTGCGCCGAAATACGGCTCGCAAACTTCCGGAAACAGCGTCAGGACGTCGATCCGCATGGGTCGCGATCCCGCGACGCGTCCGGACCCCGGCCGCGCCGGGTCTAAGCCTTGCCCTTGGCTTTCGCCTTCGTGGCCGTCGTCTTACGCAGCGTGACGATTCCGTTCTTCTGCAGGAGCTGTCCAACCGTGTCAGACGGCTGCGCGCCGACGCTCAGCCAATATTCAATCCGCTCCTTCTTCAATTGAATGGCTTTCCCCACATCCTTCGCAAGCGGATCGTAGAAGCCGAGTTCCTCAATCGCCCGGCCGTTTCGCCGAACGCGACTGTCGATGGCGTGAAGCCGGTAGAACGGACGGCCGGTGCGGCCCATGCGCTTCATTCTGATCTTGACCGACATAGCAACCTCGTCTGATGTACCGTCCGGAGCGGATGTTGTACGCTTTGTGACGGATCGCTGATTCTACCAGTCTTTCCCGGCTCGGCAAGCCCCTACCGTTCGCCCCCCGGTTTCCAGGCGAGCCCCGTGTTCCCGGACGCCGGCCCCTGCTCAGGCCGTCGCTAAACCCCTTCAAACGGCGTAGGATGTGCCAGCGAGGTGAATCGTCCGTGCCCCCGATCCCTGAACCTTCCCACCTGGAACACCTGATCGACGTTGCCGCCGGCCGCCAGCCGGCCGACCTCGTTCTCCGTGGCGGGAGCGTCGTCAATGTCTTTTCAGGCGAGATCTATCCAGCCGACGTGGCCGTCGTCGGCGATCGCATCGCCGCCATCGGCGCGGGATACGACGGCCGCAAGTCCATCGACGTCTCCGGACAGTTCGTCTGCCCCGGCTTTATCGACGCTCATGTCCACATCGAGTCGTCTCTGCTCGCCGTCCCGGAATACGCCCGCGTCGTCGCCGCCCGCGGGACAACTGCTATTGTCGCCGACCCGCACGAATTCGCGAACGTGATGGGCGCCGAGGGCATCCGGTTTGTCCTCCGCACCGCCAAGCACGCGCCGATCGACGTCTACGTCATGCTCAGTTCTTGCGTCCCGGCCTCACCGCTCGAAAGCGCCGGCGCCGAACTGTCCGCTGTCGATCTACTGCCCTTTCTCTCCGACGAATGGGTCCGCGGCATCGCCGAAATGATGAACTACCCGGGCGTCGTTTCTGCACGCGAGGACGTCCTCGACAAGATTCGAATCGCCGGCGACCGCGTCATCGACGGCCACGCTCCGGGCCTCTCCGGCAAGCCGCTCGTTGCCTACGCCGCCGCGGGGATCGGCAGCGATCACGAGTGCATCAACGCCGATGAAGCCCGCGAAAAGCTCCGCCTCGGTTTCCACATCATGGTCCGCGAAGGTTCACAGACGCGCAACCTCGAAGCTCTGCTGCCGGCGATCACGCCCGCCTCCGCCGCACAGTTCAGTTTCTGCACCGACGATAAGAATGTCGAAGACCTGCTCGCCGAAGGCCACATCGATTTCATCATCCGCAAGGCGATTGCCGGCGGCCTGGCCCCGCCCCTCGCGGTCCGCCTCGCCACGCTCAATACGGCCCGCTACTTCGGCCTGCATCGCACCGGCGCCGTTGCACCCGGCTATCGCGCCGACCTGGCCGTCGTCTCCGACTGGAAATCCTGCCGCGTGACCCGCACCTTGCGAAACGGCGTAACGACCGCCGAAAACGGTGCGTGTACCCATGTCCCCGAGGCCGCCGCCTCACCCACCGTCCTCCGCAGCACCATCAACGTTGCTGCGCTCGACGTCGCGAAGCTCGCCATCCCGCTCAACGGGCAGAGTTCCCCGCGAGTCCACATTATCGAAGCGATGGAAAACCGCATCGATACGAAGCGATCGATCGAACCCGCCGCCATCCGCGACGGCCGGCTTGTTCCCGACCCCGCGCGCGATCTGCTCAAGCTCGCCGTAGTCGAACGTCATCGAGCCAGCGGCGAAATAGGCCTTGGCTTCGTTCGCGGCTTCGGCCTGAAACGCGGCGCGCTCGCTTCCTCCGTCGCACACGACGCCCACAACCTGATCGCGGTCGGCGTCGACGACGCCGACCTGCTCGCTGCGTTCGTCCACCTCACGTCGATGCGCGGCGGACTCTGCGTCGTTGATAGCGGCAGAGTTGTCGCCGACCTTCCACTCCCCATCGCTGGTCTCGTGAGCGACGGCAAAGCCGAAACCGTCGCCGCGCGCCACGCCGCGCTGCAGAAAGCGGCCGCCGCACTCGGATGCAAACTCATGCAACCGTTCATGGCCCTCTCGTTCTTGAGTCTGTCCGTGATCGGGCAACTCAAGCTGACGAATCTCGGACTTGTCGACGTCGACCGTTTCGAGAAGACTTCACTCATCGTCGAGAACTAGCGGCCCAACCCGAGCCGCGGACCGCCATTCGCCGGAAATTCCTGGCCAGGCAACGATCGAGCACGAAGTGTGCCCTGGGTCCCTTGGGTTGAGTTCACCTGGCATCTCCCCGCCTTCCACTGCGGCTGAAAGTCGTGCGGATCTTCCAGCTCGCGCTGCGCATCCCATCCGGGGCTCAGGCCGCTCGCCAAAGCAAATAGTTCAACCATTTACGGTGATTCAACGTGCTTTGTCTTCGGGGCGGTGTTGACCCGGGCCGAATCGTCGCTTCCGCGACCCGATAATCCGTCCGCTCCGCTTCGATAAACTACTTCCAATCCTAAAGTTACATGTATACCAAGCCGATGGCGCTGGAAACGAAGCGATCCTGGATTTCCGGAAACCGGGCTATTGACAATCGCGGTCCAACTTGGTCTAATCAGGTGTCGGGAGATGAGGCGAAAGAAGCGCCACTTCCTGTGAGGCAGCCCATCGGGTGATCAGCCCGTAGGCAAGGGAAATAGAAGTACAAGGTGTTTTTCGAGGAGGAGTGTCGAATGAAGCGGTTTCTCTTTGGTATGTCCGTAGTGGCCTCTCTGGCCGGAGCAGCGTTCGGTCAGGTTACCGAACGTGAGCTGACGGCTACACTGATGTTCTCGTATCCCATTGGCGATGCGGGGCGACCTCAGACCCGTGGCGTGACGCCCGGGGCGATCTATTCGAACAATACGACGTTCACACAGGCTGCACTTTCTCAGGGTGCGGTCACTGAAGGCGCGAACGCGATTTCGCCCATTTTCATGGACGACATCACGTTCGATCCCGGTGCGGTTGCGAACTCCGAGATCTCCCGCTTGGAGTTTTGCGTTGCGAACCTCAATCCGGCCGGTGGCCCGGCTGTGTCGGTTCGCCCGCGGTTGCGCTGGTGGTTTGACAACGGCAATTTCGGCGGCCCGGGTACCTACTACAACAACTCGAACGGCGGCGGAAATGCCGGTTTCTCGTTCAATCCGATCTCCTTCAATGCGAACTCGATTAACTGCTTCTTCACCACGTTTACACCTGGTGCGGTTGGAAACCTGCGGGTTCCTGCAACGGGCCGTTTCTGGGCCGGAATGCAGTTCGACAATAACAATGGCACGTCTGGCGCCACCTTGGCCCAGGTCGCGAACTTCGGTCAGGCCATGTTCGATCCGGTCGATGTTGGCTTCAGCGATCCGAACCAGTACTGGGACGGCACGGGTGGCGGAAGCTCCTTCGGTGTCAACGCGCCGCCCTTCGGCCCGCTGCCCGGTGTCATCGGTGATCTGAACTTCCCGCTCGGACCGCCCGCGAACTTTGGTTGGGCGTACGTTCCCGAGCCCGCCACGATGGCTCTGCTCGGTCTGGGTCTCGCGGCTTACGCTCGCCGACGCCGCTAACCCACTACCTCATCTTGTTTTCAAGCCCGCCGTCGCGTGACCCGCGACGGCGGGTTCTTTTTTGGGCTGGTTCCATTCCAGCTTGCCGCCGGCTTACGGTGCATCCGCCACGCGGTATCCAACACCCGGTTCGGTATGAAGGTACTCCGGGCGTGTTGGATCGCGTTCGATCTTGCGCCGGAGCTGCCCCATGTAAATGCGGAGGTAGTGGCCCTGCTCGAGGTAGGCCTCGCCCCAAACCTCCCGAAGCAGGTGCTGATGGGTCAGTACCTTTCCAGCGTGACGCGCGAGCTCGAAGAGCAGCTTGAACTCGGTCGGTGTCAGTTTGACCTCGCGGTCTCGAACGGTCACCCGGTGCCGCGCCCGATCGACCGTCAGCTCCCCGATCTCAATCGGTTCGTCACTCGGCAAATCCGAATTGGCGTCCTTGTGTCGGAGTGCGACTCGAATGCGGGCAAGTAGCTCGGCGACGCTAAATGGTTTCGTCAGATAGTCGTCTGCACCCGCGTCCAGCGCGTTGACTTTGTCTCGATCTTGTCCGCGAGCCGAAAGAACGATGATCGGGGTCTTCGAAACGTCTCGAATTCGCCGCGTCACCTCCAAGCCGTCCATGTCCGGCAGCCCGAGGTCGAGGATGATCACGTCCGGCGACCGTGTCGCCGCGTCGGCCAGCCCCTGGCGGCCGGTAGCGGCCTCGAGGAGGCGATAGCCCTGCGTGGCGAGCGAAGCCCGCAGGAACCGCCGAATTTGCGGTTCGTCCTCGATGCACAGAATTGTGATCGCGGCAGCGCTCATGAAGCCACCTGCTCGCTCTCCGGTTCCACGGTCGGCGGCTCGCCGACGATCGGCAGTAAGAACCGGAATCCGGCGCCTCCGCCCGGGCGATTCTCAGCCCAGATTCGTCCGCCATGCGCCCGGATGATTGCGTCACAAATTGCCAGGCCGAGACCGACGCCGCCTTCACGATTGGAAATACGGAAAAACTTCTCGAAGACTCTGTCGATCTGATCGGGCGGAAGCCCCGGGCCGCGATCGGAAACTTCAACCACGATGCCGCGCGGTTCGGTCGTTGCCCGAATGTCGATCGGCGTTCCGGGCGGCGTGTGCTTTGCCGCGTTTTCGAGCAGATTAAGCAGTACCTGCTCGACGAGCGCGCCGTCGATCGAAACCAGCGGCAGATCCGGCGGCAGCGACGTCGTCACGGGCCGGCCGTCCAGTTGCTTGTTCATCCGACGCAGGGCGGCTCCGACGATCTCCTCGAGTGGGTGCCATTCCGGACGCAGCAGCTTCGCGCCTGATTCAAGCCGTGTCATGTCAAGCAGGTTTCGAATCAGCCGGTCGAGTCTCTCTGTTTCATCGTAAATCGCGGCAAGGAGTTCGCGGCGCGTTTCGGCATCGCTCGGACCCTGGGGATCGAGAAGGCTGCTTGCCGCCCCGAGGATCGTGGCCAACGGCGTACGGAAATCATGCGAGACGGAACTCAGCAGGGCATTTCGCAGTCGTTCGGTCTCAACCGCGAGGTGGGCTTTGCCGGCTTCGTCAACCAACTGTACGCGCTCAATCGCAAGTGCGATCTGCCGGGCAAAGCTGTCGAGAAGGTGCGTCTCGTCCGGGTCCTGAAAGCGCTCGCGCACCTCCGGGCTGACCGCGAGCACGCCGACCGTTCGCCGCGAACCCTCCAGTGGCAGGTAGAGTGCGCCGGCCGACGGCAGCGTACTCGTGCCCAATCCCGCCCTTTGGCCGTTCTCGAATACCCACTGGGCGACCGCGGCCTCTCGCTCGATATCGCCCGGCGCTCGCTGGCCCGGTCCGGGAGCAAGTCGCCCCGCGGCGTCGGCCACGAGGACGAGGGCCTTGGAGCCGAGCCCCTCTTCGGCCGAGTGCACGGCCGCGGAAATGAGGCCCGCCAGGTCGCCCGCGTCGGCAAGCTGCCCGGCCAGCGCGTAGAGGGCCTGGGTGCGTGCCTCCCTGCGTCGTGCAAACTCGGCCTGCTGTCGAACGCGAACCGTCAGATTGCTCGTCACCAGCGCGACTAGCAGCATGACTGCGAATGTCACGATGTACTCCGCATCGCTGACCGCAAACGTCAGAGACGGAGGCACAAAGAAGAAGTCGAACGCTGCGACGCTGAGGAATGACGCGAGGATCGCGGGCGCCCGTTCTCCGCGAAGTGAAACGAGCACGACGCCCACGAGGTACAGCATCGCCAGGTTTGACGGAGCGAGCTGGCCGTGCAACAGCGCGCAGACTAACGTACTAATCGCGACCACGACCGTCGCCTCGATCATGCCGCGCCACCGCCGTCCGTGGCGACGCTCTGCCGACTTCACCGTTTGGGCCGGATCGCCTTCGCCGCTAATGACGTACAGATCGATCTCGCCCGAGCGCCGCGCGAGTGCTTCGACCAGCGTGCCTCGAAGCCACCGTTTCCAGCGCGGCTCTGCGGACTTGCCGACGACAATCTTCGTCACGTTATGACTTCGTGCAAACGCAATCAGTTCATCGGTCACGTTCGTTGCGCTGAGCGTTCGCGTCTCAGCCCCAAGCTGTTCTGCGAGCCGCAGGATTCGATTCAGCCGATCGCGGTCGCGCACCGCCATCCGGCTGTCCCGGGGAGTCTCGATGTGAATCGCCAGCCATTCCGCACCAAGTCGAGTCGCCAGCCGGCGGGTCGCCCGGACTAGCCGGGCCGATTGGGGGCTCCCGGTCACACAGACCAGCAACCGCTCGCGAACCGGCCACGTCCGCGCGATAGCCTGATCCTGCCGATACTCCTGGACCTGCTGATCGACGCGCTCGGCAACGTACCGGAGGGCTAGTTCGCGGAGCGCAACCAAGTTGCCAATTCGAAAGAACTTTCCGACCGCCAGCCGCGCCTGCTCCGGAACATACACCTTTCCGTCATGCAGCCGCTTCAGCAGTTCTTCCGGATTCAGATCGACAAGCTCAATCTCGTTCGCGGCCTCAACGACCGAATCGGGCACCGTCTCTCGAACGACGATGCCGGTGATCTGCGCCACGACGTCGTTGAGACTTTCGACGTGCTGAATATTCATCGCCGAGTAGACGCTGACGCCGGCGTTGAGCAACTCCTCCACGTCCTGCCAGCGCTTGTCGTGCCGCGATCCGGGCGCGTTGGTGTGGGCCAGCTCATCGACGATCACGAGCTGCGGCTTGCGGGCCAGACACCCATCAAGATCGAACTCGCGGAGTGTAACCCCCTGGTACTCGATTCGTTTCTCCGGGAGCAATTCGTGGCCTAGAAGGAGTTGCTCGGTTTCGGTTCGACCGTGCGTCTCGACGACGCCGACAACGACATCGACGCCCTCGATACCGCGCACGCGGCCGGCCTCGAGGAGTGAGTAGGTCTTGCCGACGCCGGCGCACATCCCAAGGAAGATCTTGAGGCGCCCGCGCGATCTCGGCGGGGCTTCGGCCCGGATCCGCGCCAGCACCGCGTCGGGATCGGGTCGGGCTGTCGTCATCCTGTACGGCTCCGCACCGGCGGTGGCACGAACACCACGTCAGCTTAATCGGACCGTTCGTTGTTGGGGAGTGCGGGGGAACTTCGCCACGCGCCGCCGCACGCGGGGCAAAAGCGAGAACCCGGCCGGATCGGCAGCACGCGCCCGCACAACCGGCATCGATCGATCGTGTTGCCGGAACCACGCTTGCTACAGGCCAGCACGATGACCAGGCCGATCAGCGCAACGAGAGGCGAGAGAAGCAGGAGTCCGCCGGGCGATTCAGAGACGTGCCCAGGCGGCGGAACGACAGCCATCAAATTCCAAAGCGCCATGACATCAGCTCATTGAGTTGGAATGGCGAGGTCAATCAACCCCAGGGGCTTCAGCGCCAGTTCGAGCCAGAACGTGATCGGGATGTTCGCTATTCCCGTGATGATGAACACGAGCACCTGCGTTGATACTTCGAAGATGATGTCCAGAATGTAATTCACAAATCCTTCCTTTCACCAGCGAAAGCAGAGTCCGGCGGACGTCGAAAAATTTGGGGCTTCCTCGTTCAGTCCGAAGCCGACGCGGATATCGAACTGGACGTTGTCGGTAATGAGGTATGTGCTGCAGATATTCAGGTTATGAGAGCAGTCTGAACCGGGGGTTTGCGGCGCGAGAAAGTAGTATTCGAGGATTCCGCAAAGTTTGTCGGTGATCATGTACCCGGAGGCGAGCGAGGCGCCGCTCTGGAAGTATCGCCGCTTGTCACCGTCGTCGTCGAAGTAAGAAATCGATGAGAGCTGGGCGACGCCATAAATAGTCCACTTCGGAGTCGCCGCCCATGAGTAGGCGATTCGAACCTCCGGATCGACGTCGTGAGTCGTCAAGCCATCAGTCGAGCCTGTCGGAAGGTAGAGAGACGGGATCAGCGATAGATTCGGGATGAGTCCGTCCTGGCGGGTAAGCGCCCACTTGAAGCCTACCTTCATGTCGGAACCGCCCTGGTATTTGTCGAGAAAAGTGGTTTTGCGGCCGGCCCGAGTTTCCCCTTCGTACTGAGTTCGCGTAGAGACCCAGCCGGTCCAGCCGATGCGAGCTTCCAGGTTGTTCAGCACACCGATTCGCAGTGAAAGCTCAGGAAGATCCTGCACCTGAATGCGGTAGCGGTCGGGGCCCTTGTCGTAGGTATACGTGTATCCGGATTCGAGCTGGATGTGGCCGCGAGGAATAACTGCGGTCGTGTCGGAAAAGCCGGGGCGGTCGGTCGCGATTGTGCCTTCGAGGGGTGCACGCGTCGGCCAGAACAAGAAGCCTGGCTCGGGCAAAATGACGAAGCCTTGCGGGCCTGCTGAGGGCTGGGTCGCGGGGTGCATGCCGATTGAGAGCGGCTTTTCATCCGCGCTTTCGACTGCCGGTTGTGTCGCCGTCGGGGGTTCGTCTGAAGCGCGCAGCGGAGCGGCCGCCGTAAGGGCGACCGACGTCGCCACCCCGAGAATGCCAGGAATTCGGATACGCATGCATGGGCCCTGTGTTTCAGGCTCCGGCCGCCGTCGGCCCGGGGATAAGCGCCTCGTGGCGCTCATCCCCGTCGACTGCGGTTTTCGTCAATCAACCGAACTCAGCACCCGCCCGGACCCTTGCCGGGTCCTGGAGTGGGCTGATGGCCCGGCCTCGGATTCGCGGGCGTGCCCGGCTTGGGTTGGGGATTCGGCTTCTGCGTCTGACCCGGGTTTGACTGACCCGGCTTCTGTTGCGTCGACGGTGTCGACATCGAAGTAACTCCAGCCCGCTTACGTCCGGGCAAACAACGGGGTCGGCGACTCGGCCAACGTGGCGATGCCGCCGGCTCAATGAACTCAGTTCAATGCCGCTGCTACTTTCGTTGACGGACTCACCGTCTTGTCGAGGGCGAGATTGAGCTTGACGACGTTGACGACCGGCTCGCCCAGGACGCCGAGCTGCCGGCCGGCGCTTGCGTCGTCAATCAGTTTGCGTATCGAAGCGGTATCCATTCCGCGAATCCGCGCAACTCGACCCGCCTGATATTCGGCCGCCGCACGGCTGATGTGCGGATCGAGCCCGCTGCCCGACGTCGTCACTAGATCCACCGGCACCGCCGCCCTGTTGCCGGGATCGGCCGCCCGCAATGCCTGGACTCGCTCTTGAACCTGCTTCTTCAGATCCGGGTTCAGCGGGCCCAGATTCGATCCGCTCGACGCGGCTCCGTTGAAGGCCGGCGAAGTGGCGGAAGGTCTGCCCCAGAAGTAGCGCGGGTCATCGAACGGCTGGCCGATCAAGTCGGAGCCGACGGCCCGGCCGCCTTCAGTGATGATGCTCCCGTTGGCCTCGTGCGGGAACAGGACCTGAGCGACTCCCGTCATGAGCAATGGATAGATCACGCCCGTCAGGACAGTGAAGATCGCGAGACTTACCAGCGTTGGACGCAGTTGTTCGGACACGTTGGTCTCTCTCTCAAACCAGATGCATCACGACCAGGATCAGGTCGATGAGCTTGATGCCGATGAATGGGGCGATGATGCCACCAAGCCCGTAGATCAGCAGGTTGCGATGAAGCAACTCAGCCGCCGGCGCCGGCCGATATCGAACGCCGCGCAGCGCCAGCGGAATCAGGAAGATGATGATCAGCGCGTTGAAGATGACCGACGACAGGATGGCGCTCTGAGGTGTTTCAAGGCGCATGATGTTCAGCACGTTCAGCACGGGATAGGTCGCGGCGAACGCCGCCGGAATGATCGCGAAATACTTCGCCACATCGTTGGCGATACTGAACGTCGTCAGCGCCCCGCGCGTCATGAGCAGTTGCTTGCCGATCTCGACCACCTCGATCAGCTTGGTCGGATTCGAGTCGAGATCGACCATGTTGCCCGCCTCTTTGGCGGCCTGCGTCCCGCTGTTCATCGCCACGGCGACGTCGGCCTGGGCAAGCGCCGGCGCGTCGTTCGTCCCGTCGCCCAACATGGCGACGAGCCGCCCGCCGGTTTGGTGTTCCCGTATGAGCCGCAGCTTCGCCTCGGGCGTTGCCTGCGCGAGGAAATCATCAACCCCCGCTTCTGCCGCGATCGCCGCTGCCGTCATCGGGTTGTCGCCGGTGATCATCACCGTCTTGATGCCCATCCGACGCAACTCGCCGAAGCGCTGCTTGATTCCACCCTTGACGATGTCTTTGAGATGGATGACGCCGAGCACGCGTTTGGACTCAGCTACGACGAGCGGTGTTCCGCCGCCTTTGGCAATGTTCTCCACCGATCGCTGAACATCGGCCCCGAAGCGGCTCGACCCATTCGACACAAACGCTGCGATGGCGTCCGACGAGCCCTTCCTAACCTGCCGGCCGTCCGGCAGATCGACACCGCTCATTCGCGTCTGCGCCGAGAACGGTACGAAATGCGCGCCCTGATACGACGCCTCACGGTCGCGCAGGTTGTACTTGTGCCGCGCAAGGTGTGTGATGCTGCGGCCTTCCGGCGTTTCATCCGACAGCGACGACAGCAGCGCCGCCTCCGCCAGCGCGTCCGCCGTTACACCCTCCGCCGGCACGAAGTCCACTGCTTGACGGTTGCCGAGCGTGATAGTCCCCGTCTTGTCGAGCAGCAGTACGTCGACGTCGCCCGCCGCCTCCACCGCCCGGCCGGACATGGCGATGACGTTTGCACGAATCATGCGATCCATGCCCGCGATGCCGATGGCCGACAGCAGCCCGCCAATCGTGGTGGGTATCAGACAGACAAGTAGAGCGACAAGGACCGTAATCGTGATGACCTGGCCCGTCCCGGCGACCGCCACGCTGAAGATCGAGAACGGAAGCAGTGTGGCCGTGGCGAGCAGAAAGATGATCGTGAAACCGGCCAGCAGGATGTTGAGCGCGATCTCGTTGGGCGTCTTCTGCCGCTTCGCCCCTTCGACCAGCGAGATCATGCGGTCGAGAAAGGTCTCGCCGGGATTGGCTGTAATGCGGACGACGATCCAGTCCGAAAGAACACGCGTTCCGCCCGTGACTGCACTGCGGTCGCCTCCCGCTTCGCGAATCACCGGCGCGCTCTCACCGGTAATGGCGCTTTCATCAACCGACGCGATGCCCTCGACAACGTCGCCATCGCCGGGAATGAAGTCGCCCGCCTCGACCACCACCGCGTCGCCCTTCCGCAGATCGGAAGCCGACACAAGCGTATGGGGGCTGGAACGGCGCGGCGTCGCCAGTTTCTTGGCTTGCAAGGTCGTCCGCGCCCGTCGCAGGTTTTCCGCCTGCGCCTTGCCACGTCCCTCGGCAATCGCCTCGGCAAAATTGGCGAACAGCACCGTGAACCACAGCCACACCGAAACGGCCAGAATGAACCCGGCCGGGGCCTCGCCCTGCCCGAACGCCGCCTGAAAGCAAAGCAGCGTCGTCAAGACGCTGACCACTTCAACCACAAACATGACCGGATTGCGGATCATGTGCCGCGGGTCGAGCTTCTTGAACGAGTCAACGACGGCAGTCCGAAGGATATCTCGATTGTAAATCGTGGTTTTTTCAGTCGTCATGGTGTTCTCGCGCGCGATGCGCCTCAGGACTTCACCATCATCAGTTGCTCGACGATCGGTCCAAGCGCCAGCGCCGGCAGGAACGTGAGTACGCCCACGATCACAACCACGCCGATTAGCAGGACCACGAATAGCGGCGTATGTGTCGGCATCGTCCCGGCGCTGAGCGGCACCTTCTTCTTCCGCGCCAGCGATCCCGCGATCGCCAACACGGGGACCGCCAGCCAGTAACGCGAGATCAGCATCGCCAGCCCCAGCGCGATGTTGTAGAACGGCGTGTTCGCTCCCAGTCCGGCAAACGCGCTGCCGTTGTTGTTGCCCGCCG
>CAZONT010000050.1:2675-22368 GCA_964581285.1 uncultured Planctomycetaceae bacterium | reverse complement strand
AGCGTGATCGTGACGGTACAGCCGTGTATCACCGTCAATTTGGAAGTACCAGGACTCACGGGCCACGTCGGTGAAAGTCAACTGGTCTGTGAAAGAGTGGTCGAGTTCAAGATTTCAACCTGTCCCAGTACTGTCGAAACTCGCACGCCGTCGGTCCAGTTCCATCGCACCCTCAATAAGGGAACGGCCCAAGTTGTTCTTATGAACGTGAACCCGAGTGCGGACTGGGTCGCCGTGCGCGAGGGTCACACGCTTCGCAAGCTTGTGGCCGTTGACATGACGGGCGACCTGAACGACACGGTGACGGTCAGCCTGACGTCGGGCGACTTCAAGACGTCCACTGTTGCGCAGGACAATCTGGTCGATATCGTGGACTTCTCCATTCTGGCGTCTCGATGGGGCACGCTGGTAAGCGATTGCGGCGTCGGACTTCCGCGAGACTGTTCGTTGGGCGCAGACGCCACGGGCGACGGTGTCCAGGACACGGAGGATTTCAACTTCATTCAGGCCAACTATTTCCAAACGGGCGACGATGAGACCGGCAGCTGCCTGCCTCCGCCCCCATTGTTTGCAAAGGGACCTATTCCGATCTCGCCGCTGCTTCCGTTTGTCGGAGATTTCGTGGTGAGCGACGGGCAGCTCCAACTCAAGCGATCCATGATTAGCGTACGCGAATTGTCTCAACGACTACCCGGCGGGGTCCTCGATGCTCAACGCGCCGACGTCAACAGCGACGGCGTCGTGGACGGCCGTGACATTCGCGCCTTCGCGCGAACAAACGGTCTGCAACTGGCGCCGGCATTCGAAGCGAAGCTGACGAGCTTGGGCCAGTGAATTGTTCGGTAAGCCCGTCGTCGCGCCCATGTGGCGACGGGCTTGCCGCATGTACGGGGCCGATGAGCCCCGGAGTTGTTCGAACGACGCCCTGCGATGATGTGAGGATGGGCGTCTGAAATGCGATGGGGATTGAGGTCCCTCGTCCGGGTTTGACGACTCACATGGCGAGTCGTCCGGGCCGGCGATCGAGGGACTCTCCTGACAGGAGCGTACCGTGCGTGGCATAAGACTGAAGTGCGTTGCTCTTCTGGTGCTTTTCGGATCACCCGGCTTGCCGTACGCGGCCGGGCAGGCGCAGATGAGCTGTCAATTGTCGTCAAACGTCGCCTACCGGGGTGAAACTGTCACGATGACAGTGTTTCTGGAGGACGCGTCAAATGTTCAGGCGTACCAGACTCGCATCAGCATCACCAGAACGTCTGGAACTGGCACACTGAGCGTCAACTGCCCGGGAGGCGTCGCCATTCATGAGACGCGGAGCGACTATCTATTCTTCGGGCTTCCCAACACATCGCCCTCAACGGTTTGCGCCCTGCGGTCGGCGACTTCGTCGCTGGCCAGCGGCGGCGCTTCCACCGGAGCCAACCCGGCCTATCTTTCGCAATATGCACTGACGCTTTCGGCGGATGCGGCGTCGAATAGCACGTTTGAGGTGTCCATCCAGCCTGCGCCTGCTTCCGCGCTAGTCGATTCCTTCGGTGCAGACATCCCATTCACCCAAAGTTTGCCCTGCGTGCTGACGGTTCTTCCACCGGCCTTGTCTCTTGAGACTACGTCGTGTTCAGAATGCGTTCGCGCCCCGGGAACAGTCGCGGTTGCGCTGAAAGTGAAATCGCTGGATGCGCCGATCAACGGCGTCCAGGCGTTATTCCAGTACGACCCGACGATCTTGCTCTTGACGTCTGTCACGCCCGGCGACGGCCAGGGCTCTCCGTGGGATGTGGCGAACGTCGTGGGCACGGTCGACAACGCCGGGGCCGTGGCAACGGCGCTGGTCTTGAACGGAGGCCAGACTTCGAGCGATTCGACGGTGGCCATCCTGCATTTCACGACACAATCTACCGGCACGACCGCTGTCGGTTTCCGGCCGGATACGCCGCCGTTTGCCACGAAGCTTACGCGCGCGTCGGACAATGGCACGATCCTGCCCGGCGTGATTAACCTGGGTGGTGTCATCGTCGGCACTCGATCCAAGGGCGATGTAAACGGCGACGGGCTTCGCAACGGCGAGGACATTCAACCGTTCCTCGAGGCGCTGATTACTCCGAACAGCGTACCGGGAGATCAGGCGTGTGCGGCCGACATGAACGGCGACGGCATGGTCCTCGTCGATCCGGACGTGGCGTTGATTGTCGAGTGTCTGTTGACCGGGACTTGCGTCTGTCCGTAGTCGCCCATGACGGTGCAACGTGCGTCGAGAATCGGCCGGAGAAGTCTCATGACGTTTTCTGACGGGAAGGTAGCAGAATGTGTTTCCGCAAGAAGCTAGTTCTTGAAGCCGCTGCGTGTGTTGTCAGTTTTGCGTTTTGCTGCGGGCCATTGCAGGCAGAGGTGAATCTCGAGTGGAGGCCGGCGACGCAGGTTGCCCGCATCAACGGCATCGTGGAAATCGGACTCTATGCGGTCTACACGGGATCGGGAACGAGCGGCATCACCTCGATGGACGTCCTGCCGAATTGGGATCCCAGTGTTCTCGAACTGCTTGGCGCCCTCAACAACGGGCCCTACACATGGCTCTATGCGGGATCGAACTTCTTTCCGAACGATGTGGACGGGCTGAATATCAGCTTTGCCGATGGTAACGCCAGGTTCACAGCCCTCGCGCAGTTTCTGACACCCGCTCAGGCGACTCCAGCGGGACTGAAGGTCGCCACATTTCGATTTCGGGCACTTGCGGCATCCGCGGCGACGAGCCTCACAATTGTCCCGACGATGGGGCAGTTTTCTCGCACCGTCGTTTACGGAAGCGCTTTTGTTGGAGAGCAGATAACGGGAACACTCGGCAGCGCACTGGTCACCGTCTGCGCAGCCGCGGCCAGCGGTGATATGGACGGAAACGGACACGTGGACGGGCTTGACATTCAGAGTTTCGCCCGCGCGGCCCTGAGTAACTCGGCCGTGGCGGCGGATGTCTGCCCGGGCGACTTCGACGGCGACGGAAAGGTCGGCGCGAGTGACGCGCCCGGCATGGTCAGCGCTTTGTTGAGTTCATAGCAGGCGCCGACCGGGAGTCTGGAAGACGCACACTCGTGCGGCAAGCGGTGAATCGAATTGCACGTTGACATCGATCACGGAATCACGGGCACCGACGGCTACCCCGGGCAATCGAGTATTCGGCCTCGACGACGGGGAATGCGACGGTAACGAACAATGCCGCGCTACATTTCGCTAGCATTCGCAGCCGCTTGCATCCTGCCAATGCAACAGGCAGTCCGTGCTGATTCACCATGTCCCGACCTGGTCATCTCGGAGTTGATGGCAAAAAACGTACACGGACTCAAGGACTCCGACGGAACGTACCAAGATTGGATTGAGATTCAGAATCCCTGTCAGCCCAGCGTAAGTCTTAACGGCTGGTACCTGACGGATGACGCGCAGAATCTGACCAAGTGGCGGTTTCCCGGCGTCAGTCTCGCCCTTGGTGATTTTCTGATCGTCTTCGCGTCCGGCAAAAACCTGGCCGTGGCCGGGCAGGAGCTTCACACCAACTTCGAACTTTCGAGCGATGGTGAGTTTCTCGCTCTCGTCAGGCCCGACGGTATTACGATTCAGCAGCAGTTTGCACCGAAATATCCGTCGCAGGTCCTGGACATCTCTTACGGCTCGCCGCAAACGGCAACCACGCTCGTCGATCACGGCGCGCCGGCCACATTTCACGTACCGACGATCGATGACGCCGTGCTGGGGGATGCCTGGGCGGCGTCGACCTTCAATGACGAAACTTGGGTGAGTGGTCAGACCGGCCATGGCTTTCTGATCTCTTCCAATTCGCAATTGTCCGTCACGTATTACAAGGCCAATATCTCGGTCGGCAGTTTGGCGCTGGCGGAAACGGTCATCAGTGATGTGACGAAGCAGACGAGTGTCGTCGCAACGCAATCCGCGACCATCAACTATTTGAACACCGGCGGCGGGGCTCACTTCGCCGCCGACGCACCTTTTCCGAGCACGACGATCGGCGTCAACGTCGAAGACTTCGTGGTTCTCGTTACCGGCACGGTCGTCATCCCTTCGGCCGGCAACTGGACCTTTGGAGTCAACAGCGATGACGGCTTCGGCCTGCAGCTGACGAAAGGCGCGACGACTTTTTCGGCGTCATTTCCGAGCCCGCGCGGACCGGGAGATACCTTCGGGGTCTTCAACATCGCGGAGCCCGGGCCCTACCAGGTCCGCCTGGTTTTCTACGAACGTGGCGGTGGCGCCGAACTGGAGTTTTTCGCGGCGCAGGGAAGCCATTCGTCGTTCAACTCGAGTTTCCGCCTTGTCGGCGATACGGCGAATGGCGGATTGAGCGTCGCAGGGTTTGGCGGCGAAGTTCACACCGATGTCCAGCCCGCCATGCAGAATGTGAACGCTTCGCTCTGGACGCGGGTACCGTTCACAGTCGCAAATCCGGTTTCGGTATCCAAGTTGTTGCTGGGAATGCGATACGAAGATGGCTTTGTCGCCTATCTCAACGGACAGGAGGTCGCCCGACGCAATGCCCCGGCAACCGTCGTGTGGAATTCCAGCGCCGCCTCCGACCGGCCGGTTGCGCAGTCGTATTCCTACGAAATCGTCGACCTGTCCCCGTCGATTTCGCTGCTTCAGGCCGGAGGCAACACGCTTGCGGTTCACGGCCTTAACGACTCCGCGGCCGACGGCGACTTCCTGATCGTGCCAACGCTCGTGTCGATCGAGGGGGTCATCGACACAGCCACTCAACGGTTTTTCACGACGCCGACACCCGGGGCTTACAACAACGCCGGCTATCCGGACTTTGCCGGCGGCGTTCAGTGCTCTCGCGCCAGCGGGACATTTACAGCTTCATTCTCAGTCACGATCACGACCGGCTCGCCGAGCGCCACGATCCGCTACACGCTGGACGGATCGGTACCGACGGAGACCACCGGCACACTGTACGCCGGCCCGATCGCGGTCTCGACCACAACTCAGATTCGAGCGCGCGCGTTCGAAGCGGGCCTGGCGCCGGGGCCGCTATTGGGCAGGACCTACATCAAGCTCGATCCGGCGATCCAGGGCTTCAGTTCCAATTTGCCCATCGTCATCGTCGATAACTTCGGCGCCGGCCTGCCGAACACGGATGTCAGGCAACCGGCGTTTTGGGCCTTGTTTGAGCCCACCAACAACGGTCGCAGTCTCCTGACTGTTGACCCAACCATTACATCCCGCTCCGGGATCACCGATCGGGGGTCCAGCACGGCGGGCCAGCCCAAACGCAACTTGTCGGTCGAAACGCGGGATGAATACGAGGAAGACAGCGACATCGCGCCGCTGGGCATGCCCGCGGAGTCGGACTGGATCCTCTACGCGCCTTATCACTACGATCGGGCCCTGATTCGCAACGCGTTCGTCTACGCGCTCAGCAATCAGATGGGGCGATATGCCGTCCGGACGCGGTTCGTCGAAGTGTTCGCGAACTACAACGGCGGGCCGCTGACTCAATCGTCGTACGCCGGCATTTACGTTTTCATGGAGAAGATCAAACGCGGCCCCGGCCGAGTGGACATCGAAAAGCTCGAGCCGCAGCACCAGGCCGAACCCGAAATCACCGGCGGATGGGCGCTGAAGATCGATCGCCCCGATCCCGGCGACGTGGGCTTCACGGGCGGGAACCAGGGAATCCGCTACGTCGAGCCCAAGGAATACGAAGTCGTCGATTCCCAAGCAGTCTGGATCAAGAACTACTTTGATACCTTTTACAACACGCTGAACGGGCCGGCATTCACCGATCCCGTCAACGGATACGCCAAGTACATCGACCCCGACTCATGGGTCGATCACCACATCCTCGACGTCGTATCCAAGAACGTCGACGGCCTGCGACTCAGCACGTACATGTTCATGCGGCGCAACAGCCGCCTCGAGATGGGGCCCGCCTGGGATTACGACCGCTCGATGGATTCCTACGACGGCCGGGACGACGCCGCCAATACGTGGAACGGCACCGGCGATGCGACTCAGTTCTTTACCTATCCATGGTGGGGACGTCTCTTCCAGGATCCGGATTTCTGGCAGAAGTGGATCGACCGCTGGGCGCAATTGAGAACGGCGCAGCTCAGCGTTTCCAACATGAACGGCGTCATCGACGGCATGGCCGCCGAGCTGTTGGAGGCCTCCGCGCGAAACACGGCGGCATGGCCGTCCGTGGCGCCCGCGGGCGGCAACTTGCTGAACGAGACGGACCACCTCAAGCAGTGGATGACCGATCGCGTCAACTGGATCGACACCCAATTCACGGCCGCCCCGACTTCCAACCACGCGGCGGGAGTCATTCCCTACGGGTTCAATCTCACGCTGTCCGCGCCGGCCGGGACAATCTACTACACCCTGAACGACACCGATCCGCGGCTGCCGGGGGGCGGCATCTCGCCGTCGGCCGCCGCCTACTCGACGCCATTCGTGCTCAACAGCGCGACCCATATCCGGGCCCGGGCGCTCAACAGCGCCGCCTGGAGCGCGCCGCTGGACGCGGCGTACTTCCTCAGCTTCGCGACGTCGCCGCAGGTTGTCATCAACGAGATCATGTACAACCCCGCCGGCGCGGCGAACACCGAGTTCGTCGAGCTGCACAACCTGTCGACGACCGACGCGGTCGATCTTTCGGGCTGGCGACTGAACGGCGTCGGCCTTGTCTTTGCCAATGGCACGATTTTGCCGCCGAGTGCCTATGGCGTTGTCGTCGGCGACGCAACGGCTTTTGCGAGCGCGTATGGCGGCGGCATCCTCGTGCTGGCCGCCTACTCGGGCGCGCTCGACAACGGCGGCGAAACGCTGACCCTCCTCGATTCCGCCCACGCCGTGATGGACAAGGTGACGTACGACGACGACCCGCCGTGGCCCGGATCGGCCGATGGCACGGGCCCGTCGCTCGAACTGATCGACGCGACGCGCGACAACAACCGCGTCGGCAACTGGGCCGCGAGCGTCGGCGCCGGCGGCACGCCCGGCGCGGCGAACAGCCGGGCCGGCTCGCTCCCGCCGATCCCCAACGTATACATTAATGAAGTGCTTTCGAACAACCAGTCGGTCAACCAGGACGAACTGGGCGGTTTTGATCCGTGGATCGAGCTCCATAACCCAACTACCGAGGCGATCGACCTGACCGGGCTCTACCTCACCGATCATTACGGTCAACCGGCGAAGTGGCCGTTTGCGCCGGGGACGGAGTTGTGCGCGGGCCAGTGGATGCTGGTCTGGGCCGACAATCAGCCGGCACAGGGGGCGCTGCACACCAACTTCACGCTCAATGCGGCCGGCGGCTCGGTCGGCCTGTACGACTCGGCGGGCCGGCCGGTCGACTCACTCAACTATCCGGCGCTTTCGGCCAATGTGTCCTACGGTCGCTTCCCGGACGCCTCGCCGAATCGCGTGCCGTTCCCGACGCCAACACCGGCGGCCGCCAACTCGGCCTTTACGGCCCCGGTGATCCTGAACGAATACAACGCGGTCATCCCGACCGGCTTCATCAAGAATGGGGCGTCGGACAGCTTCTTCGGGCGCGTCGTCGGAAACGGCGGCGACTGGTTTGAGCTGGTGGTCACGAAGAACCACGTCGACATGCGCGGCTGGAAGCTGGTCGTGGTGGACAACGCCGGTCCGAGCCAGCAGTCGGTCACGCTGACGCTCACGAACCACGCGATCTGGTCGGACCTGCGGAGCGGAACGATCATCACGGTCGCCGAGGACCTTCCGGACGACGTGAGTTACAACCCGCTCGGGGGCGACTGGTGGATCAACGTCCGCGCGTCGGCGGCGGGAACGGGCGCCTACATCAGCGCGGCCAATTTCAACGTGACCCAGAACAACACCCAGATCACGATCCGGAACGCGCTGAACCAGGTCATGTTCGGGCCGGCCGGCGAGGGGGTTCAGCCCGCCTCGGGCATCGGCAATGACGAAGTCTTCAAGCTCGAGGAGGATCCGAGCGAGTTCATCACGCCGCTCTCGAATTACAACGACGGCAGTTCGAGCACCTTCGGGTCGCCAAACGTATTCAACTCAGGGACGCAATCGCAGGATTTCTCTGTCCTGCGCTCCGGGGTATTCGCCTGCGACGACCACGGCGACTGCGCCGACGACGACCCGTGCACGGTCGATGCCTGCCTCAACGGCGAGTGCTACCACGCGGCAGCGTCGCCGTGCTATCGGCTGAGTCTGGATGTCGTCGGGTCGACACAGCGCTGCCCCGGGGCGATGGATGTCCGCGTGAACCTGGCGGGGCTCGTCTCGCCGCTGAACGGGGCCCAGGTCCTGCTGCACTACGACGCGGCGCGGCTGGCGCTACTGAGCGTTACGCCCGGCGACGGGGCCGGCTCGCCGTGGAACGCGGCCATGCCCGTCGCCTCCAGCGACAGCGGCGGCGACGTCACGTACGCACTGGCTTTGCTGGGCGGAAACACGACTAGCGACGGCACGGTCGCGACGCTGCACTTCGACGTGCTGAACCCCGGCGACGACCTGTCCACCACGCGGGTGACATTCCGAACGCCGGCGTCGTGCTCGCCGCTGCGGACGAAGCTGACAACGGCGACCAACCAGACCATCCTGCCCACGACGGTCGATTCGGCGGCGATCAGCGTCGGGCCGCGCGTGACGGTGAACATCGACGTCGAAGGCCTCAACCACGCGGTGACGCGCGATGTGACGTTCATCCTCACCGAGTGCAGCGGGCTGGTATCGCAGACGCTGACGAAGCCGGTGGCCTTCAACGCGGCCGGCCATGGCAGCGTGGTGCTGACGAGCATCAGCCCGCACGCCGCGTGGATCTGCGCGTACGAAGGCCACACGCTGCGGAAGCGGCGGCCGCTGGCGTACACGTCGTGCGCCGCGACGGTCGATTTCACCGGGGCTCAGCGACTGATTTCAGGCGACTTCCGGACGGCCGCGGTTGCCCAGGACAACTTCGTCGACATCGTCGATTTCGCGATCCTGTCGGCCCGGTGGGGCACGGCGGTCAGCGACTGCGCGAGCGGCCCGCCGGCGAGCTGCGGCTACGGGGCCGACGTCAGCGGCGATGGCGTGCAGGAGACGGCCGACTTCAACGCGATCCAGGCCCACTTCTTCGAAAACGGAGATGACGATCACGGCTGCCCGGCGCCGCCGCTGGGTTCGCCGGGCAGGCCGACGGTTCGGCCGTTGCCGCGGCCGATGGCCGAGGCGCCGAAGGAACAGGTGCGGACGGCGGAATGGGCGGGTCGCGTGGCCGACATCCAGCGGGCCGACCTGAACGGCGACGGGATCATCAACCTGCTCGACGTGCGCGATTTCGCGGCGAAGCGGCAGTTGCGACTGCTGCCGGCCATGGCCGATCGCATTCGGCGGGTCGAACTTTCGGCTGCAGCGGTGGAAGAGGCGGCTCCGGCCGCCACGGAAAAATGAGGGCCGGTCGGCCGGCGATGCGAGCGCGGCCACGGCGTGGACAGCAAGAAGGAGTCACTTCAGTGGCACGACATCCTCAATCGGTTGAAACGACGTCGATTCAGGCGGGCGGCACGGCGCGGCTGGATCGCGACGGCAGCGGCGGCAGGTGTTCGATCGCGGATCGGTCAGTCCGCGGGGCCGGGTGGAAAATGGAAGGACGAATCATGAGCGGTGCGAACGGTTCAGACGATCGGAGCAGGGTGGCGGTGACGCGGAGTGGCAGCGGGCGGTGGCTGGCTTGTCTTGTCGTGTGCGTTGCGGCGACGATGACTTTGACGGCACCTGCGCATGGCGACAACACGTACCAGACGCTGCCATTCTCGCAGAATTGGACCAACACTGGTTTGATCACGACGAATGACAGCTGGAGCGGCGTCCCCGGAATAATCGGCTACCGGGGTGACAGTCTTGCCACTGGTACCGGGGTCGACCCGCAGACCGTCGTTGGTGAAGGAACCCCAGTCGTAGACGTCAACGCGAATCAGACAAATCCAAACACTTTCGGTACAGGAGGCGTTACTGAATTCGAGATAACTAATCCTGTCGTCGCGATAAAGGGCTCTGGCACGGCCAACGCGCCTTACCTCCAATTCCATTTGAACACGACTGGGAAGACTTCGATCGTTTTTGCCTGCAACTTGCGCGACATCGACGGGTCGGCTAACAACAGCGTACAGCCAGTGGCGGTGCAATACCGCGTTGGCACCAGTGGAAACTTCACAAATCTCCCCACCGCGTTTACTGCTGATGCATCAACGGGCCCTAGCTTGGCAACCCTAGTCACGCCGATATCTGTGTCCTTACCAGCGGCGTGTGACAATCAGTCACAAGTGCAGGTTCGCGTGATTACTACGGACGCGGGGGGCACTGATGAGTGGATCGGAATTGATGATATCTCCATCACCGGCGCGGCCGCCGCCAGCATCACCGTCACATCGCCGAACGGCGGCGAGAGCTGGGCGAGCGGGTCGAACCACAACATCACCTGGACCAATACCTCGTTCTCCGGCAATGTCGACATCCTGCTCTCCAGCAACAGCGGGAGCAGCTTCCCGACGACGCTGTTCAGCAACATCGTCAACACCGGGTCGCAGGCGTGGGTCATCGCCCAGGGGGCGGGGACGACCTATCGCGTCCGCGTGCAGAACGCCGGCGGCGGCTCGCCATCGGACGATTCGAACGCGGATTTCACGATCACGTCGGGGTGCAGCTCTCCGACCAGCTCGGTCCTGCCGGCCACGCTGACGCGGTGCATCGGGGGCAGTGCGGTGTACACCTGCACGGCGAGCGGCGACGGGACGCTGAGCTACCAGTGGAAGAAGGGCGGCTCGAACCTGTCCGATGGCGTCAACGGAAACGGCAGCACGGTCGCGGGGGCGACGACATCGCAGCTCACGATCAGCAACCTGCACACCGGCGACGCGGGCAACGACTACACCTGCACGGTGACGAGCAGTACGTGCAACCCGCCGGCGACGAGTTCGGCGGTCACGCTCGTCATCAGCACGCCGACCTGCGGGATCGCGCCGACGACGCAGCTCCACCAGGCCGGCACGTTGCAGAGCGTGACGGTCACGGTGACGTGCGCGGGCGGACCGGCGGCCAGCCGGCTGGTCACGTTCGGCATCAGCGGCCCGAACAGCGGGGCTACGCTGACGCCGTCCGGGCCGTACTCGACCGACCCGTCCGGACAGGTGACGGTGAGCTACACAGGTGCGAACGCCGGGACCGACACGATCACGGCGACGGTGACCGACGGGGGGTCGCAGTGCAGCGCGACGCTGGTGTGGTTCTCACCGAATGTGATCATCAATGAAGTACACGCGGATACGCCGAGTACGGACGTCGCGGAGTTTGTCGAGCTGTATGACGGCGGGGCGGGCAATACGTCGCTCGACGGGCTGTTCGTCGTGTTCTGGAACGGCAGCGGCGATGTGTCGTATCTGACGCTGAGTCTGACCGGGAAGAGCACGAACGCCAGCGGCTATTTCGTGCTTGGGAATAGCGGGCTGATCGGGACTTTGCCCGGCTCTTTCGGGGCGACCAACACCCTGACATTCGCGGACGGTGGAATTCAGAATGGCGAGGACGCCGTTGCGCTCTACAGCGGCTTGGCAACGAGCATTCCGAACGGGACGGCGGTCGCATCTGCGGCCACGCCGCGCGATGCGGTCGTCTATGACACGGATGACCCGGACGATGCGGGGCTGGCGATCCTCGTCAACGCAGGCCAGCCACAAGTCAATCAGAATGGCAGCGGGAATACGTCCGGCGCGCATTCGATCCAGCGCTGCCCCAACGGGGCGGGCGGGGCGCGCAATACGAACACGTATGTGGCTTCGCCACCGACGGCCGGAGCGGCGAATACGTTTACCATAGTTCCGACCAATCCGCAGTCGTCGCTATCGAACGTGTGCTCGGGCAGCAGCGTTACGCTGACGGCCAGCGGAGTCGGACCCGACAACGTTATCGACTGGCACATCGGCGACTGCAACGGGACGGTCGTCGACACCGGCGCTTCCGTCATCGTCACGCCGCCGACGAATCCGACGCTCTATTACGCCCGGGCGCGGAACAGCAACTCGGGCTGCAGTGCGGTGAGCTGTGCGGCCGTCGTCAGCGTGACCGTGACGAGCCCGCCGACGGTCGCGGATGCCGGAAGCGATCGGACCATCTGCCCCGGCGGCACGACGACCGCCCTCGGCGCGAACACGCCCACCAGCGGGACGGGGAGCTGGTCGGTGATCGGCGGCGGAACGGGGAACTTCAGCAGCAATTCGGACCCGGGCGCGACGTTCACGCACACGGGCGGGGCCGGGCCGGTCGAATTGGAGTGGAAGATCAGCAATTCGCCGTGCACCGACTCGACGGACACGGTGTTCATCACGATTGTCGGCTCGTGCGATGACGACGACGTCTGCACCGACGACTACTGCCTGAACGGCGTCTGCCATCACGACGCGGTCACGTGCGACGATAACGACCCGTGCACGACGGATACGTGCGATCCGAAGTCGGGGTGCGCGTTCACGCCGATTGACTGCAACGACAATGACGAATGCACGAACGACTCGTGCGAGGACGGCAAGTGCGTCAATACGCCGATCAGTTGCAATGACTTCAACCCGTGCACGATCGATAGCTGCAATCCGCTGACGGGCTGCGAGCATGCCGGCTCGTGCGCCACGCTGACGCTCAACGTCGTCGGCAGCGGCATGGTCTGCGCGGGCGGCACGCTGGATGTGAAGCTGGACGTGTCGGGCCTGACGGACGCGATCAACGGAGTGCAGGTCCGGCTGCAGTACAGCACGGCCCTGCTGTCGCTGAATTCCGTTACGCCGGGCGACGGCGTGGGCTCGCCGTGGGATGGCGCGATGCCGATCGGCCTGATCGACACGGCCGGAGCGGTGACGTACGCCCTGACGCTTGTCGGCCCCGGGGCGGGAACCACGGCCGACGCCACGGTGGCGACGTTCCACTTTGCGGTTCAACTGCCGGGCGTCAACATCGACCCGACGTACGTCGTGTTCCGGCCGGACGCCGGATCGGCCCAGACGAAGCTGACCCGGACCTCGGACAGCAGCACGATTCTGCCGGTCAAGGTCGATTCCGGGCCGATCCTGGTCGGTCCGCGCGTGACGGTCTCGCTGCACGTGCAGGGGCTTACCAGCGCGGTCACCCGGGATGTGAGGTTCACCCTGACCGATTGCGACAACCTGGGATCGCCGCAGACGCTCGTGCGGTCGGTGGCGTTCAACGCTTCGGGCAACGGCAGCGTGGTGCTGACCGGGGTGAGCCCGGCCGCCGACTACCTGGCCGTCACCGAGGGACACACGCTGCGGCGGCGCGTGGCGCTGTCGTGGACTTCGTGCTTCGGGACGGCGTCGCTGTCGGGCGGCTCGGAGCTGATCGCCGGCGATCTCCAGACAGCCGGCGTGGCGCAGGACAACATCGTGGACATCCTGGACTTCGCGATCCTGGCGGCGCGGTTCGGCACGGCCGTCGGCGATTGCGGCGTGGGCTTGCCCCAGGATTGCTCGCTCGGCGCGGACACGACGGGCGACGGCATCCAGGACACCGGCGATTTCAACGCGATCCAGATGAACTTCTTCACGGAGAGCGACGCGGCCGACGCGTGCCCGCCGATTCCGCTGTGGCACAAAGGCCCGGTGGAGGCCCCGGCGGCCGGCGAACCGGAAGCGGCGGTGGCCGTCTCGCCAACGGTTGGACGGCTGTCGATTCGGACGTCCGACCTGCCGGCGGTCTTGTCGGCGGGCCGGGTCGATCTGAATGGCGACGGTGTCGTCGATGCGAAGGACATTCGGGCATTCGCCCAGACGCGCGGGCTGCGCTTGCAGCCGGCGTTTGAGGCGAAGCTGAGAACACTCGAAGCGACCTCGGCCGAGCCGGGTCGGTAGAGAAGCGACCGGCGCCCAATGCTCAAGTCGGGCCGGTCGGTGTGAAGGTTCGTGTGAAGCTACGCTGAGCCCCCGCGCCGCGGGCATGGGAAGGCGCGCAAGCACATTCGAGAAGGATTTGGTTATGAAGACGTGTCAGCATCTGATCGTGGGGGTGGCGGTGGTGTGTGGCCTGGCGGCGGCGGCGCACGGCCAGACGGCGTTGCAGTTCAATGGCACCAATCAGTACGTGACGATGGGCCAGGCGACATCGACGTTAGGAACGCAGGTATTTACGCTCGAATGCTGGTTCAAGTGGACCGGCGGAAGCGCAACTGCTTCCACGGGTACCGGTGGCCTTGATGTATCCATCCCACTCGTCGCAAAGGGTCGCAGCCAAGCCGACACACCGGCGAATTTCAATTGCAATTATTTTCTCGGCATCCGAAGCAGTAAGCTCGTCGCGGATTTCGAGGACACAGCAACGGGCTTGAACCATCCGGTAGCGGGGTCCACCACGGTTACCCAAAATGTCTGGCACCACGCGGCGGTTACCTACAATGCGTCGGGCGGTGCGGTGACCTGGGCCATTTATCTTGATGGTGTCGCCGAGACGTTGTGCAGCACGAGCGCATGCACCGCCTGCACGACTTCTCCCAACACGTGCAACACGGTTCCGACGGCCACGCCGGAATCAACGAGTACTCAACACTTCGCCGTGGGGAGTGCCCTCGATACTACACCCGCCGCCGCGGGGTTCTTTGGCGGAGTCATCGATGAAGTCCGCGTCTGGAACGTCGCGCGCACGGCGGGCCAGATTCAGGGAAGCATGAATCTGGAACTCACCTCCGGTACCGGGCTCATCGGCCGCTGGGGCTTCAACGATGGCTCACCCAGCACGACCGCGGCGAACTCGATTGCCGGCTCGCCGGCTGGCACATTGACCGGCAGTCCGACCTGGGTATCCGGTGCGCCAGCGCTTGTCTCCAATCAGCCGCCGAATCAGCCGACCCTCGTCACCCCCGCCAACGGCGCGGCCGGCGTCTCGACCTCCCCCACATTGACGGTGAACGTGACCGACGCCGAATCCAATCCGATGACGGTCACCTTTTTTGGACGGCTCAATACGGTGCCGCCGCCCGGGCCGGATTTCACGATCGTCGCATTGCCGGATACGCAGTTTTACTCCTGCGGAAGCACGTGCGGATCGAACACCGCCATCTTCGGCAATCAACTGCAATGGATCGTCAACAACCGGGCCAGCCGCAATATCGTCTTTGTCACTCAACTCGGCGATTGCACCGAGCATGGCAACGACGGCAACGTCAACGGGCCCAACGCCGAGTGGGACGTGGCCAACGGGGCCTTCTCGCTGATCGAGAGCTTTGCCAATACGGGACTGACGTACGGCATTCCGTTCGGGATTGCAGTCGGCAATCACGACCAGACGCCGATGAACAGTGCGCGAAGCGGCGCGGATGAGGGAGCGACAACGGCCCGCTACAACAGTACCTTTGGCGTCAGCCGGTTCACGGGTCGGCCGTACTATGGCGGGCGCTATGACTTCGGCGCGCCGGCGACCTACGCCAATAACAACGACAATCACTACGAGCTGTTCAGCGGCGGCGGGCTCGACTTCATCATCATCCATCTTGAATACGACGATACGACGCACGCCACACGCGCGGCTGTGATCAACTGGGCCAACGGCCTCCTGCAAACCTATAGCAATCGTCGCGGTATCGTGGTGTCACATTACATACTGAACAACGCCACGCCGGCGACTTTTGGAAATCAGGGCCAGGCGATCTATGACGGATTGAAGGGCAACGCCAACCTGTTCCTGATGCTCTGCGGGCATCTCGACCAGGGATCTTTTGTCGGCCGGCGATCGGATACGTTTGGCGGGAACACGGTTCATTCGCTGTTGTCCGACTATCAGACCGGCACGCTGGGTGGCAATGGCTATCTGCGCATTCTCACCTTCTCGCCAGCCAATAACACAATCGATGTCAAGTCGTACTCGCCGTGGCTGGACTCGTTCCTGACGGATTCGACCAATCAGTTCGTTCTGAGCTACAGCATGAGCGGCACACCGCCGGCGTTTTCACAGATCGGGAGTCCGGTGACCGGCGTCGCCAGCGGAAGCAACGCCAGCGTCGTCTGGTCGGGTCTCAATGCCAACACCACGTACGAATGGAAGACGACGGTCTACGACGGCACGTCGACCACCAATGGCCCGACGTGGAGCTTTGGCACGACGTGTACCGACAACGCCTCGTGCAACGACGGCAACCCGTGCACCGACGACGTTTGCAGCAGCGGAAGCTGCACGCACACCAACAATGCGAGCTCGTGCAACGACGGCCTTGCGTGTACGACGGGCGACATCTGCGGCGGCGGGACGTGCGCCGGGACGCCGGTATCGTGTCCGGGTGCGTCGTCGTGCAACCCGGCCACCGGCCAATGCGAGTTTCCGCCGGTGACCGTCACATTTCAGCAGGGTGTGAGCGGGTATACCGGCGCGGTGGATACATACATCAACGCGGCAGACCCGACGTCTCATGCCATCGCCGCGGCACTCACAATAGACGTCAGTCCCGGACCCCAACAGGCCCTCCTCAAGTTCGGATCGCTGTTCGCCTCGGAAGGCGGCCCGATCCCGGCGGGGGCGACGATCACGTCTGCCACGCTCCAACTCAACATCACAAACACCACTGACTCCGCAATCGGCTTCCACGCGATGCTCCGCGCCTGGTCGGACACGGCCCTTTACACAACGTTTGCGATCGCGCCGTGGAATGCTACGGACGGAATCCAGGTCGACAACGTCGAAGCGACAACCACGCCGGACGCGTCCAGGACGTTTCCCGCGACGGGGCTTCAAACGGTCGACGTGACCGCGAGATTTCAGGCCTGGGCCGCGAATCCGGCAACGAACTTTGGATGGGTCGTGAACGAGACGGTCGACAATTCCGTCGTGTTCGATTCTGCGGAGAGCACAACGCCCAGTGCTCGGCCGAAACTGACCGTCACCTATGTCCCACCGCCGCCGTGCAATGTCAACAGCGACTGCAACGACAACAATGCATGCACGGATAACGTCTGCAGCGCCGGCATCTGCACATTTCCGTCCATCAGCTGCAGCGACGGAGATGCCTGCACCGCCGATTCCTGCAATCCGGCGAGCGGTTGCGTGCATACGGCCATCACCTGCAACGACAACAGCCCTTGCACGGACGACAGCTGCAGCCCCGCAACCGGCTGCGTCTATACGCCCGTGAATTGCGCCGACGCCGATCCTTGCACGGCCGACTCATGCCAGCCGCCGAATCTGGCGGCGGTGTCGATGAATGGGTCGGGTCAGTACGTAGACTTGGGAACCGGCGCAGCCGTGACGAATTTCGGGACCGGCAGCTTTACCTTCGAAGGATGGTTTCGAGCCCCGGCCATGAATGCAAGCAACATGAGCATATTCCGAATGGGTCGCTCCGGCGCCAATCCCGTGGCCACCATCCAGATCGTCGCCAATACCGCGACCATTCAGGCGTCAGTCGAAGCGAATACGGCGCCGACCGGGAGCCAATCTGACACCGCAGCCGTCGCCTTCACCCTGGGCGCGTGGACGCACTTTGCGGTAGTCGTAGATCGAACGGCGGTAGGTAATCAGCGGCTGAAACTGTATGTGAATGGAGCGCTCCCCAGTGGAGCTGATGTCGGTCCGGCAACCTGGGGCGCGACCCCTATATCGAGCACCGATGCCACCGTTCTCGGCGCGAACCGCGCGGATACGGGGGTGCTCACGGCGACATACAACGGCGCCATTGACGAAGTCCGAATTTGGAACACGGCTCGAACCCAGAGCGAGATTCAGGCCAACATGAGCGTACAACTAACGTCGGCCGCTGGGCTGATCGCTCGCTGGGGACTGAACGAGGGCACCGGCACGAGCGCCGCTGATTCCGTCGGCAGCAACAATGGGACGCTCACCGGCGGCGCGACTTGGGTCACGGGCGCGGGCAACATAGTCAACATGGGATCCGGCGGCTGCGTCCACACGCCGATCGCGAATTGCTGCACGAGTCAGCCACAATGCGATGATGGCAATCCCTGCACGACCGATGCCTGCGACAACAATCAGTGCACCCATACCGCGGTGAGTTGCCCGCAAGGACAGACTTGCAACCCATCGAACGGGCAGTGCGAATCCGTGCCCGTCACCGTGACGTTTCAGCAGGGCGTCGCGAGCTACAACGGCACGCAGGATACGTACCTGGATGAAGCATCGCCCGGCCTGGTCAGGGGCGGTTTGGATACCTGGCGCTGGGACACCGAGGATCCGGCGCCCAGCCGGGAGTTCGGGCTGGTCCGGTTTAACAATATCTTTGGCAGTGGCGTTGGGCAGATTCCCGCGGGCGCCACGATCCAGTCTGCGACCTTAACTCTGGTGTCGTTTAATGAGACTGTCCTGCCGGCCGGCGACATCAACGAAGTGGCCATCGATTGGTCACAATTGACCACGACATGGAACAGTTTCGGCAGCAATGCCGGAGTTCAGTCCAACGAGTATCGCGCCGCTCCGCAATACACAGCTCCGCTCTTCACCGGTGCAGCAGCGGCCACTCCGATTGCGGCAAACATCAATGTGACGGCCAGCCTCCAAAGCTGGATAAGCGATCCGGCTCTGAACTTCGGCTGGATCTTCCGTCCGAATTCGAATGACGGTTGTCAGGTTTATTCCGCCGAGGCGGCCACCGCCACCAATCGACCCAAGCTTTCAGTGACCTATATCCTTCCGCAGTGTCAGTTCGGGACGGATTGCAATGACAGCAACGCCTGCACCGACGACGCGTGTAACGCCGGGGCGTGCGTCCATACTCCGACGAATTGCAACGACAATAGTGCCTGCACGACCGATTCGTGTAATCCGGCGACCGGCTGCGTCTACACACCGATCAGCTGTGACGACGCAAATGCGTGCACGGCCGACGCCTGCAATCCCGCGACCGGCTGCACCCATGCCGCGATTTCCTGCGACGACAGCAACCCCTGCACCGACGACTCCTGCAATCCGGCCAGCGGCTGCCAGCATGTCAACAACACCGGGACATGTGATGACGGCAATGCCTGCACAATCAATGACACCTGCGCGGGCGGTGCCTGCGCCGGCACGCCCATCGTCTGCAATGACAACAACGCATGCACGGCCGATACCTGCAACCCGGCCACCGGCTGCGTCTACACGCCGATCAGCTGTGACGACGCAAATGCGTGTACGGCCGACGCCTGCAATCCCGTGACCGGCTGCACCCATACCGCGATCTCCTGCGACGACAGCAACCCCTGCACCGACGACTCCTGCAATCCGGCCAGCGGCTGCCAGCATGTCAACAACACGGCGCCGTGTGATGACGGCAATGCTTGCACGACAGACGACACCTGCTCCGGCGGGGCATGCTCCGGCGCGACGGTCGATTGTGACGACGAGGACGCTTGCACGGTGGACACCTGCAACCCGCTCACGGGCTGCGTCCACACGCCACTGAACTGCAACGACGGCAACGCGTGTACCGCCGATAGCTGCGACCCCGAGTCGGGCTGCACCCATAGTTCGCTCAGTTGCAACGACAGCAACCCGTGCACCGACGACACCTGCAATCCGACCAGCGGATGCGAGTACACTGCGGTGGAAGATGGCACGTCCTGCGCCGACCCAACGTACTGCAACGGTGTCGAAACCTGCCAGGGCGGTGCCTGCATGCCCGGCACGCCGGTTCCGAACTGCTGCGAGGTTGACGCCGATTGCGCGGACACGA
>CAZONT010000050.1:0-2665 GCA_964581285.1 uncultured Planctomycetaceae bacterium | reverse complement strand
GAATCCCTGCACTACCGAAGCGTGCGTCGAGCACACGTGTCAGATCACGAACACCAACGACTTCTGCGACGACGGCAATGCCTGCACGACCAATGATCAGTGCTCCGGCGGTGCGTGCGTCGGCACCCCCATCGTCTGCAATGACAGCGACGCCTGTACGGCCGATACGTGCAATCCGGCGACTGGCTGCGTCTACACTCCCATCGCCTGCAACGACAGCAATGCGTGCACGGCGGACACCTGCAATCCGACGACAGGCTGCGTCTATACGCCACTCAGCTGCGACGATGGCAACGCCTGCACAGCCGATGCCTGTGACCCCGAGAATGGTTGCAGTCACACCCCGATCGCGTGCAACGACAACAACGCTTGCACCGCGGACACGTGTAATCCGCTTAGCGGGTGCGTTTACACCCCGATCAGTTGCGACGACGGCGACGCCTGCACAGCCGATACGTGTAATACCGAAAACGGATGCGTCCACGCGCCGATCACCTGCAATGACGACAACCCCTGCACCGATGACTCGTGCAGCCCGACGAGCGGCTGCCAGTACGTCAACAACGCAGAATCGTGCGACGACGGGAACGCGTGCACGGCGAACGATACGTGTGTTGATGGTTCATGCCAGGGCGCGACGGTCGTCTGTGACGACAAGAATGCCTGCACTGTTGACACCTGTCATCCTCTGACGGGCTGCGTCTACACGCCACTGAACTGCGACGACGGCAACGCGTGTACAGCGGATGCGTGCGACGCCGAGACGGGCTGCACCCATACCTCGATCATCTGCAACGACAATAACCCGTGCACCAGCGATTCGTGCGATTCCGAGCATGGCTGCATGTATGCGAATAACACGGAATCGTGCGACGACGGGAACGCGTGTACGGCAGATGACACGTGCGCCGGTGGCTCGTGCGCCGGAGCGCCGATCGACTGCGATGACGGAAACGCCTGCACGACTGATACCTGCAATCCGGCGACCGGATGCGTTCATTCGCCGATTACATGCGACGATGGCAACCCGTGTACATCCGATTCATGCGTCAACGGAATCTGTCAGTATTCGCCGATTGCGTCCTGCAACCAACTTTCGCTGAGCATCCTGGGAAGCACTCAGATCTGTGCCGGCGACTCCCTGGACGTTGCGTTGAATGTTGTCGGGCTCCAGGCCCCGATCAACGGCGTACAAGTTCTCTTCCAGTACGAGCCCACGCGGCTCGCCCTCAATTCGATTTCCGTTGGCGACGGATCGACTTCGCCCTGGAACCCGGCGATGCCTTCGTACTTCAGCGATACCGGTGGTTCCGTGGTCTATTCCCTCGTGCTCATCGGGGCCGGAACTTCGGCGGATGCCAGGGTGGCCACGCTCCACTTCACGGCGCTGAACCCTGGCTCGAATTCCGGCCCGACTACCGTGGCGTTCCGGCCAGACCAGGGCGAGTTCCAAACCAAACTCACGACTTCTGCAAACGCCGTCATTCTGCCGTCGAAGCTAAACGCGTCACCAATCACTGTCGGACCCCAGATACAGGTGAGTCTCAAGATCGAGGGCCTGACGAATGCCGTAACACGCGACGTGACATTTGTTCTGACCGACTGTCAACACTTGTCGCCGCCGCAGGTTGTCACACGACCGGTGGCCTTCAACGCTTCCGGAACGGGCAGCATTCTCTTGACCGGCGTTGGCGCCGGTGCAGAGTGGATCTCTGCATTCGAGGGTCATACGCTGTCACACAAGTTGCCGCTGGGCTTTGGCGGAACTTGCTTTACGAGCGTCAGCTTCACCGGCGCGGACCAGCTCGTGGCCGGCGATCTTCGCACGGCAGGCGTGTCTCAAGACAACCTCGTTGATATTGTCGATTTCGCAATTCTGGTATCGCGCTTTGGCACTGCGGTCTCCGATTGCGGAGTCGGCCCGGCACCGCAGAACTGTTCGCTCGGCGCGGACATCACCGGCGATGGGGTCCAGGAGACGGCCGATTTCAATGCGATCCAGATAAACTTTTTCCGGTCCGGAGATGAGACAGACGGCTGTCCGACTTTCCTTCAGGGACCCGGCGGGTCCGAGCCGCAATGGGGTATCGAACCCATCGGCCAAGATGCGAAGTCCGCTGTTCGGGTCAGCGATCTCAGCAGGGCGGTTCCGAATATTGCCCGAGCCGACTTGAACGGGGATGGAAAGATTGACGCGGTTGATGTTCGCGCGTTCGCGGCACAGAACCGGCTGCCGCTAATGCCGGCGTTTGACAAGAAGTTGAAGCAATTGGAAGGAGTCTCAGTCGGACGCTAGACGGCAGAGGAGCAGTTCGAGCAGTGACCGAGGGTTACCGGGCGCCGCGTCGGCACGGGTCCTTCGGGAGACCGGCTCCCGGGGAGTTCGGGCGCAGGCAGAGGCGATTGGTCGCGGGTGGATCCATCGAGATTTTCTCATTGTTGCCCGATTCGGAGAACGGAGTTGGTCGCCAAGAAATCGCTGTGAGAACGCCACCGTATTTTGCGGGAGTTCTCAAAGCATCTTCGGTTCCGAACCGAATCGAGGGGGCCAGGGGCGATGCTAAGACGTTTTCGATAGAACGAACCCGACAAGGGATCGCCAATCGGGAACGAAAGCCACCGGCCGGGCACGATCCGGCGACCTGCGGTTTACAAAACCGCTGCT
>CAZONT010000049.1:0-22386 GCA_964581285.1 uncultured Planctomycetaceae bacterium | reverse complement strand
GCAAGACGACCCTGCTTCACATCCTCGGCCTCATGATGCAGCCGACGCGCGGCACGCTCCACGTCGGCGGCGTCGACGTCGCGAAGCTCTCCGACGCCGAGCGAACCCGCATGCGACGTGAGCAGATCGGCTTCGTCTTCCAGCGCTTCAACCTGCTCCCGATCCTCACGGCCATTGGCAACGTCGAGCTGCCCCTGCGCCTGCGTCGCGAATCGATCGACGGCCAGGCCGCCGCCGCCCTCCAGCAGGTCGGCCTCGCCGACAAGCTTCACCGCAAGCCCGGCCGCCTCTCGATTGGCGAACAGCAGCGCGTCGCCCTCGCCCGCGCCGTTGTCACGCGGCCGCAGCTGCTTCTCGCAGACGAACCGACCGGCAATCTCGATTCGGCCAACGCGTCCGCCGTCCTGAACCTGCTGCACGAACTTCACCGCTCCCGCGGCCTCACGACCCTCATGATCACCCACAACGAGCATCTCGCGCTCCGCGCCGACCGCCTGCTCCACATGCAGGACGGCCGCCTCGTCGCGGTGGAGAAATGACGAGCAATCCAGGCGCAGCTCGACTGAACAGCGAAGGATCCACAGTCATCCCGCTCTCAACCCGCGCTGGGCTTTCGGCGGTTAGTTTCTCCGCTCTCGCGGTCGCCGCAGTTCTGGTCAATCTTCGATCCGACGGTGGTGGCACGCGCGCCGTCATCGCCTCGATCCTGCTCGCGATCTACGCCGGCGTGGTGCTCTACCTGGTCGCGACCCGGCGAACGCTGCTTTCGCGCGCCGACCTGATCCTTCGGCAATGGTTCCCCGTATTCGCGGTGTGGATGGCTGGCCTCACGGCAGCCGCACTATGGGCTGTACACGCCGACGGCGAAGAGTCCCGGCTGCGGCTCGCCGTCTGGCTCACCTCGCTCTACGCATTCTACCTTTCACTCTGCTGTGTTTTCTTTCCGGCTCCGACGACCTGGATCGTCCTGCTCGTCGCCTCCGACTTCATCGCCCAGCAACTCGGCGTACATGACCATCGCCTCGCCCGCGTTGTCGTCGTCGCCACCGTTGGCTCCTTCGCCACCGGTATGGCGAATCTGAACGAGTACCACCTGATCACCTTCCTGCTGCAATACCGCGGCATCGCCCGTGTCCGCGAGACGAAGCTCTACCGCACCGCCGCCGACTGGTTCGAGGTGAACCCCTTCCTCGTCCTGGTCGCGATCAGTCTCATTCCCATCCCCATCGACATCGTCCGCTGGCTCGCCATCACCGACCGCTATCCGCGCGGCAAGTATTTCCTCGCCTACTTCATCGGCCGCTGGGTCCGTTACGCAATCTGGGCTGTCACCGCCATGGCCCTCGCTCTCAAGACGTGGCACATCATGGCAATCCAGGCCGTGCTCGTGCTGGCTGCCCTCGCGCGTATCATTCCCAGCATCGTTCGCCACGTCCGATCGGGCCCGACGCCCGCCCCCGGAAAACCTGAGCCCAATGCGATATCATCCGCCGGATGACACGAATCCCCAGGAGCACTCGCATGCACCTACGACACGCTGCCGCCGTTGCCTGCTGCCTTGCATGCGCGATCAGCGCCTTCGCCGACCCGCCGTCCACCAGCGCCCCTGCCGCGCCTACGGTCGCAACCTCCGGCAACGCCGCAGTTGACTCGATCCTCGACCGCCTCGAAGCGAAAGGCCAGGCGATCAAGGGCATCAGCACCAACGTCACGTACAACGACGTCCGCTTCGAGCCGGTCGAGGAGAAGATCGTCAAGAAGGGCGAACTCCTCTTCCTTCGCGGCAACCCGAGTTCCAAGTTCCTCATCCGCTTCGACGAGACCATCGCCGGTGGCGTCAAGCGACCCAAGCCCGAGTACTACCTCTTCGACGGCCGCTGGATGACCGAACGCAATGACGCCACCAAGCAGATCATCCGACGCGAAGTCGTCCGCGAGGGTCAATCGATCGATCCGTTCAAACTGAAGAAAGGCCCCTTTCCGCTGCCGTTCGGCCAGCGCCGCGCCGACATGATCGAGAACTTCCACATCACCCTGTTGCCGCCCCGGCCGGATGATCCGCCCAACACCGACCACCTCCACTGCGAACCTCGGCCGGAGAGCGAGTTCGCCCCTGAGTACCGTCGCGTCGACATGTACATTGATAAGAAAATTGAGCTTCCGGTCCGGATCGAAATCGAACGCAAGTCGGATGACTCGGTCATCGACGCGCGTTTCGACAACCTCGACCCCTCCGCCGCTCCCGCCGACTCGCGCTTTCAGATCGAGACGCCGCCCGGCAAGGACTGGAACGTCGATGTTCAACTCTTCCAATCTGCGACACCGCCGGCCAAGCCATAGTCCAGGGCCGGCGGGCGCGGACTACGGTCCCGATTCCGTATAGACCTCCGCCCCCGCTTCGGTCGCACCCGCGCGCGAGATTGCCGGCAAGTAGATCGTCGCCCCCTCACGCCCTGCCGCAACCACGATCCCCGCTGAAAAAGCGCCACCGTCCGATCCAACGGAAACAACTTCGCCGCGCCGCATCGTCGCCCCCTCTTGCAGCTTCGCCGCCGCCACCCGGCCATCCGCCTCAACCCATTCGATCGTCGCGACCGCGCGGCGCACCGGGGCCTTCGGCAGCGTCACATACACGTCGTCATCGGCCACAACCCCGCCTCCGGCCGCTTCGTTCGACGTCACCGGCTCAATCCGGGTGCCGCAAAAGTCCATCTTGACCGTCGTTACCACCAGCGTCGCCCGAACTCGCCCCTCGCGCACGACAAACAGCCGCTGATCCCGAACAAGCTGATCGCTCTCGCCGGCGTTAACGAGCACGTAGTTACCCTCAACACGAAACACGTGCAGCGGCGTCCGCCCGGCCCGCACGTCGCGCGGGTCGCGCCGAACCAACTCGTCACCCACGCGCAGCGGCCGTCGGCACATCGCCGCAAATGCCTGCCCGACCGCGAACGGACCCCGAAGCTCCTGGACCTCGACCATGCCGATGTACGAACCGCCGTCGCGCACGGTCCATCGATCGTCGATCGCCGCCCCGTCCGCCGCCGCCGCGGGAAACCATACCGTCTGATCGCCCTTTCCCTCGACTCGCAGCAGGCGGCTCCGCAGGCGCCCCGCTCGTCGCTCCGCCGGATTTTGCTCAAGCTTCGCTTCGTCCCCCTCAATGGGAGCCGCATTGGCGACCAGCCGCTCAATCGCCGCCGTCGCGTGCCCATCGTCGACTCGTCGCACCGTCAGCCGCGCGATCGGCAGCCCCTTTCTAACGACGATGAGTCGATCACCCGCCTCGAACCCGCCCTCGGCTGCGAGCTCCAGCCGACATTCGCCACCCGCCGAATCGACCTCTCCAACGCGTGCTCGCATCGAGCAATCACTCGGTAATAACTCCTTAAGCTGCAATCCGCAGCGAATGGGCAGCACGGCCGCCTCGAAGCCCAAGGCCGGCAAAACCCCGATCCAATCGAACTTGACCTCTGCTGCCCCACTGCTGACGCTCGTCACATGCCCGGCCGCAAGCGGTGCTCCGTCAGCATGGAACACCACGAACTGATTGGCGACGAGTGTTCCGTCGGCCAGCCGCACGGTCGCCGACGCCCCGTCCTCCGTCACGGCTTCGACTCGGCCCGCCGCAATCGAAACCCCAACTGACGACGGACGATCGGACGAACGAAACACATGACGTATCGCCTGCGCCGCTGCGTCTCGTTCTGGAACGCCCGCCATCGCCGCGGCCAGTGCCAGCGCCATCGCCGTAATTCGCCCCGTCATCGCGCACCGACTGCCTCGGACGGCATCAGCCGTCGAACCGCCGCCGCAACCACCATCTCAACGTCCAGCTGTTCCATGCATGCGTGTCCGTGCGGACACTCGCTCAATCGCTTCAAGTAGCACGGCGAACAATCCAATTCCAACCGCACCACGTCCGCCATCCGACCATACGGCCCTGTCCGCCGCGGGTTTGTCGGACCGAAGAGCGCCACCAGCGGACGACCGAGTGCCGCGGCCAGGTGCATCGGCGTCGAGTCGCCCGTAATCACGATTCGCGCCCCGGAAATCAGCGCCGCAAGCTGTCGCAACGTAGTTCGGCCGCACGCATTGAACGCCGCTCCGTGCGAAGCACGCGCCGCCCGCTCCCCCGCTGCAAAATCATCGCGCCCACCCACCAACACCGATCGCATTCCTTCAGCTTCCTGGAGTCGCCGCGCCACCTCGCCAAACCGCTCCGCGGGCCAGCACTTCGTCTCCCAGCGGGTCGCCGGCACAAGCACCACGTAACCGTCCGGCGAATGGCAGCCGGCCTCGGCGACGATGGCCTCCGCAACCGTTCGATCCTCATCGCCCATGGCGACCGAAAAATCGAGCTCGCCCGCTTCCGACCCGAGTAGCGGTGCGACCAGAAAGTTATGGTCGGCCGCGTGTCGATTCGCTTCGCCGTCCCGCACCCGATGCGAGTAGAACAGCGGCGCGAACTCCCGCGCGTCGGCGAAGCCCAGCCGGGCCCCGGCGCCGCTGGTCCACGCCAGGAACCCGCTGCGAAACAGCCCTTGCAGGTCGATCACGAGGTCAAATCGTTTCTCGCGAAGCCGCATGACAAACCGCACGAATTCGATCGTCACGGCCCCGCTCCGCCCCAGCTTTGCGAATCGCTTGCGGTCGAACGGGATCACTTCGCTGAGCGCCGGATCGGCGCTGATCAGGTCGGCAAACGGCGTCGCCACGAGCCACGCGATATGCGCATCCGGGTATCGGCGCCGAACCGCGTGCAACACCGGCAGGGCGTGAATGATATCCCCCGGCGAACTCGGCTTGATGATCAGAATCCGCCTAAACTCGCGCCGGACAAGCGGACTCATGCCCCGCGCTCCAGCGACAGCACGCGCGGAATGCCCGCCCCGTCCGCGATCACGCCGCGCGAGACCCACCCGTTCTCGACAAACACCGCCGTCGCCCGCACATCCTGACCCGACGCCACCTCGACAAACGCCCGCCCGTCGCTGCCAAGTAACGCCCGCCCGCCCTCGGCGATCTTTCGTATTACGTCCAGTCCGTCAGCCCCGCCGAACAGCGCCAGCGCCGGCTCGAAGTCCCGAACAGTGGCCGCGAGATTCTCCCGATCCGATTCGGCAATGTACGGCGGGTTTGATAGCAGCACATCAAATCCACCTGCCGGCACGCAATTCGCTGCAATCCCGACCGCGTCCGCCTCGACGAACGTCACGCGCTCCGCGACCTTGTTTTGCTCCGCATTTCGACCCGCGATGATCAGCGCCGCGGCCGACACGTCCGTCGCCACCACCCGGGACGCCGGCAGCAATTTTGCAATCGCGATCGCCACGCAGCCGCTCCCCGTCCCGACATCCAGCACCTGCAGCGGCCTCCCGCCCGATGCCTTCGCGACGGCCACGGCCTGGTCCACCAGCAACTCCGTCTCCGGCCGCGGAATCAATACATCCGGCGTGACGAGAAAATCGAGTGAGTAAAACTCTTTGTGCCCCACCAGGTACGCGATCGGCTTATGGCCTGCCGCCTCGCGCACCAGCTCGCGAAACTTCCCCACCTGCTCCACGCCGGGTACTTGCTCGAACCGCGTGTACAGATCGATCTTCCGGCATCCCAGTGCCGACGCCAGCAACAGCTCCGCTGACAGCCGCGGCTCGTCGACGCCTTTGTCCGACAAGAATCCCCGCGTCCAGCTCAAGAGCTGTCCGATCGACCAAGTCTGCGTCGTCGTTTCCGCCATGCGGTGAGTCTAGCTGCCTCCCAGCAGCTCCATGATGCGCGTCACATCCTCCGTCGCGCCGATGTAGAGCGGCGTCCGCTCGTGTAGTTGCGTCGGCTGCTTGTCGAGGATGTTCGCTTTGCCGTCCGTGGCCATGCCCCCCGCCTGTTCAACAATGAACGCCATCGGGTTTGCTTCGTACATCAGCCGCAGCTTTCCCTTCGGTGATTTCGCCGTGGCCGGATACATGAATACCCCGCCCTTCACCAGCGTCCGATGTACGTCTGCCACCATCGATCCGATGTACCGCGAGGTATAAGGGCCCGCGGCCTTGCTCTTGGCCCACTCCAGGTAATCCTGGACACCCTTCGGGAACGAATCCGCGTTCGCCTCGTTCACGCTGTAGATCTTTCCGTCCTTCGGAATGCGAACGTGCTCGTTCGCCAGCATGAACGACCCCGACGCCGGATCGAGTGTAAACGAGTGCACCCCGTTCCCCGTCGTATACACGAGCACCGTGCTCGATCCATACACAACATATCCGGCCGCAAGCTGCCGCCGCCCAGACTGCAGAACGTCCTTCATCCCGCCGTCGGTAATCGCCCCTTCGCTCACCCGTTCGTATATCGAAAAAATCGTCCCCACCGCCACGTTCACATCGATGTTGCCCGACCCGTCCAGCGGATCGAACAGCACAACGTACTTGCCCTCATGGTCCTTCACGGGCACGACGATGGGCTCGGGAATCTCCTCCGATCCCAGCACCGCCACGTTTCCGCGCGACGCCAGGCATCGCTCCAATACCTTGTTCGCATACACGTCCAGCTTTTGCTGCAATTCGCCGTGCACGTTCTCTGAGTCGCTCGCCCCGAGGATATCCACCAGCCCGGCCCGCCGGACAATTGCCTGAATCAGGCATGCCGCCAGCGTCAACCCCGACAGGAGCCAGCTGAACTCCCCCGTCGCCGTCGGGTGCTTCCGCTGCTGCTCGATAATGTGCTGCTGCACCGTGATGAACTTGTCAGGATCGTAATGCATTCCCTCGCTCCGATTCATTCCGGCCATCCTAATCGGAGCGACCCCACCCGCCAATTGCAGCCGACGTCACGGTGCCGGCCGGCTCGTCTTCGGCTTGTACTTCTGAATGTACCAACGCCGCCATGCTGGGATGTCGAAGCCGAAGTTCTGCCCCGTAATCTCGATCAGCGCTTCCTGAACGTCGGTTCGGTAAAGCTTGATAACCTCGACGTCCCCTTCCCAGTAAGTCCCGAGCACCGTTCCCGGCCCGAGCACCGCAATGCCCGTCGGGTAGTACCACAGCGGAGCTCCGCCGCCGTATGCGACCGTCGGGCCGCAGTAACAACTGCAGAATGACGCGAACAACGCAGGTCGCGGTATGACCATGGTCGTATACCCCGCCACATCCAGCAGCGAGATCAAATCGGGAATCGCTTCCTCTGCATGGAGCACCCCTAGCACCGCCGCCGCATTCCGCTTGATCTGATCCTCGTCGCTCTTCAACGCCGCACGCAGCTCCGCCACCATGCGGGCGTCCTTCCGTCGTGCGAGCGCCTCAGCCGCCAGCCGTCGGATTCCCGGTGACGGATCAACCACGGTCGCTGCAAGCAGGTTCAGAGTCGCCTCATCCTGCGGAAATCGCTCCAGTGCCTCGATCATCAGCCGCCGTGACGGCTCCGTGCCGCCCGAAAGCACTGACGCAATCGCCGCAATCGCCAGCGGATCCTTCAACGAAAGGATCTGCTTCCTCCCCGCCTGAAACAGGTCGGACGACTCATCCCGCCCGCCGCCTTCGAGCTTGTTCTTGCGAATCTGGCGCACCCGCGTCACGAGGGTCGTGATCGCCTTGCGTGTCTGCGCCTCTTCCTCCTTCATCGCCCGATCCTGCGGCGAGACGACGCGCGCCTTCGGTGGCGCAGCGGGCACCCACTGCCCGTTCCGCCGGACCTGGCCGAGTTCAGACCGAGCCGCTTCAAAGTCTGGGTCCTGCTCCACCGCCCGTCGCAGTTCAACCCGCATCTCCGCGATCAGCCCCTGCTCCTTGCACCACATCGCAACGTCGTAGTGCCCCTGCGGCGTATCAGGATGCCGGGCCCGCTCCTCCGCCAGACGCACCCACGGCGGGTCGAGCGGTTCCCGCTTCACGACATCCGCCTTCGGTACGTCGATCACACCCTGCATCAGTTTGACCCGGTACTCATCCCCCGCGTCCGACAGAATCTGCCCGTCCAGTACCCGACCGTTCTTGAAGCGCAGCAGATCACCGAACGCCGGCCCCGCCGCGCAGCCGATCGTCAGCGCTAGCACCCACAACCCGGTCACGCATCGAGTGCCGTGATGCGACATGACGCTCTCCCTCGGCTTATACTCAACCCCAACAGTAGACTGACTCGGAGCCATCGCCGTTGGACATCATACGCGCCCGCCGCGTCCCATTCATGGCCCGGCGGAACTACGTCACCGAGGTCCGCCACCTCCTCGTCTGGGGCATCTTCGCCGGGCTGATCGAAGGCACCGTCTCGGCCGTCGTTGTCAGCAAGACCTTCAACGCCAGCAATTTGCTCATCACGGTCGTTCAGGCCACTCCCGCCTTCGCCAATCTCGTCAGTCTCGTCTGGGGAGCCATGCTCGTCGGCCGCCGCAAACTCCCCCTGCTTCTCGCGTTCGGGGCCGCGTGTGTCGTTGTCACCGCCTCCGTTGCCGCAACACCCGAAACGCACCTCGGTGGCTGGATCTTCGCCGCCCAGGTCGCCTTCTCGCGAATGTTCATGTCCGGCGTTGTCTCGGCCCGCGCCAGTCTCTGGAAGAGCAACTACCCCGCCTCGCATCGCGGACGAATCTGCGCCACGCTCCAACTCGTCCGCACGATCGGCAGTCTCCCCCTCATCCTCGGCGCCGGCCTCCTCTTCGATGCCAATCCGCTTGCTTACCGCTGGTTCTACCCCGCCGTCGCCGTCATCGGCGCCGTCGCACTCTGGGTAAACCGCGGCACGCGCGTCCGCGGCGAACAGAAGCGCCTCGCTCCGCGAGTCGCGGACGGCCGCGACGCCATCGCCGACGATGCCCTTGGCGAGCCGTTTGATTTGCTCACGGTCGTGCAACCCTGGCATGTCGTCGCCCGCATGCGCCGCGCCCTTCGCGAAGACCCGCGCTTCGCCCGCTACTGCACCGCCCAAATGTGCATCGGAAGCGCCAACCTCATGGTCATGCCCATCAACACCATCGTGCTCACCAAGGTCCTGCTTCTCTCCTACACCATGAGTAACGGCCTCATCGACCTCGTCCCACGGCTGATCCAGTTGTTCATGCTCCCCATCTGGGCCCGCCTTTACGACCGCGTTGGCGTCCTCCGATTTCGAGTCGCCAATTCCTCCTGCTGGGCCGCCTCAACGCTGCTCTGCGGTGTCGGCGCCATGCTCGCGGCCTGGCACGGCTCCTACGACACCGCCGCCCTGCTCACCTACCTCGCCGGCCGTGTCGCCGACGGCCTCGCTCAGAGCGGCGGCTCGATTGCCTGGAACATCGGCCACCTCCACTTCACCGAGGACGAGCGCGCCGAGCTCTACATGGGAATACACGTCTCCCTCACCGGCCTGCGAGGCCTGATCGCCCCGTTCGCCGGCCTCCTGCTCTATGAGTGGATCGGCTCCGGTGTGTTCGTGGTCGCCTTCGCATTCGCGATCGCCGGCCTGCACATCTTCAAGCAACTGGCCGGTGAGGACGCCCGCGCTTCACGATCAAACCCCGAGATGATCGAAGATCGCGCTCGTCCCGGGGATCGCGTCCGGAAGCCGGCGAGCCTCGTCCGGCGTTAGCCAGGCCAGCTCCGCCACCTCGGCCGGATTCGCCCGCGGTTCCCCGGCCACGAGCTTGGCCGACCACCAGTGCAGCACCAGCGCCCCCTCGTGCTTGACCTGCGTCATCAGTCGTTCCCCCGGCGCGACCGCAACGTGCAATTCCTCCATCATCTCCCGAACCAGCGCGTCGGCCTCGCTCTCCCCCGGCTCGATGCCGCCGCCCGGGAAACACCACATCAGCGGCGCGCGTTCTACCCGCGCGCGCCGAATAAGCAGGAATCGTTCGTCGCGACGAACGACACCGATGACTCCGTACAGAGGATATGTCGGCGAATGAGGGCGGGTCATTTTCGACAGCAACTCTCAGACTGCAAACTCAGAACAGCTCTCGCGCCGCGAGTATAATCGCTCTTCCAAGCCGCTCCCTGTCGCCGAATTCATTGACTTACTCGTTGCACTCGCGTACGCTAAGTCAGACAGGGGACCCTGAATGTCACCACTCCGACTCACACTCGCAACGATTCTGACGTTTTCATCGTCGGCATTCGCCTTCCAGTTCTTCGACGACGCAACCATGAACCGCGCCATCCCGCGCCCGGACTCCAGCGAGGCGCGCGGCGCTATCGCCCTGCCTTTCAACGTTGACTTCGAGCCGCCCGATTGGCACTCTGGCTCCGCCTCGCAAAACGGCTGGACTGCTATCAGTCCCAACGTCCCCGCGATCGTCGCCCCGAGTCTCCGCGGCGGCAGTCAGTTCCTCCGCTACAGCGACGACCCGCTCATTGGCCCGGCCTTTCCCGGCGCGATGTACTTCAGCCCAACTTTCACCGGCGCAACCGGCCCGGTAACCCTGACCACGCAAATCCGCATCTCCAGTACCGGTGGCGCCGACTACTACGTCAACCCACAGAGCCCATCCCTGAACCTGACCTGCGCCCGCGTCCGACTCGCTGGCCGTGACCCCAACAGCGACGGCCGACCCGGTGACATCCTGCTGCTCAACGACGCTAACGGCCCCGCCCCCGGCGGACTTCAGTTCGAGAACACCGGCGCAAACTATGTCCCCGGGTCCTTCAAGGAACTCCGCATCGCCTTCGTCGGCAACAACCAGATTCAATACTACTACGACAACGCCCTGATCTTCGTCGGCTCGACGCTCTTCAACGACGCCGGCCAGACCTGCAATGGCCACCAGATTGAGGAACTCCTCCTCGCCGACAATCAGCAGCAGCTCCCCGGTGAATTCGCGGATTACGACGACATCGCCGCCACGCCCGAGCCCGCTTCACTCCTGCTGGTCGGCCTAGCAACCTGCGTCGTTCGTTGTCACATCCGCCGACACGGTCGAATCCGCCCGGCCTGACGCTCTCTCCCGCTCGTATCCGCGCTCGTTCCCGATTCCACTCCGACAAGTTAGTATCCGCCCCCAATGCACGTATGCCGTAAACACTGCCGTTTGCCCATTCCTCTTCGACCGCCTGTCAAACCGCTGACCGAAAAAGGCGCTTGTTCCAGCCATGCCTGCGATTGACATCTTCTTCCGCTGGATTCGCGCGGCCGCTCCCCATCGCCTGTTCTGGCTGCTCTGTCCCCTGCTCTTCTATGGCTGGACGCTTCGCGGCCCATTTATCTCCGATGACATGCACCTCATCCTGAAAGCCGAAAGATTCCTGCGCGGCGAGAGCGACGACTGGCGTCTCTTTCGCTTCGCCCGCTCCGATGCGGAATGGAACACGCTGCGAAATCGCGGCACGTGCCCGTGGTGGGTCGCCCGCGGCCGACAGGATTTCATCCGGCCGGTGGCCGAACTCTCATTTCTCCTCGACGTCCGGCTCTTCGGTCGCAACCCGCTCGGCTACCGCCTGATGAGTCTTTCCGTTTTCGGCCTCGCGCTGTTGTCCGTGCATTGGATGTTTCGCCGCGCGGGCGCCGATCCGATTCGCGCCGGTGCCGCCACATTCTTCCTTGGGATTTCCCAAACCGCAGCCGCTCCGGTCGCCTGGGTCTGCAATCGGGCCGACCTCTTCGTCGTCATCGGCGTCAGTCTCGCGGCAGGCGCCTATTGGTCGGTGCGTCAAAGCCCGCGCGTGAAATGGGTGCTCCTCGCCGCCGCCTCCTTCAGCTTCGCCCTTTTTGCAAAGGAAGCGGCAATCGCTCTCAGCGGCGTCGTCGTGCTCCACGAGTTACTCGTCCGCCGTCGCCGCGAGGAACGTGCCGCACGTCCGCTCGCCGCGCTCACCGCGCTCGTGTTATTGCTGATCGCGGTTGTCTATCTCGCTTACTATCTCACAACCCGCCCCTGGATACTCGCGCCCGTCAATGGCGGGGGCTATCCGAGTCAGGCCGCCACTCACTGGCCGCTCGCATTTCTGCTCTACTCGGCCGTCTGGGTCGTCGGCTTTCCGGTCGATCTGTTACTGATCGCCCCGCCCCATGTGGTCATCGCGGTGGCCGTGGCAAGCGCCATCCTCGGCCTCGGTGCGATCTACTACCTCCGCAAATCGACGCGAAATGACCCCGCTGCCACGTTCTATGCGCTCTGGACCGTGCTTTTCATTCTCCCGGGACTCTCCGCCATCGCGATCGGCTCCCGAATAGTTTTTTCGGCGACCGTCGGTTGGACCTATCTTCTGACCGGCCTGATCCTCCCGCCCCGCGAGCAGGACGTCGTGATCCCGCGCCCGCTGCGCCACTGGTTCTACGCGGCGAATGGCGCCATCAGCATCGGCTGCGTGATTGTCATGGTCTTCCTGATTAACCGCTGGGAGTTCGACGCACGAGACAGGTTGAGCACCATCGTGGCGACTTGCGCGCCGCCTATTTCAAACGGCGACATTCTGATCTCGCTGAAGACCGACACGCCGTCCGAGATGCTTTGCTCCGGAGACCGGCTGGAATTCCTGACCGGCCTCCGTGACGTCGCCGCCGTGTTCCTGCTTCCGCCTGGCGTGAAAGCCGCTCCACAGATCGAGAATGATCACTCCGTCGTTCTGCGGAGCGAATACGGGGTACAGTTCGGCACCGACCTCCAACGGCTCGCGCTCCCGCCGGACTGGAAGCCCGTCGCGGGCAAGGCCATTCCGATGCGCGACTTCACAGTTGAACTGATGGACGTACTCAACGAACGAAACGTTGCCGCTTTGCGACTGCGTTTCAATGAACCGCTGTCGTCCGCGCGGCTGCACATCCACCCTCCGCCGTTCTCGGCCGGCGGCCGCTCGTCCATCCCGGCCGGTGCTGCGTCTGCGATTGCGACACGGCCATGAGTCGCCGCGTTCCGCTCAATCCCTGCGACCGCCTCGTCTACGGGCACCATCTCCTCCTGACCCGGGCGTCTGCCGAGGGCAATACAGCGTATATGGTCATCGACGTCGACGGCCGCATCGATCCCGCCGCGTTTCGCGAAGTCCTGGCGCGCACGATGGCCCAGCATCCTGCAACCATCGGATCGCTTCGCATCAGCTTCCCCGCCGGCCGCCCCTATTGGAGAGTGCCACCCGATACGGCCGCTGCCGCACGCGATGCCGCACAACTTTCGCACTCGTTCATCGATTGGACCCACGCACCCGACTGCCAAACACGAATCGATCGCCTGCACCCCGCCGGCGGCGAGATTCGCTGGAATCATCGAACCGGCCCGCAGGTTCGATTCGAGCAATATGCGCTTCCCAACAATCGCACGCGCTTCTATTTCCGTTGGCCCCACTTCTTCATGGACGCCGAGGGCGCTCTCTGGTTCCTCTCACAACTCGGCCTCCGGGGAAGCGCCCCCTCCGTTCGCAAGGAGCCCACCCAATTCGTCAGCGACGATTCCCGCACCGTGAGCGTGCTTCGTGAGTTCTCCTGGCCGCGGCGCATCGCCCTCGCCCTGCGTGGCCTTGCGACACCCCCGGCCGAAGTCGGCCTGAACTTCGCCACGCTGCCGGGCTCGCCTCGTGTGAGCCAGTCTCGGTTCGAGGTGCTGCATCGCCACTTCACCTCCGAAGAAACCGGGCAAGTGCAGGCCGGCGCGAAACGCTGGTCCCCCGCCGGACCGGCGCGCTACGCGCGCTTTCTCGCCGCGGGGGTTCTCCGCGCCGTATTCCAATTCCTTACCGAGCTCGGCGTCGCGGCGGAGGCCTGCTGCATCACCATGCCCTTGCGCGTCGGAATCTCGGATCCTGACTCACGAATTCTCGAAAAACGCCCGGTCCCCGGCAACTATCTCGTCACGCCGTTGCTGGCCGGCCGCGCCGATCGGCTGGCCGACCGCCGCGCGATCGGCGAAGACATCCTGTCTCAGTTTCGGGATTTCATCAGTCACCGGCGCGACTTTTCGCAATGGGCCCTGATGCAGGCCGCGGCGTACGTCCACGCATGGACCTACTCGCTGATCTTCAAGCTCCCCCTGCGGATGCCCGTGCTCGCCTCCGGCTTCTCTTACTACGGCGAGGTTCGCGAACCGCTGAGAACCCTCTGCGGCGCGCGTGTTTTGAATGTCTGGGGCGGCGGCCCCATCACCACGCCACCGGGGCTGAATCCCGTCTTCAGTCGCTTCGAGGATCGCCTGAACCTCGCACTGACGTACGACAGTTCCGCCGTAAGCGAGCAGATGGCCCGCCGCTATTTGCGGTTGATCGAAGACGAAATCCTCGCGACAGCCGCGGACGATCCACTTTCTGCCCAAACGACCCACGAGAGATCGGCTTGAATGAACGGAACCCCGCGGTCGCCCTACGCCCCGACCAGGGCCCGCTCCCGCGCCGGTTGTCGCTCGGTTTGGTCGAGGTACCACCGGATCGTCGATGGGATTCCCTCCTCGTAGCCGACCGTCGACTTCCACCCCAGTTTCTGCCGCGCCTTCTCCGCTGAAAAGAATGCCCGTCGCCCCATCAGCCACACGCCGTAGCGTGTCACCATCGGCGGCTTCTTCGTCTTGAATGCGTGACCGAAGACCTCCATCCCGAACGCAACCCGATACGCAATCCCGTACGGCACCCGCCGCGAAACGGGTGGAACGCCCAGTGTCTTCGACACCATGTCAAAATAACTGCGCTGCGTCAGGTGTCCGTCATTGCTGACGTTGAACGCCTCGTGAGTCGCCGCCGGCTGGTCCGCCGCCAGGATGCACGCCTCCGCGACGTTTCCGGCATACACCATGTTCAGCCGATTCTCGCCGTCCCCGAGCAATTTTGCCTTGCCGGTCCGCACGAGGTTTACCATCCGCGCAATCGTCGCCCGATCACGCGGTCCGTAGAGCCAGCTCGGCCGGATCACCGTAAACGCGATGCGATTCCGCCGCTCCCACAGCATCCGCTCGACTTCAACCTTTGCCCGCGTGTAATACGACCACTTGTAAAGGTTCTGTCCGAGGGGGGCCGTCTCGTCGAAGACCAGCCCTTCCCCGTTGACGTGCCCGTACACGCTGATGCTGCTGATATGGATCAGCCGCGAAACCTTCGCTGCTTCGATCGCGTCGAACAGGTTTCGGCTTCCGTCAATCGTGATTCGCTGAAAGTCCGGCCAGGGCCCCCAATCCCCAACCCGTGCCGCCGCGTGGTAGACGCACGTCACCCCGCGCATCGCCGCATCGATGGACGCGCGATCCGTCAGATCGCCGTATGCCAGCTCCACGCCCTGCGTCGCCAGCCACCGCGTGTCCGAACCGCGGCGCACGAGAACGCGCACCGGCCGGTTCCGCAGGCGAAGCTGCTCGACAATATGGCTGCCCAGGAGGCCCGTGGCCCCGGTTACAAGGTTCATAGCCAGACCCAAGAGTGAGCCGAACGATACGAACAACGCGTCCCATCGTCAAGCCGCGCGACTCCGCATGCTCAGCTCGACGCCGACTCCGAGTCAGGCATGCGCAAGAGCCGCTGCGAGATTCCGGCTTGTTCGCAATGCCGAACAATCAGCGCCAGATAGCTCGCCCGTTCGCACGCCCTTCCCCCAAGTGCCAGTTGTGCTTGCACGTCGCGGATCGCCGCTTCACTCGGTCCCTCAATCTCCACGAACGTCCCGACGAACGGAAGTTCGTCCAGCTCGATCATGCACGCCCCGAGCCGCCAGCTCTCCCGCCGCTTTTCAAAGAGAAAACTCTCGGCAAACCCCAGCAAAGTCAGCAATTCCGCCGCACGATCGGCGTCCGACACCGCCAATTCACACTCCTGCCGCGTCTTGAACGCCCCGCCCTGCACCGGCCCCTTGAATGTCACCGTCGCCGCAACCGCCGGACCATCGAGCACCCGCACCGATCGCACCCGCAATCCGCATCCCGCCGCCCGCAGACCCGCGTCCGCCCGATCGAAGAATCGATTGCACTCCAGAACGCGCCCGACATACGCCGCCCCTGCCGTCCGCAACCGTCCCCGAACTCCTTCCAGCTCGGCCACGGCGAACTTCGCCTCAATCTCGATCGCACTTGCCGCCATTAACCCACGACCATGTTCACCAGCCGCCCCTTGATGACGATTACTTTCCGCACTGTCTTCCCGGCCAGCCGCGCCGCGACCTTCGCATCGCCCCGCGCCGCCGCCTCGCACTGCCCATCATCGGCATTCGTCGGGACGCGAACCGTCCCCGCCAATTTGCCGTTCACCTGCACCGCCATCTCGACTTCGCTTTCGACCAGTAGTGCGGAATCGTACGTCGGCCACGTCTCCTGCGCCAGCGACTTCTTCCACGCCGTCCCGCGCAGCCGTTCCCACAACTCCTCCGCGACGTGCGGCGCAAATGGCGCCAGCAGCAGCACGAACCGCTCGAGCTGATCGCGTCGAATCTGCTCCACCCGCGTCGCCTCGTTCACAAACTCCATCATCGCCGCGATCGCCGTGTTAAAGGCCATCGCATCCAGGTCCTCGGTCACTTTCTTGATCGTTCGATGCAGGAACTTCTCGAGCGCATCGGCGCCCGCCGCACCGCTCGCCGATTGCACCCGCGCCGAAAGCTGACCTGTCTCCGGATCGACCACCAGCCGCCACACGCGCTGCAGGAACCGGTAAACCCCCGGCACGTCGCGCGGGTTCCACGGCTTGCTCGCCGCCAGCGGCCCCATGAACATCTCGTACAGCCGCAGCGAGTCCGCACCATACTCCGCGACGACGTCATCGGGGTTGATGACGTTTTTCAAACTCTTGCTCATCTTCTCGACCGCGCCCGCCAGCTTCTCGCCGCTCGCTTTGTGGTACGCCTGGCCGTCATCGCGGAAATCGATCTCGTCGTACCCGATCGCCACACCGCGCGCGTCCCGGTACGCAAACGCTCGAATCATCCCCTGGTTAAACAGCGTGCCGAACGGCTCCGGCGTGCTCACGACGCCCAGGTCGTACAGCACCTTGTGCCAGAACCGCGCGTACAGCAGGTGAAGCACCGCATGCTCCGCCCCGCCGACGTACAGATCGACCCCGCCAAAGTGCGGCTGACCATCCTTGCGCGACGAGACCATCCAGTAATGCTCCGCCTCGCGCGAACAGAGCGCTCGATCATTCTTCGGATCCAGAAACCTCAGGTAATACCAGCACGACCCCGCCCAGTTCGGCATGGTGTTCAATTCGCGCCGCCCCGTCGTTCCGCACCGCGGACAGTTCGCCCGCACCCACTGCCCCGCCCGCGCCAGCGGCGGCTCCGGGTCCGACATCACGTTCTCCGGCTGCGGCGTCGGTTGAAAATTGTCCAGATCGGGCAGTGCGACCGGCAACTCCGCCTCCGGCACCGCCACCGGCCCGCACGTCCCGCAATGGATGATCGGAAATGGCTCGCCCCAGTACCGCTGCCGCGAAAACAGCCAGTCGCGCAGCTTGTACTGCACTCGCCCGCGCCCGATCCCCTCCTGCTCCAGCCACGCGATGATCTTCTCTTTCGCTCGCTGCGTCGGCAGCCCGTTCAATTCGCAGAACTCGCCCCGCGTTCCCGAGGGCGGCGAGTTCACCGCCGTCCCGTCATCGACAAACCCGTGCCACTCCACTCCATCCGGCGGCTCCACCACCTGAACCACCGGCAGCTTGAACTGCTCAGCAAACTCCAGGTCGCGCGTATCGCTCCCCGGCACCGCCATGATCGCACCCGTCCCGTACCCCATCAGCACGTAGTCCGCGACCCAGATCGGAACCCGCGCCCGCGAATCCCCCTCCGGCCACACCGGGTTGATCGCATACGCACCCGTGAAGACGCCGCTTTTCTCCTTCGCCTCCGCCGTCCGCGAAAGCTCGCTCTTGCGCGTGGCCTCCTCAACGTACTCCCGAACCGCCCCGCGCTGCGAATCCGCCGTCAGCTCCTCCACGAGCGGATGCTCCGGGGCAAGCACCATGTAGGTCGCCCCGTACAGTGTGTCAGGCCGCGTCGTGAATATGCGAAGCGTCTCCTCCGAGCCCGCAATGCCAAACGTCACCTCCGCCCCATAGCTCCGTCCGATCCAGTTCCTCTGCATCAGCTTGACCGACTCTGGCCAATCCACGCCATCGAGGTCGCTCTCCAGCCGATCCGCGTACGCCGTAATCCGCAGCATCCACTGCTTCAGCGGCCGCCGGAAAACCGGATAGTTCCCGCGCTCGCTCCGCCCCTCCGACGTCACCTCCTCGTTCGCGAGCACCGTCCCGAGTGCCGGACACCAGTTCACCGGCACCTCCGCCAGATACGCCAGCCGATGCCGGTCGATGATCTCACGCTGCTCGTCGTCGTTCAGCTCATGCCAGAACTTCAACCCCGGCTGTATTCCCCCAAGCTGCTGCAAACCCGACTGCGGCGCGGGCATCAACTCCCCGTCGAATCGCACCACCAGGCGCTCCGCTTCCAGTTCCTTCACCAGCTCCGCAATCGGCCGCGCCTTCTGATCCGCCGGGTCGTACCAATGGTGAAACAGTTGTAGAAAGATCCACTGCGTCCAGCGGTAATACCCCGGGTCCGTCGTCGATAACTCCCGCGACCAGTCGTACGAAAACCCCAGACGCTTCAGTTGCTGACGAAACCGCGAAATGTTCCGCTCCGTCGTAATCCGCGGATGCGTATTCGTCTCGACCGCGTACTGCTCAGCCGGCAACCCGAACGCATCCCACCCCATCGGGTGCAACACGTTCCGCCCGCGCATCCGCTGAAACCGCGCCAGGATATCTGTCGCGGTGTACCCCTCCGGATGCCCCACATGCAGCCCCGCCCCGCTCGGATACGGAAAGAAGTCCAGGATGTAGTACTTCGGCCGCTTCGCATCAAACGTCGGCTCGCCCGGATTCGGCACCCGGAACGTCGCGTGCAGGTCCCAATATGCCTGCCACTTTGGCTCGATGGTCTTGAAGTCGTATCCGTACGTCGGTTCGCTCATCCGCTGATTCCTCTCACGTTTCTCCGCGAAGCGGGTCTCAATTCTAGGACGGGGGCACGGCTGCACAAGGCGGTGCAATGATGCGTGCAATCGACGGCATGTGGCGGCGAGCCGTTTTGCTCGAAACCCGCGTCGAACGCACCTTTGCACGACAAACCGAAGCGCCGCGCTGCCGATCGATGTTGCTCCGACGCAACATGCCCGCGCAATCGAGCGCTCCCGCGTGGCCTAAAGCGCCCTCTCCGATTCGGCGCGCAAAGCCCGGCTGATGCTGCGATTGTGCCACCCGGGGCCGCGCAGGGGGTCAAAACGAGCGTTTTGCAGATCGCTGGCACGGCCGTTGCTCATAGGGTCCGCGTCGGGTTGAGGGAAACAACGGAATCCCGCCCGATTGAAGCGGAACCGTCGCTCATACAGGAAGCGAGGGGATTGCGATGGATGAAACAGTGTTCCAGACGAGACTCGCGGAGCTGGTCGCCGAAATCGGTACCCTGCCCGCCGACGAGAAAGCAAAACTCGAGCTCATGGCCCAGGAGACCAAGGACCGCCATGAGAAGCTCAAGATGACCGTCACGAGTCTGCAGGAGAACATGGACTACCTGCGGCTCGCCATCAAGTACCTGCTGTTCGATCTCGAGGCCACCCGCCGCGAGAACGGCTACCTCCGCAAGATGCTGGAGGAAGGCCCCGAGCAGTAAACCGATCCAATAGAAAAGTCTCCGGGGATGCACTCGCCGGGGGGACGACCTGAACTACTGCCAAGACGTGAGGGTCGCCGTTGTGAGTGCCGTCTCCGATACCCTCCGCAAAAATATTCTCACGGTCGGAGGGGGAAAGAAGCACGCCCGACGTTCGGGCGTGCTTCGTTTTTACGGACACATCGGTATTGGATCGCCCACGCCCGACGCCTTCGCTACAAACAACGGCACATCGACCGTCAAATCCAACTGCCCATCGATGTCCATGTCTGCGCAGTGACACCCCGGCGCAATGACCGGCGCCGGCCCCCCAAGAATGCAGTTGACGTATCGCTGAACGTCCCCGCCATCGACGTCGTTGTCCCCATCCATGTCGCCCCGGCACGTCGGGCACAGCGGCGGCATCGCCGGCGCCTCGCTCGCGCCCACGTCGCACTCCGCGGTCCCGTTCCCGTTGCCATCCGTCGGCCGCGGCGCGCCGCACTGGTCATCGACCAGCACATTCCCCGCCAGGTCGAAACACGCCCCCTTGTCGACCGCCGGACTCGTCGGTGCCGGAAAGTGTGCCTGCAGCGTCCCGCACGGCAGCAGCGGCGAAAGCTGCGTATTGATCGGTATCGCGATCGTCCCAAACTGATCGCCCGGTGCCGGCAGCATTCCCGTCCCATCCACGTTGATGTTGAACCCCGCCGACACAACCGGCGTCGGCGCGACTACGTTGTTCCCCGGCGGCGACGGCGAGCTGTCGATAATCGTCCCCAGCACCTGCATCACCGGGTTCGTCCCCAGCGTATTCCCGTTGAACAAGCTGGCTCCCACCGACGCCCGATTCCCCCACAGCGTGCTCGCGCTCAACTCGCACCGCGCATCAAAGTCGTTCTCAATCCCGCCCCCGAACCCAAACGGCGCGATGTTTCCGCTGAACGTGCAGTTCACCGCCCGAAACACACCCGCCGGATTCTGGTTGTAGACCGCCCCGCCCCCGGCCGCGTTCGCGATCAGCCCGTTCGACCGATTCCCGCTGAACTCGCAATGCGTAAAGCTCGCATCCGCGCCGTTCGAAATCGCCCCGCCCAGGTTCGTCGCCGTATTCCCGCGGAACGCCACTCGATCCACCTTCAGCGTCGCCCCAAACTGGTTGTTGATCGCTCCGCCCCCGTTGGCCGCCTGGTTCCCCTGCACGATCCCAACCGGCCCGATCGTCAGCGCCCCGCCGTTCTGATTCGCAATCGCTCCGCCATTCCCCCCGCCGATCGCCTGGTTCTGCGCCGCGATCAGGAATCCAATCGTCGTCGTCCCGGCGTTCGCCAGCCCGCCGCCCTGCGTCGCAGTGTTGAACTGCATCACCGAATCAACCAACGTCGCGGTTGTCCCGAGCGCGAACCGCGCGCCACCGCCCCGGTTCCCTGCCGTATTCGTTTCCGCGTCGAACGAACCCGTGAACGTCCCCGGCGACGCGAAATACATCCCGCCGCCATCATCGCCCGCCACGTTCGTATCCAGCACAAACGGCGTCACCGGCTGCACCGTCACCGACCGATCCGCCCACAGCCCGCCGCCGTCCAGCGCTGCCTGACACTCGCGAATCTCAACATGATCCAGCAGCAGCCGTCCGCCCTGCACAAGCACTCCGCCGCCGTCGCTGCCGGTCGCCCCCTGCGCCCGCCCGTCACGAACCGTCAATCCATTCAACTGCAACGTCAGCCCCGCCGGCGCAGCGGCCGGGACATGCCACACGCGGTCCAGCTGCCCCGCCGGCAACCCCGCCGCCGAGATCACCGTGTTCCCGATCCCGTTCCCAAAAACATATAAGTCCGTCAGCGGCGCAATCGGATTGACGTCGAGGTCCCCCGCGATAGCCGCATTCTCAATCCCGCCCAACGTCAGCGTGTGCGTGCCGTTCACCGTGAATCGAATGTGCACCACCCCCGCCGTAAAGTTTGCCTCCATCACCGCCGCCCGCAGCGAGCACAGCCCGTTCGCGTCCTGGCACACCCCGTTCCCCGGCGCGATGTCGATCGAATCCACCAGCGTATTCACGGTGTACGTCGTCTGAGCCGCCGCCGGAGAGATCGCGAAACAACACCCCAGCAAAACAGCACAACGATTTGCGGCAAAACGCATCATTCAGTTCTCTCCCGCGAGTGTTCAGGCGCGGCGACTGCCCCGCCGCCCCAATGGAAGACGCAGCAGTCCGCTCCCGGGACACTCGCCCGCGCCCCCGGCTGGTGCTAACCCCCGTTCCCGCTACAATTACCGGCGTTCAGCGATTTCATTCATTAAGGAGGACTCGCATGTCAACCGCCACCCTCACCCCGTCCGACCGCAAGGTGAAAATCGGCCAGACCAAGCTACTCATCAACAACGAATGGGTCGACGCCGCCTCCGGCAAGACCTTCGAAACCATCGACCCCGCCACCGGCGACGTCATCTGCAAAGTCGCCGAGGCCGACAAGGCCGACGTCGACAAGGCCGTCAAGGCCGCGCAGGCCGCCTTCGATCCCGGCGCCAAATGGCGCAAGTGGCCGGCCTCGCGCCGCGGCCTCCTGCTCAACAAGCTCGCCGACCTCATGGAGAAAAACGCCGATGAGCTCGCCCGCCTCGAATCCCTCGACAACGGCAAGCCCTTCAATGACGCGCTGAAGATCGACGTCCCCGCCAGCGTCGCCTGCTACCGCTACTTCGCCGGCTGGGCCGACAAGATTCACGGCAAGACCATCCCCGTCAACGGTCCCTTCTTCTGCTACACCAAGCTCGAGCCCGTCGGCGTCTGCGGCCAGATCATTCCCTGGAACTTCCCGCTCCTGATGCAGGCCTGGAAGCTCGCCCCCGCCCTCGCCTGCGGTAACACCATCGTCCTCA
>CAZONT010000048.1:0-22768 GCA_964581285.1 uncultured Planctomycetaceae bacterium | reverse complement strand
GGACCGCGGCGGATGCTACCAATTCGCCCGCCGCGTTTCCAGAGTCTTTATCGGCAGCAACCTATCGTTGCTTACAGGTTACCCCGCCGCTTCTGCTCTTCTTCGATGGAGACGAAAAGGGCCTTGAAGTTCCCGATTCCGAACCCCCGCGACCCATGCCGCTCGATGACCTCATAAAAAAGCGTCGGCCGGTCCTGCACCGGCTGTGTGAAGATCTGGAGCAAATACCCCTCGTCGTCGCGGTCGAAAAGGATGCCCAGGTCCCGCATCTGGTCAATATCTTCCTTGATCTTTCCGACCCGGCCCGGCAGTGCTTCGTAATAGGTGTCGGGAACCCGCAAAAACCGCATCCCGTTGTCGCGCAGCCGTCGTACCGTATCAAAGATGTCGCCCGTGAGAAGAGCCACGTGCTGCACGCCGGGTCCCCGGTAGTACTCCAGGTATTCCTCGATCTGGCTCTTGCGCCGGCCCTCGGCCGGCTCGTTGATCGGAAACTTGACGCGGCCGGACCCGTCCATCATGACCTTGGACATGAGGGCCGAGTACTCGGTGCTGATCTGCTTGTCGTCGAAGTGGGCAAGTTGTTCGAAGCCCATGACGTCGCGATAGAAGTCCACCCAGAAATTCATCGCCCGCAGCTCGACGTTGCCGACCATGTGGTCGATGACGCGCAGGCCGACCGGCTCAACCTTTCGCGCACCGGCGGGCAACTCAAACGGCCGGAAGCCCGGCAGGAACGCACCCTTGTAGCCGCTCCGCTGAACGAAGGTGTGAATCGTGTCGCCGTAGGTCTTGATGCTCGCGACACGGACCTCGCCGTCACCGTCTTTGAGCGTCTTGATCGGGTGAACAATCGTTGCGTGTCGATCCTTGACTGCATGAAGGGCCTGCTCGATATCCGGCACCCGCAGCGCGATCACACGCACGCCGTCGCCGTGCTTGAGCACGTGCAGCGCGACCTCCGACTCGGGCTGAAGCGGCGCCGTGAGAACGAAGGTGATGTTGTTCTGCTTGAGGACATAGCTGGCCCGGTCGCGAAGTCCGGTCTCCAGCCCCGCGTAGGCCACGATCTCGAAGCCGAACGTCGTGCGGTAGTAGTGCGCGGCCTGCAGTGCGTTGCCGACGTAGAACTCGACGTGATCCCAGGCCTCGATCGGCAGGAAATCCTTGCCGGCCGCGGAACCCGTCGCGGTCGTTGCAACGGCTGTGGTCGTGGTCGTCATCGCGTTAACCCGCCTTTCGTTTCGCTACTGATAGTATATCGCGACCGCCGTACGATGAAGCCTTGACGGGCGCTCGACAACAACTCGACAGCCGACTCGGAGCAGTTGAGAGCAAACCTTCCTGCCGCTGGCCGCACGCTTACTATCATCCGATGGCAGCAACGAGGGAGGGGTGGCGTCGTTCCAAACGTCCCCCGCCCGGTATCCGAAGCGCGGCAATGGAAGCGGACGAAAACACGAACTCGCAAAGCGGGCCGCACACGGCCTGTTTGAGCCCGAAATTCTGTGATGTCTTCGACGCGGTTTGCGCGAGCTGCCCCCACGGTGCCAACGGCCGCGGAAATGGGAGTTCTGAAGTTCCATCCGCATGTGCGCTGCCGCCGCTCGCGGACCGTGCAATCGCCGAACTTACGCGATGCCGCAGCCTGACGCTGCGTGAGCGCGAGGTTCTCACCCTGTGCTGCAGCGGGCTTAAGAACGAAGTGATCGCTGCACGGCTCGGAGTCTCGACTTCCGCGATCCGTCGTCACCTGAGGAATCTGCATCGAAAGACCCGGACCAGCGACAAGGCCGAACTCATTCTGAATCTCTGGCACTCCTGCGCGGCCGTTCCCGGCTCTGCGCCGACTCGGCGAGACGGTCGCGCCGCGTCGCGGAAATGAGACTCCGAAGCCCGCGCCGACGGCACGACGTCAGCTGACCGATTCGTGAGCGAGTCCGTCACTCACGCCGCAAGCGCGGCCAGCCGCTCCGCCGACCCAATCGATTGGATTAATCGGGGACGTATCGGAAGAGATACGTCGCTCGTACTTCGTCACGATGCTAAACAATCATGTCTGCGGTGGGGGTCTACAGCGCGCGTGCGGCGCCGGGGGATTGTGTGCCTGCGCCTGCCTTTTCCCCCGCAGTACTCGAAGGAGTGTCCAATGAGATCATCTGTCGTTATCGCCCTGCTTGGGGCCGCATGCCTGCCGGCCTCCGCTCAAACCGTCGTCTTCAACCAGGGGCACAATGGCTCCGGAACGATCTTCCGCTCGTCATGGCTGGACCCCGACGGCAGTAACTGGGACCAGTACATCTGGGACGGTTTCACACTCGCTCAGGCCACCGCCGTCACCGAGATTCGCTGGCGCGGCGGATTCGACCCCACGTACTCCGGGTCGGGCGGCCCCGTCCTCGACTTCACAATTGAGTTCTGGTCGTCGATCCAGGGCGGCTCGCAGCCCGACATCGGCAGCGTCTTTGCGCCAAATCCGTTACGTCACTACGTCGTGGCGGGCGACTGTAATCAGACGCTGACAGGTACATTCGGCGGTGTAGCAATGTACGACTATCGCTATACGCTGCCTGCGGCGTTTCAGGCGGCGGCCGCGACGAAATACTGGGTGCGTATTCACGCGTGGCAGCATGGAATTCCCGACTGGGGATTTGCCGCAGCGAACGGCGACGGCTCGTACTTCCGAAAGCTGGCTGAATACATGTATCAATCCGCGCCGGGCGATATGTCGTTTTCTCTCCTGACAACCGGCGCCACGAACTACAGCATCTCGGCCAGTGTCGCGCCGCCGGGCAAAGGAACGATCACGGGAACTGGTTCATATCCAGCCGGCTCGGTCGCATCTCTGACGGCCACTGCGAATCCGGGCTTCGGGTTCGTGAACTGGACCGAGAATGGCGCGCCCGTCAGCAATGCCTCAACCTACAACTTCACGGTCACGGCCGACCGAACGCTTGTCGCGAACTTCACAAGCGCGTACACGATCACGACCGCCGTCTTTCCCAGCTTCGGCGGCTTGACGACCGGCGACGGGGTTTACAACAGTGGATCGAACGTCACAGTTACGGCCGTCGCGAACGCGGGATACGCCTTTGCCGAATGGACCGAGTTCGGAACGCCCGTCAGCACGTCAGCGTCCTATTCATTCACGGCAACTTCGGATCGAACGTTGGCAGCCAACTTCGCACCGCTGGGGTCGACGATTCTCTTCGATTTCGACAATGCTCCGGTTCATACGTCGCTGCCGATCGATGTGACGGTGAGCGGACTGACGGCACACTTGTCGGCGACCGGCGCCGGCTTCTCCATCCAGCAGGCGAACACCATGGGCTTCACACCAGTCGGATTTGGCGGGTTCTGCGTTTATCCCAACAGCGTCTTTGCCGCGGATCTGTTGATTTCGTTCTCCACAACCCTTACCGATTTCTCGATCATGTACGCACCGCAGGAACTCGGTTGCGACGACTCGGCTCGGATGCGTGTCACGGCTCTCATGAACGGCGTATCGGTCGGGACGAATACGACGACCGCGCCTCAGCCCGGCACCTGGCCAACCGGTACGCTCAGCATAGACGTCGCGACCGGCTTCAACAGCGTCGTTGTCCACTACGACGCACGACCGCCCACATGCCAGGACTGGGGACCGATCTTCCTGGCCGACAACATGCTGGTGACGCTTGCGTGCGCCGGCCCGGCGATAACGCAACAGCCCACCTCCGATTCCACCTGCTCGATCGGCGGCTCCAGTTTTTTTGCGTCAGCGACCGGTTCGCTTCCATTACAGCATCTCTGGCAGGCGGAACTCGACCCCGGAGTTTGGACCGACATGGTCGACGGCGATCTTGTCCACAACGGCATCGTGCTGGGGTTCGTCAGCGGGGCGAACGCCGATTGGATGCAGCTCAGCAACTTGATTCTGTTTCCGACAGACCGAGCTTCACTCAATCTCCGTTGCGTCGTGTCCAATGCTTGCGGCACGGCGATCAGCGATGCCGCGACGCTCACGGTCTGGCCGACCGGCAGCGGCGACGCGAACGGCGACGGAATCGTTAACGGTGATGATATTCAGGCATTCGTCGCATACATCACCGGCGCCGGCGGAACACTCCCCGGATGGTGCGCAAGCGACTTGGACAACGACGGCTGGGTTGACGTGAGTGAAGTAGCCCTGATGACGAGCCGACTGCTCTTGCCCTGACCCCGCGGCGGTTCACATCACCGTGAAGTACATCGCCGCCGCGAAGTCGAAGTTCTCCGGCGTCAGTTCCAGCGGCTTGCGGTCGTACTTACATCGGTTGTAAATCTGCAACAGGATGTCGCGCGGCTGGCAGCATCGGAACGGACGCTGCGTCTGCTTGTAATGTTTGTCGATGAAGTAGTCGATCGCAGCCGAATTCATCTGGAAGCCGAGTTTCGGGGCAAAGATATCGAACAACTGCCGGAATTGGCCCTCGGTCGGATCCGGCACGTTTATCTTGTACGGAATTCGCCGTAGAAACGCCTCATCGACGAGGTCCTTCGGCTCCAGGTTCGTCGAGAAGATGATGAGCTGGTCGAACGGAATCCGCACCTTCTTGCCGTTCGGCAGCGTCAGGTAATCGTGCCGCTTTTCCAGCGGGACGATCCAGCGATTGAGCAACTCGATCGGCCGCATCCGCTGGCGGCCGAAGTCGTCAATGACGAACGTGCCCGTATTGCTCTTCATTTGCAGCGGGGCGACGCAGATGCGCGTCGTCTCGTTATAGCTGACCTCGAGCATGTCCATTGTCAGTTCGCCGGCCGCGATGATCGTCGGCCGCGTAATCTTGACCCAGCGTTCGTCGTGCTCGGCCGTGCGAAAGATTCCGCCGCTCGACATCGGCACCGGCTCGTGGCTCTCCGGGTCGAAGAGCTTGATGATCATCCCCTCGCAGCTCACGACCTTCGGAATCCACACCTGGTCGCCGAAGCAGCGCGTGATTCGTTCGGCAATGCTCGACTTTCCGTTGCCCGGGTAACCGTAGAGAAACATGCCGCGGCCGGAGTTAATGGCCGGCCCGAGTTCTGAGAACATCTCGTCGCTGATGAGCAGGTCACTGAAGGCCTTGCGAAGGTCGCCCAGTTCCGGATGCAGGCCCGAAATTGACTGGGCCTTCACGGCGTCGATGTATTGTTCGATCGGAACCGGCGCGGCGCCGACGTACATGTTCTCCAGCAGGTACCGCCGGCCGCGCTCGCGCCCGAGATCCGTCAGGGTGTATGTGAAATCGCCCGCGCCGGCCGTACCGGTGTAGCCAATGACCTGCTGGCCCTTTAATGTCTGGAGCAACTCGATCACGGGTCCGTTCGGCAGGCAGAGTTCCTTGGCGATAGCGCCGCCGGTGGCCGAACCGACGCCCAGCAGGTACTTGAGGATCAACGTCTCGACAAACGCCTCATTCAGCCCCGCTTCCAGGAAGTTGGCGGGCGGCTTCGGAATGAATCGCTCTGCCCGCGCCGGCGGTGTATCGGGAAGACCGACCGTCGGTTCGAACTTGCTCACGGGCTTGGGCGGCTTGCTGACGGTGGCGGGTGTCACGCGCTGTTCTCCTCGATTGCGAAACATCGTTGATTCTCGGTCCAGGCCCCGCTGCGCAAGTATCCCGCGCGGAGGATGGCCTCGATATAATCGGTCTGAAGATGGCCCTACTTGACTACCGAACCGCGGGTGAATCGCACGGCCCCGCAATGGTCGTGCTCGTGGAGGGATTTCCCGCGGGCGTCACTCTGGACGCCGAGTCGATCAATGCCGAGCTCAAGCGCCGCCAGGGCGGTTACGGCCGGGGCGGCCGTCAGCACATTGAGCGCGACGAGGTTCTCGTCCTCTCCGGCGTTCGCGGCGGCCTCACCATCGGCTCGCCGGTCGCTCTTCAGATCATAAACAAAGACGCGCGTCTGGAACAAGTCCCGACCGTCCATCGACCGCGTCCCGGGCATGCGGACTACGCAGGCGCGATGAAATGGCTCTCGACCGATTGTCGCAATTCACTCGAACGAGCGAGCGCGCGAGAGACTGCAGCGCGGACGGCCGCGGGTGCACTGGCGAAGTGCGTATTGCGCGAGTTTGGCATCGATGTCGTCGGATTCGTCTGTCAGGTCGCAGCGGAACGGGCAACCATTTCCGCCGATGCGACTCCGACCGAACTTCGCGCCGGGCGCAATGCCAACGACGTCTACACCCCCGATGCGGCTGCCGCTCCACGAATGATCGAAGCCATCCGCCGGTCGAAGCAGGACAAGGACACCGCAGGCGGCATTGTCGAAGTCCGCGTCTTCAACTGCCCGCCGGGCATCGGGTCGTGCGCTCGGTGGCAGGACCGGCTCGACGGCCGGTTGATGGCCGCAGTCGGTGCGATCCAGGCGTTCAAGGGCGTCGAGATCGGACTGGGCTTCGGCTGTGCCGAGCGGCCGGGCAGCAAGGTCCACGACGAAATCGACTACGTGGCGTCACGACGCAGCGAAGCCAACCTCGGCTTCATTCGACGCACCAATAACGCGGGCGGCCTTGAAGGTGGAATGACCAACGGCATGCCCATCGTCATCCGCGGTGTCATGAAGCCTATCAGCACGCTGCTTCGCGGGCTTGACAGCGTAAACCTCGAGACACTCGCTCCCGAACGAAGTGACTACGAGCGCAGCGACATCTGTGCGGTCCCGGCCGCCAGCGTCGTCGCCGAAAACGTCGTTGCGTTCGAAATCGCCCGAGCATTCCTCGAGAAATTCGCCGGCGACACCCTCCGCGAAATCCGGGCCGCTCACGACCACTACCTCGCTACCGCCCGCTCGTTGCCGCTCAACCAACCCACGCCCTGACATTGCCCGCAAACTGGATATTCAACACAATTACGCGGTCGTCGGGAGCGCGCTGATGAAGTACAAGACGCTGTTCAGAGTACTTCTGAAGGCCATCGGCATCGCGATGGTCGGATGGAGCGCACCTCCGCTTCTCAGCGCAGTGGCACAGATTGCAGTCGAGCAAGTAATCACCAGTTCGGGTTCGGTCGTGTATTGGCCCTGGCTGATTGGACAGGTTGTCGCTCAGTCGCTCATGCTGGTCTTTGGACTGTACTTGTTCTTCGGTGGCCGTTGGATCGTCGATCGCGCAATCCCTGGCAATCGCCCCTACTGCCATGAGTGCGGCTACGACCTGACCGCGAACACGACCGGCAACTGCCCGGAATGCGACACCCCAACGATTCACACTTCCGGCCCGTTGCTACGAGAACGAAAGTAAACGGCCTGCCTTGCATGTTGCTGCCGCTCTCCCGCACAATCGGGTCGCAATGATCGTCCGCGTCTCGGGAACACTGTCCGACATCGGCGAAGAGGCCGTCGTCGTCGAACGCGACGGGCTGGCCTATGAGGTCCTTGTCCCGCGGTATGGCATTGCCGAACTCGCCGCCTGCCGCGGCCTGGCCGTCACGCTCCACACCATGGAGTACCTTGAAGGCAACCTGGCCGGCGGCAACTTTGTCCCCCGCATCGTCGGCTTTCTCCACCCCAGCGACCGGGCGTTCTTTGAGATTTTCTTGACCGTGAAGGGCATCGGCGTCCGCAAGGCCCTCCGCGCCCTTGCCGAACCGGTCGGCCGCATCGCCGCCATGATCGAAGCCGCTGACACCGTGGGCCTCTCAAAGTTGCCCGGCATCGGCCGTCGCACCGCCGACACCGTCGTTGCCGAGTTGCGCGGCAAGCTCAAGGAGTTCGGTGCGATCGGCTCCGGATTTACAACCCCCGTGCAATCCGAACTCACCCAGGCCCAGCGCGACGCCCTCGAATTGCTCGTAAACTGGGGTGATGGTCGCGCCGACGCCGAACGCTGGCTGGCCCGCGCCGCCCAGCTTCACGCGGGCCTGAAGACCGCCGACGAATGGGTCCGTGCCGCCTACCGCATTAAGACCGGAGCGGAGGGATAAGCCGCCATGCCCGTCCAACGCGTCATCACCTCCGAATCCACCGGCCACGAGGAGGATCGCTCCAATCTCGCACTGCGGCCGCGCAAACTCGCCGATTGCGTCGGCCAGAAACTCGTCATCGACCAGCTCAATATCGCCATCGCAGCCGCCAAGGGCCGCCGCGAACCGCTGGAGCACATCCTGCTGGACGGGCCTCCCGGCCTCGGCAAGACGACGCTCGCTCACGTCATCGCCAATGAAATGGGCGTCGGCGAACGCCTCCGCATCACCAGCGGCCCGGCCATCATGAAAACCGCGGACCTGATGAGCACACTGACCAATCTGGAAGAAGGCGACATTCTCTTCATCGACGAGGTCCACCGCCTCAGCAAGATCGTCGAAGAGTTCCTCTACCCCGCGATGGAAGACTTCCGCGTCGACTTCACGCTCGAAGGCGGCGTCGGCGGCCGCACCGTCAGCTTCCGCCTCAAGCGCTTCACCCTCATCGGCGCGACGACCCGCGCTGGAATGCTCACGGCTGCGATGCGTGACCGCTTCGGTCTACGCTATCATTTCGACTTCTACACGCCCGATGACCTGCACGAAATCCTGCGACGGTCGTCGCGGATGTTGGAGCTTAAGTCCGACGAGCCGGCACTGCGCCTGCTGGCGGACCGCGCCCGCGGCACGCCGCGTGTCGCCAACCGCCTGCTTCGCCGCACGCGCGACTACGCCCAGGTCTGCGGAGACGGCCAGCTCACTCCAGCGCTCGTCGAAAAAGCGCTCGAAGTACAACGAATCGACGCCCTCGGCCTCGACGACCTCGACCGCGCCTTCCTCTCCGCCTTGATCAACACTTACACCGGCGGCCCGGCGGGCATCGAAGCGATCGCAGCAACGATGGGCCAGGAACGCGACACGCTCGAGGACATGGTCGAGCCGTTTCTACTTCAAATCGGCTTCGTCACGCGCACGCGACAAGGCCGCTGCGCCACACGAGCGGCCTACGCGCACATGGGCCTCACGCCGCCGATCGCCGATGTCCCACCGGATCGCGAATCGACACTTTTCTAACGAGGTCTCGCATGCGAATCGCTACTTGGCTCTGGGTACTCACAACCGTTTCCGCAGCGCATGCCGCCGAGGCCCCCAAGCCCATCCCCGTCCGCGACCGCCCCGACCTCCGCGACGCCGTCGCCAAAGAGATCGACGCCAACCTTCCCGCTTGGCTCAACACCTACAAGGAGATCCACAGCAACCCCGAGCTCTCGCTCATGGAGAAGCAGTCCGCTGCACGCCTCGCCGCGGTCTTCCGAAAGCTCGGATACGACGTCACGACCGACTTCGGCGGACACGGCGTGGTCGCCGTCCTCAAGAACGGCCCCGGGCCCACGCTGCTCATCCGCGCCGACATGGACGCCCTGCCCGTCACCGAGGAGACCGGCCTCCCCTACGCCAGCAACGTGAAGATCGAAAAAGACGATGGCTCGCACGTCGGTGTCATGCACGCCTGCGGACACGACATCCACCAGACCGTCCTCATCGGGACCGCCACCACCCTCGCCGCCCTGAAGGACAAGTGGTCAGGCACGCTCCTGCTTGTAGCCCAGCCCGCAGAAGAGCTCGGCCTCGGCGCCCGGATGATGCTCGACGCGGGACTGCTCACAAAGTTCCCGAAACCCGACGCCTGTATCTCCCTGCACGACGCCCACGACCTCGCCGCCGGCAAGGTCGGCTACACGTCCGGCTGGAACAACGCTAACGTCGACTCGGTCGACATCCGCATCTACGGCAAGGGCGGTCACGGCGCCTACCCGCATCTCACCGTCGACCCCATCGTCACCGCAGCCCACGTCATTGTCGCCCTGCAGACCATCGTGAGCCGCCGCAATGACCCGATTGAGTCGGCCGTCGTCACTGTTGGCTCCATCCACGCAGGCACGAAACACAACATCATCCCTCAGATGGCCGACCTGCAGCTCACCGTTCGCTCCTACAAGGACGACGTGCGCAAGAACGTGCTCGACTCGATCCGCCAGATTACCACGGATATGTGCAAGGCGATGGGGTGTCCCAAGCCGCCGGACGTGACTATCCGCGAAGACGAATTCACCCCCGCCGGCTACAACGATCCGAAACTGACGGCCGACGCCGTCGATGTCTTCCGCGCCGTCTTCGGCGCAGAGAATGTTCTCGAACGCCCGCCGTCGATGGGCGGCGAAGACTTCGGCCAGTTCGGCAAGGAAGCCAACCGCCCGGCATTCATGTTCGCACTGGGCGCTGTTGATCAGGCGGCGATTGATGCGTCGAAGAAACCGGATGGTCCGCCACTGCCCTCGATCCACTCGAGCAAGTTCGCACCCATCCCCGAACCGACGATCCGCACCGGCGTCCGCGCCATGACGAGTCTGGCGCTTGCGATTCTCGGCAACCGTACATGACTCAATCGAGTCCACGCATTCTCGGGCAAGTCTTCACACCGCCGGCCGTCGCCGAATACATGGTTCGCTGGGCCACGAGCCACAAACCTCGCCGCATCCTCGACCCTTCGCTCGGCCGAGGAATCTTCGTCGAGCGGCTGGCGGCGATGAACGGTCGTCTCTCGGTTGGCGCTGAAATCACTGCATGCGAAATAGACCCGGCCATGATTGCCGCGTTTCGACGCGCCAACCCCGCGCCGCGACTCGCACTCAACGAACGACGCACCGATTTTCTGACCGCCAAGTTCGACAAGACGTTCGACGCAATCGTCTGTAATCCGCCCTACATCCGCCACCACGACGCCAAGCGCGACGCAGTGATCTTCGAACAATTCGACGGACTCGTCGGCACGCGGCTTTCGCGTCTGACCAACACCTATGGCCTCTTTCTCCTCCGCATCTGGTCTCTCCTGGCCGAGAACGGCCGCGCCGCAATTATCACGCCAGCGGAATGGCTCAACGCCGACTTTGGCCGCGCGATCAAGTCGTACCTGCTCCGCGAGAACGCCATCGATGCCATCCTTCACTTCGACCACGCCGCCGAGGTCTTCGACGGCGTTCTTACGACGGCTGCGATCACGCGACTCCGTCGCGGCCGCGATCCGTCTGAGCCGGTTCGCTTTCAGTCGGTCCGTTCCGCTGCTGAACTGACGACACCGCGTCGCGTGATCGACTATCGTTCCACCGACCTCGATCCGAAAGAAAAATGGTCCGCGCTGTTCGCACCGCGAAGCCCGACGCAAAGTCGTACGACCCGGCTCGGTGAACTAGCTCACTGCGTCCGCGGCATCGCCACCGGCGCGAACACCTATTTCGTGCTGAAGCGGTCCGAGCTGAATGCCGCCGGCATCGATCGTGAAGACGTGCAACTTTGCATCTACAAATCCGCGCACGTCCCCGACCACCGAGTCACCGCCGCGGATATCAAGCGGCTGGTCGCCAACGACGAGCGCGTCTTCCTCCTCGATCCGCGCGAGCCGCTTTCACCGGCCGTGATGCGTTACCTGGAGCGCGGCCGAATACTCAACATTCATCGCCGCTACCTGCCGTCGCACCGCCCGTTCTGGTACCGCCCTGAACACCGCGACCCAGCACCAATTTGGGTCAATGTCTTCGCCCGCGGCCGCTTCCGCTTCGTTCGCAACGAGGCCGGAGTTCTTCACCTGACATGCTTCCACGCCATCTACCCGAACCCCGGCGTCGACGACGACGCGCTCCACGCCGCGCTATGCAAGGCCGCCGCAGGCAATGAAATAAGATCCGAGACCCGACTCTATGCCGATGGACTGAGCAAGCTCGAACCCCGCGACGTCGAGCGCATCCCCATTCGCTATTCGAAACGCCCGTCCGTCAGCCGCTCGTACGCCTCAACATAGCGCCGCCGCGTCCCCTCGATCACGTCCGCCGGCAGCGTCGGCCCGGGCGGCCGCTTGTCCCACCGCCCCGCTGCGCACAGCCCCTCCAGGTAGTTCCGCACAAACTGCTTGTCAAAGCTCTCCTGATCGCGACCCGGCTCGTATTGGCTCGCCGGCCAGAACCGCGACGAATCGGGCGTCAGGATCTCGTCAATCAATATCAACTGCGGCCCGCCGCTGCCGCGCGGGCCGGCAGAGCCGAACTCGAACTTCGTGTCGGCGATGATGATCCCCCGCCCCGCGGCGTACTCCGCCGCTGCCCGATAGAGCATCAGTGACGTGTCGCGCACTTCCCGCATGATTCCAGACCCCACCAGCTCACATGCGCGATCAAAGGATACATTCTCGTCGTGCCCGCTCTCGGCCTTCGTAGCTGGCGTGAAGATCGGCTGCGGCAATTTGTCACACTGACGCAATCCCGGCGGCAGCTTCACCCCGCAAACCGATCCACCCTGCTGATACTCCTTCCACCCGCTGCCGGCGAGGTACCCGCGCACGACGCACTCGATCGGCACGACGTCCGCCTTGCGGCAGAGCATCGACCTTCCGGCCAGCTGCGACCGCAGTTCCGCCGGCGCGACATCGACCGACGTCGAGATCAGGTGATGCTCAACCCGCCCCGCAAAGAACTCGAACCAGAACAGCGACAGCCCGGTGAGAATGCGCCCCTTGTCCGGAATCCCGGTGCCCATCACCACGTCAAACGCGCTGATGCGATCGGTCGCAACGATCAGTAGATGTTCGCCCAGATCATAAACGTCGCGGACCTTGCCGCGCCGCACCGTCGCCCCCGGCCAATTCGTTTGAAGTATGACTTGAGAGCTCATGGCCGACGCGCGGCAGGAATCGTCGCCGCCCGACCACCGGATACCGTCGCACTCGGCGCGGCTCCCTGATCCGGCGTCGTCATGGCCCACGCCCGCACGACCTCGGCCGCCGACCACGCCTGCGTGATGCTGCCACGCGGTTTGTGCGGCGGCTCGCCGTCGAACAGCTCACTGATGCCGAGCACGCCCCCCGGGCCGCTCAAATGATCGATCACCGGCTGTAACATGGCCCGGGCTTCCACCTTTGCCGCGGGCGTATTGCCGTGAACGCGCAGGTACGCATCGACGAACGGTCCGATGAGCCACGAGTAGATGGATCCCTCGTGCGCCGCATGCTCGCGGGATTCGACGCTACCCTCGTAGCGGCCGCAGTACTCCGGTTCGCCGGCGGCGAGTGAGCGCAGCCCCATGGGCGTCAGGAGGCGATCCTGTACCAGTCGGACGACGGCCACCTGCTCTGAGGCACTCAGGGCGCTGTGGGGCAGACTGACGGCAAAGATCTGGTTGGGCCGAATCGCAGGATCGGATTCGCCTGGCCGAACGACGTCATAGAGTCCTCTCGTTGCTTCATTCCAAAACGTCCGCGAAAAGGACACACGGATATGCTCGGACAGCTGCTGGCACTCACGGGCACTCGTGCGATCGACGCCATCCAGCCGCTGAGCCAGGACGCAAAGTACGTGATACCAGAGCGCGTTGACCTCGACCGGCTTTCCGGTCCTCGGCGTTATGAAATGCCACGCGTAGCGCGCGTCCATCCACGTCGCGGCCCGCGCGGCATCTTCACAGATCAGCAGTCCGTCGGCATCGACACGCATGCCCTCGCGCACGCCCGACACGAGTGCCCGCACGATGTCGTAGCTCGCCTTCAACAGCTCCGCGACCGCCGGCCCGTGATCTCCGGACGCAGACAGATAGGCGTCGACCGCGTGGACGAACCACAGTGCGGCGTCGGCATTGACGTAGTCGTTCTCACCCGGCTCGTCCGTGAGGTGCGTCGGCAGCGCACCATCGCGTCGCAGCAAGGCCAACTGGAGGAGCAGCTCGCGCGCCTCGTCGTAACGACCTGGAACGAGCAACAGCCCGGGAATGCTCACGCATGCATCGCGACTGTATTCCTCGAGCCACGGATAACCCGCCACAATGCCGATTCGCGGCGGGCCCGATACGTGCGGCTGCCGGAACACGAATGGCCGAGCGACCGTTTGCAATGCATGCGTGGTTTCCGGCAGCGACGCCTCCATTGGCAGACCGCTCGCCGCGCCGTTGAACCGCACGACGGTGTGCCCACCACTCGGCGTGGTGACAGGCGCTCCGGTCTCTAATCGCTGAATGCGCCGCAATGCCTCGCGGACGTCGTGCGTACCACCCACCCCGACCAGTTCCACGTCGAGTCCGCCGCGGCCCCCGGCATGAAACGCGCCCGGAACCATCAGGTCTTCGCCGAATTCGAGCCCCCGCTCCGCCTCGCGCCGGTAGCGAAAGTTGTACCACCAGTCTCCGCGCGGCTGGAACTCCACCGTCGGCTGCCCGCTCATCGGCCGGCCAACGATCACAAAGCCGATCCGCCCATCGGGCTGATAGCGAAGACCGATCGCCGCACCGTCCTGGCTCATCTGAAAAACTTCGCCCGGGGCCTTGCGACGCAGATGCGTCAGCGGCCGGCCGGCGATCATCGGCCAGACTTGCAGTCGAACCTCGGCGTCCGACTTACACCGCACCTGGTAACGGACGACGACGATGTCTTCCTGCGGCGGAACGGCCAGACGCCGGGTCACGGTCACGCCCTCGAGGGCGTAGGTCCAGGTGACGCATGGCCATGCTTCGTCGGGGGTGACCTCGACCGACGTCAGGTGCCGGTAGCCATGCGGGTCAATTGCATTGTTAAATTCGAAGTTGGCAAGCAGCGTCGTGCGGCCGTCAATCTGAAGACTCTCGGCCGCATGCGACCAGAGCATCCAGCGCTCGAGCCGCGGGCCGGGCACGTTCCAGACCATCCAGCCGTGTTCGCGGCGCGTGGGGCAGCCGACGATCGTCGAGCACGCGAAGCCACCGCGCCCGTTCGTAAGGAGCCACTCGCGCTCCAGCCAGTCGTCGAAGGTTCCGTGTAGCATTGGCTAAACGCTGGTGACTATCGCGCCGAAGCCCGCCAGCGTCAAGGCGATTCTATCCGCGGGCCGCCGACGCTGCAGAAATTCATTTCCGTTCAAGTATCATCCGCCCATGCAGAGGGCTTCCGATTCACCTTTGTTGGTAACGCGCACGGCGCCCGATCTCATTGCCCTGAAGTTGAATCGCCCCAACACACGCAATACACTGAATGTCGATCTACTCAAACGTTTGATTCGCTCGCTTCAATCGCACCCGCAGCGCGTGGCGTGGATCGCCGGACATGGCGCCGCCTTCTGCAGCGGGCTCGATCTCCGTGAAATCCGCGTGCGCCGCACAGCGCGGCGCCATCTCGAATTGCTCATCGATTTATACGAGACGCTGACCAACCACCCCGCACCGGTCGTCACGATCATTACCGGCCCGGCCCGCGGCGGCGGCGCAGCGCTGGCGTGGTGCAGCGATCTTGCGATCGCGTCGCGCACTTCCGACTTCGCCATCCCCTGGATCGCCGGCTATCGCCCGCTCGCCCGCGTGCTGCTCCCGCTGATTGACGCCCGCCGCAACGTCAATCGCCGCGCGCTGTCGCTGGGAGAGACATTCACCGCCGCCCAGGCACACAGGTTCGGCCTGATCGACGTCGTTTTTCGCGGAGCGCCGCCGACGAAGGCAGCCGTAAGGTCGATGCTCGCGCGACGCGGCACGTCCGCTGACAGCACGCTGCCACCTCGTGTCGGACCCGAGGTCTTCGGGGAGATGCGTCGACTCGCGCAACGAGCATCAACGCCGCAGTCACGGAGCGCCCTGCTGAATTATCTGAATCGTCGGTTCGAGCCGAGTTGAGGACGGTTAGCGGCGCCCAGCCGCGAAGTGTTTCTGCATCGTCGTCCGTCGCGGCGTTCGGCAGTGATAGACGCCGCCCGGCGGAACGTTTCGCCACACCATGCGGTAGTTCACGTGCTCGAACAGCCGCTCGTAGAAACCCTTGTAGATCAGCGGCGCGATCGTCAACTGCAGGAAAAGCCCGTCCGCATCGAGGCTCTGCTCGACCCAGCGGGCGAAGCGCACGATCGAACGCTTCGAAAACGCCGGCGTGGGCAGGCAGCTCACGACATACTTCACGCGGTGAATGCCGAAGTTCGCCAGCGGCTCAGCCAGCCGGGTCGCGTCGGCCTGAATGATCATTTGATTCGGAAATCGCCGTCGCAGCACTTCGACGAACTCGGGGTCATTTTCGACGGCCACAAAGCGGTGATGCGGCCGCAGTCTCTCAACGATGAACTCGGTCACGGCCCCCGTGCCGGCGCCCAACTCCACAATCACGCCAGGACGCGAGAAATCGATCGCCTCGAGCATCTTCAGCGCCATGGTCCGGCTGGAAGGCACCGCGGACGAAATTCCCCGCCCCTTTTCGAGCCACTTGCGGAAAAACAATGCGTAATCGGCGGCCGCAGTCCGTTGCGGAATCTCCGATTCGCTTACCGGCGCGGAACCCGTGTCCTGAGCCACTATCGCTCCTTAATCATTCGACGGCGCATGTCGCGCGTCCTGTCCGACGCGGGTTCGCTCGTGAAGGGGCGGCTTCCTGCCACGCCGCCCGGTCGCGCCCATCCGAACGGCCGTCGGGATGATAGTGCCGCCGGTCGGCCCGCGCCAAGTATATCGACATTCAGCCCTTATCGGCGTGACTTCGGTAAGCGTATGGGCCTGTCGGCATCGTATTCTCGATCACGCTCGCGAATCCTCGAAGCGCGAACGAAATCGGTTCGCTCGTCGACGCTGCGAAGCGCAAGTCGGTTCGTCTGGCGGGCATCGTCGTACCGGCCGGCCTCCGCATAGGCAGCGGCGAGCAGTTCCAGAGTGTCGAACTTGTCATCCTTGTCTGCAGCTCGCGCCCGTTCCGCGAGCCGAACCGCCTCTCGCCCGTCCCGAAGTTCATCGCACGGGCTGGCGGCCCGAATCCAAGCGAGCTGCTCGAGTTCAAACAAGTTGTTCGGCTCCTTCGCCAGAGTCTCGCTGTGCAGCTTCGCACGCTCCGCGTCACTCTTGCAGGTGTAGCCCATCTTTGACATCACGTCCGCGAGCATCAGCCGGCGTTCGTAGCCCGGCCACAACAGGAGCGGGATCTGCGCTGCAGCCAAGAATCCTCCAACCGCGACCGGTCGCCAATCCCTGCGAGCCCGCGCCGGATCAGGCCCAACGCATACGACCCACCCGACAGCGATCACCATTAGCACAGCAAATGGCGCAAGCTCGATCGCCGATGCTGCGCTTTTCCAGATGACGCCGTTGACGCAGCCGCGCTGCAACAGCGGTATGCAAAAGTCATAGAACGGGTCGCGGAAGTTGCCCGGGAAGTCGGGAAAAGTCGTCGCGGCCAGTGCAGTCTGCACGATGCCCAGCATGGCCCCGACCACGAAGACAAACCGCGCCGTCCGCGCCTCGTTCCGCGCGATCGCGGCCGCTACTCCTGCCAGCGCGAAGGGAATGACTGGCACGAGATAGCGCACGGACACCGACCAACCGCCGCGCCAATCGACGAGCGTCATCACAAAGAGCCAGGTGCCGATGCAAACGGATGCGCAAATCGCGCCGGCTCCGCGCGATGCCCGGTCGTTCCACATCCGCCACCAGCCCAACGGCGCGAGCAGCAGGAACGGCGACATGAACGCCAGGCCGTGCGGCGGCAGGATCGTTGCACCGAGCAACGCCGCGAGGTCCGGGGTCTGGATCCCTGCCAGCCCGCGACGATAGGCCTCGCCGTAGATCGGATCGGCGTGATGATGAAACCCGACCGAGAGCGGCGCGCCGAAGCATGCGCGGTTGTAGGCCATCCACGGTAACGCGACGATCACCAAACCAATCAGCGCTGCGGTGACCGGCGCGATTCGCAGTCGCGCTCGAATCAGCATCCACACAACAATCACCGCCGCTCCGGGCGCCGTCACAAAATCGGCGGTAAAGCAAAACCCGAGCAGCAGCGCCGCCGCGAACACCCGTGCGGTCGTCAACGCACCTGCGGCCGTCCGATACGCGAGAAAGAGCAACATGGCCGCCGCCGCGTGCGAGAAAAGCTGCGTGGAGTAAATGAAGAAATTCGTCCCCAGCGCGCCTGCCAGTACGATCGCGGCGCCTCGCGTTTCGTCGCCGGCCAGCTTCGCGAAATACCTCCTCTGGCCGAACCAGAACATCACGGCCGGCAGCGATAGCCCCAGCACGCGCAAGGCGATGCACATTCCGCGGATGTTGTCGTCGTTGATGATGGTATTCCGCAGCACCCACGCGATCGGGACCAGCAGCATCGAATAGCCGGGCGCTTTGTCGGTGTAGAGCCGCCCGCCGTGCGACGCCATGTCCTGCGTTGCCCCGAAGCGCTGCACGCAGCCGTCGATGCTGAGCGAATGATCGTCGACGATTGCCAAAGTTAGATAGACGCGGCTACGGACGTTTGTATTCGGGAATGCGCGAAACTCGTTCGCGAGGTAGAGATGCGTCCCGAGCAACAGCAACAGCAGCCCGACGCTCCGCCGGCCTTGCACCGTCGTCTCCGTCAGATCTTCATCAGGTGATCGGGGTGTTGTCGCGCGTGACGTTCGATGCCGTCGGCGTACTTCTGCATGACCTCGGCAACGATCTCCGGCTCATCACGACCCCGGGCGGGATCGATCAGCGGCGGTGACAGCTCCCAGCGGTAATAGTAGTTCTTCCGCGAGATGACGAAACCCTGCATGACCGACGCGCCGCACCGCAGGGCGATCTGCAACGTCCCGGTCAGGAACTCGCGCTGCTCGCCAAAAATGCGCACCGGGCAGGTCTTGAGTTGGGCGCCCCGAAACCGGTCGATATCCAACGCGCTGCAGAGAATGCCGTTCTCCTGAAACTCGCGATAGAACATTCGCGGAAACGTATCGGCGTAATAGACGCGAACCGCCGACGCTTCCGGGAATGTCTGCGTGAATTTCTCCTGGATGTAGCGTCGCAGCGGCGCTTCCTTCGGATCGCGCACGCCAGACACCTGATAGCCGAGCAGCGCCAACATGAAGCCCGCCACGTGGTGCGAGCCGTAGTGGGCCAGCATGACGTACGAACCCTTGCCACGCTCCTGGGCCGTGGCGAGATGTTCGCGTCCGTGCCAGCGGATGCGCTTCAGCAGTTTCTCACGCGGAACCTTATCGAGAATCAGGTAGAGCATCTTGTCGCAGCGAATGCGACAGAAATACCGCCAGGTCATCAGCCGGCGTTGCCGCGGCGTGAGCCCCTCCGGGAAAATCTGCGAGAGCTTGACGCCAACGCGCCGCCGCCGGTGATAATCGAGGAGATACTCGCACGTCCCGAAGAATTTCCCGAGTTTGTACAACCCCGTCAGGGAGAAGCACTTCATCCACGCCGACAGAATCCCCCGCACCAGGTCGAACTTGAAGCGCGTCAGGAATGGAAGCGGCCGCTCAGCGCGATCATCACCGCGAACGGCAGCGTCGCCGCGCGAAGGAGGAGACTGCGATAGGGCCGGCGAGCTGTCCATCGAGGCGAAGTATACCCCGACCGGCCCACTTCTTCCACGAAGGTCGTTCGCCCACCCGGACGATTCGTCATCCGCCCGGTGCCGCCGGCATTGCTTGTGTCGGCGTCTTCGAGCCCGGAGGCAGCGCCTCGTCTTCCGACATGACGTACATCAACATCGCGACGATCATCAGGACGACGGCGACCACCAGCACCACCGGCTTGTGCTTTGTTCCCGACGAGTGGTGTTGCGGCGGATGGGCGTGTTCGTGCATGCGTTTCTCCCGTCTTCTTACTCCAAACTAACCGATTTCACGCCGAGCCGACAGGCGTAGCTGCATTTCGTCGCTTCCGTCCAACCGTTACAATCCGCTTGCCGGGGTCGACCGGCCGCACTGGACACCCATGCCCAAACGCAATCTTGCCTGGATTCTCGTCGTCGCCCTGATCGCCCTGCTTTTCTGGCGAATGCCCCAGACCATCGCCGGCCGCGACGAGCTGTTTGTCGCCCTGGGGCCGCTGTTAGACGTTCGAGCCACGATCCTCAAACGATCGGCCGACCCGATCGACGACGCTCAACTCTCCTCGGCGGCGGCCCGGGCCGGCATCGAAGCGATGATCCGGGCCATGGACGACCCCTACGCGATGTATCTCGATCGCGAGACCTATCCCGAGTTCAAAAAGCAGACCGAGGGGGTGTTCGGCGGCGTCGGCGTTGATGTCCTGGCCGTCCCTGAGGGGCTGCGGGTGCTGTCGCGCATCCGCGGCAGCCCGGCCGCGAAAGCCAACGTCCGCCCCGGCGAGATCATCGTCTCAATCGATGACATCAAGGCATCCGAACTGGGGCTGGTCGATGGCGTCAACCGCCTCAGTGGGCCGCCGGGCACCTACGTCAAACTTGAGGTGCGCGACCACAACGGCAAAGTCCGGCCGCTGCGGATCGCGAGGGAAATCATCGAGATCAATCCGGTCCGCGGCTGGTCGCGCCGGGCGGACGGAAGCTGGCGCTACTGGCTCGATGAGCGCAATCACATCGCCTACGTGCGGTTGGTCAAGTTCATGCCGAGCGCGGTGCATCAGCTTGACTCGGTTGTCTCCCCGCTGATCGAACGCGGAATGACCTCGCTGATCCTCGACCTGCGCGAGAACACGGGCGGGCTGCTTCGCACGGCGATCGACATTGCCGACAAGTTTCTTGACTCGGGGCCGATCGTCGCCGTTCGCGGCCCCAAGACGGACGCGCGCGAGTGGTCGGCCCAACACGAGGACACCTACCCGCCGATTCGCGTCGTCATCCTGGTCGATCGAATGACGGCCAGCGCGGCGGAGATCGTGGCCGGCGCGCTGCACGACCATAAGCGGGCGGTCGTCGTCGGCGAGCGTACCTACGGCAAAGGCAGCGTGCAGGAGCTGATCCCGCTGGAGGACGGCGGAACTGCGCTCAAGCTGACGACCGGCTTCTACTTTCTGCCGAGCGGGCGGTGCATTCAGAAACCGCGCGGCGCAAAGCCGGACGCGGTATGGGGCGTCGACCCTGACGTCGTCGTCAAGTTCGACGATGCCCAGCGGGCCCGCTGGCTCGAAGCGTGGTACCTGACCGGGGCCGAGCCCGACGAAGAAATCGGCGGCGATCCAACCACGCGCACGGCCGACTCGACCGAGACGACACAACCGACGGCCGACGACCTTGCGCTCGAGCATCTGCTGGCCCAGGACCCGCAGCTCGCCGCGGCGTACCAACTGCTTCGCAAGCCGCCGGGGGCGGAGTCGATCTCGCTCAACGGCGGCGCGACAGGCGGCGCCGATCGATCGCTCAAAAGCCCATGACCCTCGTCCTCGGCATCGAGACCTCGTGCGATGAAACGTCGGCCGCGGTAGTTGCTGACGGCCACGTAGTCCGCAGCAATCTCATCGCGACACAGTTTGACCTTCACGCCAAGTACGGCGGCGTGGTTCCGGAGATCGCGTCGCGGGCGCATATCGAGCGGCTCGACGGGCTGATTCGGGCCGCGATCGACGAGGCCGGCGCGTCTGCGACCGACATCGACGCCGTCGCCGTGACCCACGCGCCCGGGCTGATTGGGGCGCTGCTGATCGGCGTCACGGCGGCCAAGACGCTCGCTTGGGCGTGGGGACGGCCGCTGATCGGCGTCAACCACATTCATGCGCACGCGACCAGCGCGGCGATTGAGGGGCCGGAACAGATCTGGCCGGCGGTGGCGCTGGTGGTGTCCGGCGGCCACACGTCGCTGTTTCAGGTCCGCGACTTCGACGACATCGCGCTGCTTGGGGCGACGATCGACGATGCGGCCGGCGAGGCGTTCGACAAGGTCGCGGCCATCCTGAACCTCGGCTACCCCGGGGGGCCGGTGGTCGATCGGCTGGCGACGCAGGGCGAAGCGAACCGCTACAAGCTGCCCCGCACCATGCTCGAAGCGGGGTCGCTCGATTTTTCGTTCTCCGGCCTCAAGACGGCCGTGCTGTACCAGGTGCACGGCTCGGGCAAGACGACGGGCGGGCTTGAAAAGCTGAGCCCGCAGGACGTCGCCGATTTGTGCGCCAGCTTTTCGGCGGCGGTCGTCGATGTGCTGGTCGCCAAGACGATGCAGGCCGTCGCGCTGGCGGGCGTGACGCGCATCGTGGTTGGCGGCGGTGTGGCGGCGAACTCACTGCTGCGCGAGCGGCTGGCGGCTGAATGTTCGGCTCGCAAGCTTGCCCTCCATCTAACCCCCGCCCCGTACTGCACCGACAACGCCGCGATGATCGCCGCGCACGGCTATCGCCTGCTGCAACGCGGCCATGTCAGCGGGCTCGATCTGTCGGCGTCGGCCAGCGGCGACCCCATCCCGGTTCGAAGCTGATCCCCAGCCCTTTGTCGCTCACTGACCGCGCGTGTCGGCGCCCTGGTAGGCCTCGACGATGTGGGCCACCAGCTCGTGACGGACGATGTCGGAGCGGTCGAGGCGGACGATGGCGATTCCGGGCAGGCGGCCGAGGCGGCTGACGGCGTCGGTGAGGCCGGAGCGCTCGCGGCGGTCGAGGTCGATCTGGCTGTCGTCGCCCGTCACGATCATCTTGCTGTGGTGGCCCATGCGGGTCAGGAACATCAGCATCTGCGGGACGGTCGTGTTCTGGGCTTCGTCGAGGATGATGGCGGCGCTGTTGAGGGTGCGGCCGCGCATGAAGGCGAGCGGCGAGACCTCGATCACGTCGTTGGCGATCATGCGCTTGATCTGATCGAAGTCCATCATGTCGTTCATGGCGTCGAAGAGCGGCCGGAGGTAGGGGTTGACCTTGGCCTGCATGTCGCCGGGGAGGAAGCCGAGCTTCTCGCCGGCCTCGACGGCCGGGCGGGCGAGGACGATGCGCTTGAGCTTGCCGCGCTTGAGCAACGACAGGGCGAGGGCGACGGCGAGGTACGTCTTGCCCGTGCCGGCGGGGCCGACGCAGAAGGTGAGGTCGTGGGCGAGGGCGGCGTCGAGGTAGCGCTGCTGGCCTTCGGTGCGGGCGTTGACGCGGACGTC
>CAZONT010000047.1:15331-22869 GCA_964581285.1 uncultured Planctomycetaceae bacterium | reverse complement strand
ACATTCTGCTTTAGGCAGGTGCTTTTCGGAGAAAGGTGAAAGAAATCATGATTCGAATGAATAAGACTCTTGTAATGATGACGCTGGCTCTGGTCGCGAGTGTCGCCTCGGCCCAGCAGTTTCAACTTTTGACCGGCGTCGATGCAAATCGCTACCCCGGCACGACGCGCTTCGTCTCCGCCGTTCCCGGCCCGGGGCTCGCTCCCGGACAATTCAGCGACGGCGACCGATTGGCGGGCACTGCCGACGTCGGCGGGACCATCAACTGGCTCGGCAGCGGATCGCCGCTCTACACTCCGAATCAGTTCGGCTCGTTGAGCTTTCTCTATCGCCGCGGATCTCTCACTTTGAATGCCGGCGGTCTCAAGGCCCTCCCAATCATGGCCATCGAGTCACTCGGCGGTCCGCAGCTTGACCTCGACGGAAATCTCGGAAACGGCTCGCGATCGCTCGTGCCTGTTGCCGGGCAGACTCCTGTCGCGATTCCCGGTTCAACCAGCACGATCGGACTCAACATCAATCATGGCGCGGGTTCGATAGGGCTCACGGGCTTCGACGTCACGGGGACAAACGAAGGCAGCCAAGGCATCGCGGCCGGCAACGGCGTCACGGTTAATACGCTGGCCGGCACGACGCCGCTCGGCGGTCAGACGGGCGCGATCAATCCGGCCGTCGATACGCGAAGCGGAACGCTCACGCCGTTCAGCGGAAGCGGCGGCACGCTGACCGGCGTCAGCCGCGTTTCAAACCTGGGTTACGAGTTCTGGCAGGATGCGATCGAGCCGACCTCAAGCACGGCCAGCACGCTGGGAACGTTTCAGTACCTCGGCGGGCTACGCGGATGGCTTATCGAACGCGATGGCAGCGGCAATTTCCCGACGCTGGCAGGGCAGGGACTTGGATCGACATTGTGGTCTGCAGTGAGCGGCGTTCCGGGCGGCATTTTCAATACGACACTGCCGGGCGCACCGACGACATCGATCACGGGTGGTACGGCGCTCGACGGCTTTGCTGCGGCAAACAACGGCGGGTTGACGCTGACGGCGTTCGGTGGAGATCTCGGGGCGTACCTCGACGCGGTGGTCGTGCCGCTGATCAATCCGAACTCCGACAGCTTCGTGTTTCTGGAGTCCGCCGGCTTCGGGATCGCGAACAGCCCGGATCCCGTGTTTGCCGACACCGTCGGCTACGACGTCGTGCTCATCGCCCAGTCCACGCCGGTTCCGGAGCCGGCCACGCTCGCGCTGTTGGTTTGCGGCGCCGCCCTCATCGGGCGGTCCGCTTCGCGAAGGAGCCGCCATGAAAACGCGTAAGGGATTCACGCTGATCGAGTTGCTCGTCGTGATTTCAATCACGTCATTGCTCATCGGAATCCTACTCCCGTCCCTCCAGGCGGGACGGGAGAAGGCCCGACGGGTTGTTTGCCAGTCCAACCTGCGACAGATCAACACGGCGATCTGGAACTACTCCATCGCCGAGGACGGGCAGGTCCCGGTTATTCGCACGCCCATGACAAACGGTACGGCCGGTACAAGCGGAGTGCCCGGCTTCGGGCGCAGCGACGTGACCGATGCGCAGATCGACCCCTTTGATTCGGAGTTGTGGCCGGAGGCGATGCCGACGGTCCTGGCGCCGCACGGTATCGGCGATCAGGTGAAGATATTCGCGTGTCCGTCGGCGGTCGTCGGATGGCCGCGTTCGGGCGGGGCGTTTCGCTTCAGCTATCGCGACGCCGGGATCAACCAGCCGAATGGAGTCGATTCGGTCGAGGGAAGCTACTTCCGTGAGACTTTTGCATTTCTCGATGGGCGGAAGCTGGACGTGACGCCGATCCATTTCACTGGCAACCCCATCGCCGATGCGCAGCTCTATCCGCGGGCGGCGAGCACGCAGGTCCGCGACCTCGTGCAACGTGCGGCAAACGGCTGGCTGACCGGGGCGCACGATGGCGGCGTCAACGTCATCACGCGTAATTTCGAGATTGAGTACCGAGATCAGAGGCGGCTGAATGATGATCTTGGCGCCGTCCTGACGGGCGCGGGAGGGGTACGGTTCTAACCGGGTGCCATGGACCGGCCCGCTATCTATCGCGGAGACGCAGAAGCCGATTACCGCCGTCTGCCGGACCGCCCTATGCGCGCGTATACTCCGCGAACGCGGAGGTCCGGGCCGTGCAGGAAACACAGGAAACTACCAATCGATTCCTGAAATTGATCCACTCCCACGCGGATGTCGAGCCGGGTGGGGGAGGGCAGCGGCCGGTGGAGGCGGGCGAGCTTGCCCTGCTGGACGCCTATTCCCAGGCGGTGGTGCGGGTAGTGGAGGCCGTTGCGCCGGCGGTCGTCGGCGTGCGGGCGTCGGAGCGAGGTGGCCAGGGTTCGGGGTTCTTCGTGACCCCCGATGGCTACGCGTTGACGAACAGCCACGTCGTCGGCGGCCGGACGAAGCTGTCGGTGACGACGCGCGACGGGGATCGACTCGATGCAACGCTTGTTGGCGACGACCCTGCGACCGATCTCGCGCTGATCCGTGCTGCCGCACGGGATCTACCATTTGCGCAACTCGGCGAGTCCGAGGCATTGCGGCCGGGGCAATTGGTGATCGCGCTCGGCAATCCGCTGGGGTTTGACTCGACCGTTTCGACGGGCGTGGTCAGCGCGCTCGGTCGGTCGATGCGCGGGGTGACCGGGCGACTGATCGAGGATGTGATCCAGCATTCGGCGCCGCTGAATCCGGGCAACTCCGGCGGGCCGCTGGTGGATTCGCGTGGGCGGGTCGTCGGCATCAACACGGCGATCATTGCGATGGCGCAGGGACTTGGGTTCGCGCTGCCGGCCGGCACGGCACGCTGGGTGATCGGTGAATTGATCGGGCATGGCGAGGTCCGCCGGGCTCACCTTGGCGTGACGGCCGGAGTGTCGCCGGTGCAGAGGCGACTCGCGCGTGAGCTGGATTTGTTGAATGAACGGGCCGTGGAGGTGATGACCGTCGAACCGAGGAGCGCGGCGGCCTCCGCCGGCATCGCACCGGGCGACCTGATCGTGGCCGTGAACGATCGGCTGGTGAACGGGATCGACGATCTTCACCGGGCGCTTTCACACGCGCCCGCGGATCGGCGGCTGACGTTGAGCATCGTGAGGGAGGGGCGGCGGGTCGAGAAGGTCGTGTCGATCGATGTGCAGCCGTCGCGCCCGAAGTAGATCTGTTTGGAACGGGCGCGGGTATGCGATAGCATACGCGCGCCATGTTGCAAACCGAGGCGCCGCCGCGCGACTACTTCAAGTACTGCCCGAACGAAGAGCAGATCAAGATTTCAAACGCGGTCTGCCGCGGGCGGCGGAAATCCAACTTCTTCAAGTGCAAGGGCTGCCAGTTCAACGATGACGAGAGGCAAGGCGTGAACGCAGGACCGGATCAGACGACGGGCGCGGTTGATGCGGGCGACGCGCTGGCGAAGGTGTTCAAGGCGTACGACGTGCGAGCGACTGTGCCGGAGCCGTTGTCGGTGACGGCGGCGTGGCGCATCGGCTACGCGACGGCCCAGTTCCTGCGGACGAAGATCAGCGGCGTCGAGATGGCGTCGCACAGCGCGCGGACCGTCGTGGTCGGGCGCGACATGCGGACCCATAGCCCGATGCTGCAAACGAGCCTGATTGATGGAATCCGCTCGGCCGGTCTGGACGTCGTGAACATCGGACTCATCGATACATCGCAGATTTACTTCGCGGTGAATCACCTGGGTGCTTGCGGCGGGATTCAGACCACGGCGAGCCACAATCCGGCGAACTACAACGGATTCAAGATTTGCGCGGCGGGGGGCAAGCCGGTCGGGTCGGGGACTGGGCTCGAGAGCATTCGCGACATCGCCTGCCGCGTGCCGAAACACCAGTCGGGGACGACGTCGCGGATGAGCGAGCAGGATTTGGCCGCGCCGTACAAGGCATTTGTGCGAAAATATCTGCACGACCGGCCGCAGTTGGCACGGCCGTTGAAGATTGCGGTGGACGCGTCGAATGGCTGTGCGGGCAGGTGGTACGACATTCTGTTTGGCGATGTGGCCGGTTTGACGTCGTTGCCGTTGAACTTCGAACACGACGGAACATTTGTACACGAGCCGAACCCGCTGATCGACGCGAACCTCGCGATGCTGCGCGAGATGGTGAAGCAGGAGCACGCGGACCTCGGAGCTTGCTTCGACGGAGATGCCGACCGGTGCGTGTTTGTCGATGAGAAAGGCAACATTCTTCGGTCGGACTTCATCACGGCCTTGCTGGCGCGGGTCTTTCTGGAGAAGAGCCCCGGCGCGGCCATCGTATACGACCTGCGGTCGAGCCGAGTGGTCAAAGAGGAGATCGAGAAGGCGGGGGGCGTACCGGTGCGGGATCGCGTCGGTCACGCGTTCATGAAGAAAACGCTGGCGGAGCGGAACGGCGTGTTCGGCGGAGAATTGTCGGGGCACTTCTACTTCCGCGACAACTGGTTCTGCGACTCCGGGATGCTGGCATTCGTGCATGTCGTGAACCTGCTGGCGGACTCGGGAAAGAAGATGAGCGAGTTGATCAAGCCGTTGCGACGCCTGCATGCAACGGGCGAGATCAACTTCGAGAACCCGAATGCGGACGCGACGCTGGCAGAAGTACAGGAGCGTTACAAGGACGCGGAAGTTGATCAGCTCGACGGCGTGACCGTGCAGTATTCGGACTGGTGGTTCAATATCCGCAAGAGCAACACGGAACCACTGTTGAGACTAAACCTGGAGGCGGGGACGAAGAAGGTCATGGAGAAGAAACTGGGGGAACTGGCGCCGCTGCTGGGGAAGCGCGTCGCGCATTGATGATCGCGTTCCGGCGAGCGGACGCTCGTTTCTCGAATTGAGTCACGGATTTACTCCCAGTCCGCGTAGAGTTCGGCCCAACCGGGTTGGGTGGGGTGGCGCATGATGACGTGCACGACTTGGCGACGGGCGTCACCGGCCGGCTCGGCGTAGCGGACGAAAAGTTCTGCGCCGGGGCGGATTTCGTCAACAACGCCTTCCGGCAGCGGCTCCGTCATGATGCCGCCGAAGATTCTCCCCGCGTAGGTGATGATGATTTCGCCCGTCGGCTCGTGACGGACGGACTCGACGATGATCGGCTCAAATCCTTCCGGAATCTCGTCGGTCTCGGACATGTCGCCGGTCGTTCGAAGCGTCAGTGCGCCGTCGGGGCGGCCGCGACCGCGAATGGAGGAGCCGAGGCCTTCAAGTGCTGGCCGGTGATATTGTGGGCCGCATCGGATGCGAGCCACAGGCAAAGGTCGGCGAACGACCCCGGCGACAGGTCGCGCGTGTGCTCGGGGTCGACCACGTTAACGCGAATGTTGGACGCCTTGAGTTCGTGGGCCAGACTGCTCGAGAGGCCTTCGACGCCGGCCTTGCTCGCGGCATAGGCGCCGAGGAAGGGCCGGAGGGCGCCGCCGGCGGCATCGGCGACGTTGATGATGACGCCGCTTTTTTGCTGAGTCATGTAGGGGATCACCTCGCGGCAGACGAGGTATGCACCGGTCAGGTTGGTTTCGACGACGTCGCGCCAGAGATCAAGCGGGTGCTCTGAAATGGAGAGCTTTGGGCCGCGGATGGCGGCCGCGTTGACGACGATGTCGATCCGACGAAATCGATCCCATACGCGATGCACCATGCGGACGACGGCGTTTTCGACGCGGACGTCACAGGGCATGGCGAGGACGTTCCAGCCGCGCTCGCGGCAGTTTTTCTCCAGCGACTCGAGGTCGCCGACGCGCCGGGAACAAAAGGCGACGTTGGCGCCCTCCTCGGCAAATCGCTCGACGAGGCCGCGGCCAAGTCCGCGCGAAGCGCCGGTGATAAGGACGGACTTGCCGGTCAGGCCATGAGGCGTGGCCGAACCAGCCGGACGAGCGGGAGTGTCCAAACGATCTCCTCCTAGTGCGGGATGGACCGCATCATGATACGGCCGAGGGCTGGATATCCGCAACCCGTCGGTGTGAATAGACTATCGGACGGCGCGAGGATGGAGTTGAAATGCGAGCGATTCTGGCGGAAACCGAACTGGCGGTCCTGGTTGTGATCGACATGCAGCAGCGCATGATGCCCGCGATCGCGGAGGGGGCGCGGGTCACGGCGGCCGTTCGGCGGATGTTGCGGGCGGTGGCGGTGCTGGGGGTGCCAGTGATGCACACCGAGCAGAATCCGGCCGGGCTGGGGGCGACCACGCCGGAGATCGCAGGGCTGCTGCCCGGCGGGTCGGGGCCGATCGTGAAGACGACGTGCTCGTGCTGGGCCGATGAGGCGTTTCGGGAGCGGCTGAAGCGGTCGCGTCGGGAGCATGTGCTGCTGGCGGGGGTGGAGACGCATGTCTGCATCCAACAGACGGCGCTGGAGCTGCTGCGGGTGGATTACACGGTGTTTGTGCTGGCGGATGCCGTGGGCAGCCGGCGGGAGTTCGAAAAAGAGACGGCGCTGGCGCGGATGCGCGACGCGGGGGCGATCGTGACGACGGTCGAGGCGATGATGTTCGAGCTGGTGCGGCGGTGCGACGTGCCGACGTTCAAGCCGCTGCTGGAAATCGTGAAGCAGGATGACGGCCGATAGGGAGGCGCGGTGACGCTGCCGGTGTTCGACATACTGGCTGAAGGCCGCTTTGGAAGCGACGCGGTGGCGGTCTTGTACGAGCCGGTGGCGCGGCCGACGACCGGGGAACTCGAACGATTGATCGAGTCGGAGTGGCAGACGCGGACGGTCGAGGCGCGGAACGCGGGGCGGCGGCTGTTCAACGGGGACCTCCTTCGGTACGTGGGGCACGAAGTTCGGGACGGGCGATTTTGCATGACAGTCGGACCGACGTGCTATCGCGACTTTCTTGGCAGCAATCTTTATCAAGGTTCGCGCGTGACGGAGTTCGGCTGGGAGCGGTTTGCCAATCCAGTCGGGACGACGGCGACACTCATGACGCGCGACGGGGTGCTGGCGCTGGGGCGGCGGAGCGACCGGGTGGCGTGGCACGGCGGCTTTGTGCACACGTTCGGCGGGGCGCTGGAGCGGGTGGACCTGAACGCGGACGGGACGGTCGATGCGTTCGCGGCGGTACGGCGGGAGCTGGCGGAGGAGGCGGCGCTGGGGGCGGCGGACATCGAGGAGATGGTGTGCGTCGGGCTGATCCGGGACCGGGAGATCCACCAGCCGGAGCTGCTGTTCGAGGCGCGGCTGAAGCTGACGTTTGGAGAGTGGCTGGGGCGGCTGGCCGTGTCTGATGCGGGTGACGAGCATGTGGGGATCGCGGCGATGCTGGACCAGGCGGAGGCGATTGAAGCGTTTGTGCGGTCGTGCGGGCCGATTGCGCCCGTGGCGGTCGGGGCGCTGGCGCTGCATGGGCGGCGGATGGAGAGCGGGCGAGAGGCGAGCCGCTGAGCCGGTCGGACGGGGGGGCGGGGCGTTGGGCGGGCCCAAGCGCTGTTGTGCGGCATTGGGCGAGATCGAACGACAATCGCCAGCGGGGGACAGTTGGGTGTGCCAAGCAGGGTGG
>CAZONT010000047.1:0-15321 GCA_964581285.1 uncultured Planctomycetaceae bacterium | reverse complement strand
CCCCCCCCGACCCCCCCCCCCGGGCCCCCGCCGGGCGCCCCCCGCCGCGGGGGGCGCGCCGGGCCGACGGGCCCGACCGGGGCGGCCGGCGGCCGCAGGGGGCGTGGGGTTGGAAAGGACGGACGGCTCTTTTTTGCTGAGAAAAGCTGATACTAGCTGATAACGGGGCGGGCGTTGGAACAGGGGACGGCCGCAAAAAGTTAGAACGGTGAGAATGGCTCTGGAACAGGGACGAAGGGACGTAGGGACGTAGGGATGAAGGGACGATGGGACGGAGGGACGGAAGGACGGAAGGACGGAGGGACGAAGGGACGGAGGGACGAAGGGACGGAGGGGGCGAGTGAGGCGGCCTGTGGGCCGCATGGGGCTTGGCGGTGGTTGGCGCTGGTTGGCAATCTTTCCTCGTCGGCGCAGTCGTCACAGACGGACTGTCTCCTCGCGGCGCGCAGAAGCGCCGGCGTGCGTCGGGTCGATTCAGGTTGGTGGGACGGGATCGCATGATTGTCTTTTGACGGGATTGGACGGGATTTGCCGGGACACGTCCCACGTCCGCCTGGAAAGTCTTCGCCATTTTGTCCCTTCGCGCGGTTTCTCCGGGGCCGCGTGGGCGGTGCGTGCGCGCAATTTCACCTTCGCGGCCTGGTCAGGCGTTCTGTGCGGGCGCAACGTGCCCCGCGATGTCTCTGGGAGAAAGGTCTGCCGGCGTTCCGCAGGACGGAGTGAAAGGTGAAACGCAGAAACCCTTGACATCGTGCGGCGACGTCAAGGGCGGGCTGCCAAAACGCAGAAATTGGGGCGAGGGAAGACATGCGGGCAGCAAGGACGAAACGCACGGGCAGTTTGGGTGGGCCGGGGCCTGTGGCACGCAAACCGGGCTTGTCCGGGGCAGGCGGCGGCGGGGAAGGTGGGCCGTCGTGGGCTGGTTGGGATGACGTTGACCGGACCGCAAGATCATCGCGGGAAGCCAATTCACCCGCCAGCGCTGTAAGTGCGCCTCGTAAAAGTCGTTCTAGATATTTTAGATTCGCTTCATGCCATTCTAGAATGTCCCCTTAGCCCCCCAAGGATGTGATCGCCGATCGACGTTCCATATCCCCCGTTCCAGTTGTGCGTCCAGATTTATCCGTTGCGCTTTGGAACAAAGCTTACGTTTATGAGTCGGACAATCATCCTTCTCCGAGACCCAATGGTAATCCTGCGTAGCAAGGCATCGGCGATTGTATTATCAACAGCGCACAAGCAGAACTCCAGTAATGCAAGTTCGGTTATTGCAGTGGCGCCTCGACGTGTTGAGGAGTACGACTCGAATTGTTGCAAAACCTCTCGAAGTTCGGCGGTGCAGCGTAGGCTCCAATAAGTACAGGACTCCAACATCTCGACGGGGCTGCTGGCCATGACACGACATGCGTGCTGATTGAGTCGCTGTTCCGAAATGAAACCGCGAGTAATATGTTCAAGTTTCGCGATCCAATCGGCGTCATCAAAACGACACAAGAGCAAGTCCAAAGTGGATACTGCTTCGACTTCGCGCAGCGCGGCGTTGCGCTGAGCCTTTGATAGCCAAACACTTATTCTCGAGTCGTGCAAGCCAATGCCTGTACTCAAGTACCTTGGTCCTGCCACCATGGCGGGTCGATCACGAAGTTCCCGGTTCTCTGGTGGTTCTGAATGTCCCGGGCCGACGGTGCCCTCGGTGCGAGTGGAGTAACTACCACTGGCAACACTGGTGCCCCGTACCACATGTTTTTTAGCCGCAAGAGAATGTCGCGTCTTTTCTGTAGCATCGTAATGCACCGGATTGCTTGTTGACGCGTTTGCTGCCGAATGTAGTGAATATTCTGTGTGAGCGCGCGTTCAGCCACGCGGATGCCGCGATAAACCCGCTCAAGTTCCGTGTCAAATGGCGACGCACCTTCTGGATCGACACCGTCCGCAGGCGAGTTCATCACGTATGCGTATGTATTCAGCCCACCGTCGATTCCAATCGGATCTCGCTGCAGAAAGCGGCCGGTGCTGGGGTCATACCAGCGTTCGCCGACGTGGAGGAAGTTGAAGTCGGGGGCGGTGGTTGCGATGTCGGTTTCGTAGCCCCAGGCGCCGGCGTAGCCGTAGCGGGCGGCGGCGGTGCCGTCTTCGCTGACGAGTTCGCCAAAGGCGGTGTAGACAGCGCGGCGGAGTGTGCCGGCGTCGGCGTCCGTCATGACTCGGCTCGTGCCGATCTGGTCGCCGTGATGGGCGCTAAACGTGGCGCCCTGCTCCCAGTGGCCGGGAATGTAGCGCATGGTTGTGACGACGGATTCGTCGGAATTGAGGGTGTAGTCGCCATAGGCGGTGGCACCGTCGTAGTCGGTCCAGGTTCCGGCGTAGCCGTTGGCGGGCAGCAAGGTGACGGGGTCGAGGTCGCGCATCAGGTATCTCGCCCGGCCGGAGTCGTAGCGGTATTCGCGTGCGGCAAGCCGTTCGCAGTTGACGGGCTGGCCTTCGGAGACCTGCCAGCGGTCGCGGAGGGTGATCCAGACGCGGCCGGCGGTGTCGTACATGAGATAGGTGCGGTCGTAGTCGTCGGACTCCTCGGTTTTTCGGATGACCTGCTCGACCCAGCCGGTCTCGCGGATGACGGAATTATAGGTGGTTCGGAGGTAGCCGTACCAGGTGGTTTCGAGGAGGGAATTGTCGGCCAGAAGCCGAACCTCGTACTTTTCGATGCGATTGTGGTTGGTGCCGAAAAGTTGGGGGTCGTCGATGTCGTAGAAGTAGGTGGTTTGGAGGCCGGCGAGCCAGTCGGTCTTGGCGCGGCGGTTGCCTCCGTTGTCGTAGGTATATTCCAGATCGTAAGGCGATGAACCGGTGCGAGTCTCCCGAATCAGGCGGTTAATGCGGTCGAAGGTGTACTGGATCGTGGCGGACCAGCCGGTGGGGCCGAACTCGGTGATCTGGCTAATCAGACCGTCGGGCGTGTGCTGGTAGATGAGGTCAAGGATCGTCGTTCCGTCGGCCTTGCGGTGTTTGATGCTGGCGAGGCGACCGGCATCGTCGTAGTCCCAGATGGACCGGGTGTTGTTTCCAAAGTTTCGGAGCTCGGCGAGGCGGTCGGCATCATCGAAGATGTAGGTGACAATCGTTCCGTTCCGTTCGAGAAGGGTCGGGCGTCCGGCGTCGTCCGTCTCCAGGCGCGTGAGGTCGCCGTCGGGTCCGGTTCGCTCGTACGTACCGAGGGCCCAGTCGGGATCGTAGCCGAAGTTCCGCGTATGAAAGTTCGGCGCTCCGAAGGGTTCGTGCGACTTTCGTTGGTAGGAAGTAAGACGATCGAGGGCGTCGTAGGCGAGCACGTGCTTGACGGTGGGCGCGGTTGAATCGATGGGATTGTCAGCGCAGGTGGTTTGTTCGAGTACTCGTCCGGAATTGTCGTACGTCCACGAAGGACAACCGGACTGGAACAGCTCGGACGCGACCGCGCAAGCCGGGGGAAAACCCCAAGCGGAGCCGATTTCGGACTCAACGGTGAGCGGGACGCGCTGATAGCGCCAGCACCCCCAGCCGGTTGGCCAGTTGTTAGGGTTCGGCGAGCCGCTCCCGCCGCCGGCGCTCCCGCTGCCGCCGGCCGCTCCGCCGCCGGGTTCGGTGCTGTTGCTGTTTGTCACTGGACGGATCGTCGTCGTCTCCGGCTGCGCGCCCAGGAGACCCTCGCGGTAGGTTTTGGGTTGTCCGTAGGTATCGTAGTCGAACGTGGTGAGAACTCCGTTTGGATCGTTGACGCTTGCGAGCAGGCCGATCCACTCGGGATGATTGGAGGGGCCGTAATAGGCGAGCAGCGAGACGACGGGCGAGCCGCCATCGAGAGGAGCCGGTTGCGTGATTGTTGTCGGCAGCGTCGGGTGGGCGGCATCCTCGTAGGCGATCGTGACGCGTTTGGCGATGTTGCCATTTCCCTGATCGTCGAGCGGCGGGGTGAGGTTCAGAAGGTTGTTGGTTACCGGATCGTATGCAGCCGACCATTTGTGGCCGAGAGGATCGCGGACCGAATCGAGGTTTCCGCCGGCGTCGAAGGTGTACGTCCAGGTTTTTCCAAGCGGACTCGTGTACGTGAGGGGCTGGTGTACGGAGTCATAGGTCCATGTGTGTTGGTGCAGCAGGGGATCGATGACGTTGAGCAAGTTGCCGGTTTCGAGGTTCTCGAAGACGAAGACCCAGGTTTTGCCGCGTCGGTCAAGATACTGTCGGGTAAACGTTGTTGCCGGCGTGATCGGTTCAGGGTCGTAGAAAAGCTTCTGAACTTGTGCTTCGAATGGTTCCGGATCGTTGACAGAACGCGGCACACCCTTGGTGTATGCGATGAGGGATTTGTGGCCATTCTGGTCGGTGACGTCTTTGATTCGCCCGGCGGTGTCGTACAGGAATTCTCGCGTGAAGCTCATCGGGTCAGCGACGGCGGACAGGTTGCCGCCGCTGTAGGTCAGCGTGAACGTCCGTGTCCAGCCGCCGGTGCGCCAGGGAAGGGTCAGAGTCGTCAACAGGCCGTCCTGTACGCCGAATGTGACGCGACGGCCGCGAGCATCTTGCAGATAATCAATGCGCTTGTCCGGGTCGCTCGTGTAATTGACTGTGACCGTCGAGCCCGACGCGTCGCGGACGGACGTAAGGCGACCGTCGGAATCGAAATGTCGGGTTGATTGGTCGGGATAGGTGAGCGTCCACCCAGTCTGTCCGCCTACGAGCTTGTCATAATACCCGGGGGGCGGCGTCCAAGTCTGCGTGCTGGCGTTCCAAGCGAAGTCCTTCAGCGTTCCGTCGTCCTCCAGAACGCGGACCAGCGATTCGGAGAGTGTGAAGACCTGGCCACCGTAGGAGTGCGTCCAGCCCTTGCCGAGGTTGTAGTCGGAGGCCGGTTGAGTCGTCAGGCCGCTCACGGTGGACAGGGAATTGTGATAGAGATTGAGTTGAACATCGGGGCCGGTGCCCGACCAGTCGGCGATCGGAACGGTAGTAATAAGGTTGCCGTGGCGGAGCGTGACCGTGCTCCATTTTGTCAGCGGCAACCCGGCCTGCCAGGCCTTTGTCGCTCCGGCCTTGATCGAAATGCCGATCGGCTGTGTTGCCGAGGATATGGCTGTGACGGCAAGTACCGCAGCGATTGCGGCGGGGATTGAGAGGTTGGAATTCCGTTGGGTGCGTGTCATCGGAATGGCCTCCGAGATTTGTGCAAGGGACCTGCCACGATGAGACGGTAGGAGGCGCGGTGCGCGGGGTCAAATCACATTTCAGATATTTGTCATATTGTTAATACGCTCCGAATCGATGCTATTTCAATTGGTAAGGTTTGAGCCCACCGGGTGACGGATCGAGGCGGATTAGCAAGGTTATTGGGGGTGAAAAGCGGGGTGCAAATCGTCCGGTTTACGTACGATTTGCGCGGGCAATTCTGTCGGACTGCTCGGGGACATGCCACAACTTCTACGTTTTCGGCGGTTGGCTACGACGGTTTTGGGGCGGGTTTCAGCCGGAGGCGTGCGTGGCCGATCTGAATTGAATGGCATCGTGGATGAGGGCGACGAGCAGGAGTTTGTCGACGCGCCGATTCCGCAGCATTAGCAATGCTAATTGCCGACCGAGGGCGGCCGCTAGGGAAAGGGATTGCTGCGCGAGGGCGGTTCCTTCGTTATCGAAGATCGTGCGGCGCTCCGGTACGATCGCGGCCTGGAATGGGTGCGGGACGCGTTGCGGGGGGTATTTGCGGGCCGTAACATCGTGGCCGGTGTGGGTGCGACGAGCATCGTGAGGCGGCGAACCGGCGCGAGGTGGTATGAGTCCCGTCGTTGAGACGATTCTGCTGGTCGGGTTTTGGGGGTGGTTTTTCGTACAAATCCTGGGGCGCTGGAAGCTGCTGCGGGTCGGGGTCGGGGAAAACCGGTTTGACCAGGTCGGGCGGCGGCTACGCGTGATGTATGACTACGCGTTTGCGCAGCGTCGGATGCGGCGGTACTGGTGGGCGGGGATCGCGCACCAGTTCATTTTCCTGGGGTTCGTGGTGCTGCTGCTGCGGACGCTGATCTTGTGGGGGCGGGGGTACAGCGAGGGGTTTGACGGCCTGATCTTCGGGGTCGAGCAGCCGGTGGGGAAGGTCTATTCGCTGCTCAAGGATGTGTTCGCGGTGCTGGTGATCCTGGGGACGCTGGTGTTTTTCTACTACCGGCTGGTGTTGAAGCCGTGGCGGATTTCGAAGGGGTTTGAGGGGATCCTGATCCTGATGATCATCGCGACGATGATGATCGCGGATATTACGTATGACGGGGCGGGGCTGGTGCGGGCGGCGCGGGCGGCGGGGCAGCCGGTGACGTTCCACGCGGTCGAGCCGGCGGGGTCGGTGGCGGCGATGGCGTTTGCGGGGCTGTCGGATGGGCCGTTGAAGTTCCTGTGGCACGCGGGGTTCTGGGTGCATGGGACGCTGGTGCTGCTGTTTCTGAACCTGCTGCCGAACTCGAAGCATTTTCACGTGATCACGGGCATTCCGAACGTGTTTTTCTCCGACCTGACGCCGCGCGGGCGGCTGCGGCCGATCGTAGATATCGAGGGGAAGCTGGAGCGCGAGGAGACGCTGGGGATCAAGCGGATCGAGCAGTTTTCGTGGAAGGCGATCCTGGATTTCTACACGTGCACGGAGTGCGGGCGATGCTCGGATCACTGCCCGGCGACGAAGACGGGAAAGATGTTGTCGCCGAAGCACCTGACGCTGGACCTGCGCGATCATTTGTACGCGCGGCAGAAGGAGCTGACGGGCGGGAACGGGGAGAGGAAGGCGATCGAGCTGACACCGGAGGTGATTCCGGCGGAGGTTCTGTGGGGATGCACGACGTGCCGGGCGTGCGAGACGGAGTGCCCGGTGTTCATCACGTATGTGGACAAGATCGTCGACATGCGGCGGAACCTGGTGATGGAGAAGTCGGAGTTTCCGGCCGAGCTGCAGAACGCGTTTCGCGGGATGGAGTCGAGCGGGAATCCGTGGAGCTTCCCGGCGACGGATCGGGCGGCGTGGACGAGCGGGCTGGAGGTGCCGACGATTGAGGAGAAGCCGGACGCGGAGATTCTGTTCTGGGTGGGGTGCTCGCCGAGCTTTGATGACCGGGCGCGGAAGATCGCGCGGGCGACGGCGCAGTTGCTGAAGGCAGCGGGGGTGAATTTCGCGATCCTTGGGACGTCGGAGACATGCACGGGCGACCCGGCGCGGCGGGCGGGGAACGAATTTTTGTTTCAGATGCTGGCGCAGACGAACGTCGAGACGATGAACGGGCTGGGTATCAAGAAGATCGTGACGACGTGCCCGCACTGCTTCAATACGCTGGCGAACGAGTATCCGGATTTCGGGGGGAAGTACGAAGTCATCCATCACTCGGAGTTCTTGTCGCGGCTGGTGCGCGAAGGGCGGCTGAAGCCGGTGAACCGCGTGGATGGGCGGGTGGTATTTCACGATTCGTGTTACCTGGGGCGGTACAACGATGTGTACGAGTCGCCGCGCGAGGTGTTGCGGTCGATTCCGGGGCTGACGGTGCTCGAGCCGACGGCGACGCGCGATCGAGGGATGTGCTGCGGGGCGGGCGGGGCGCAGATGTTCAAGGAAGAAGAGCACGGGAACAAGCGATTGCCGGTCGATCAGAGGGTGAATATCGCGCGGACGGAGCAACTTCTGGAGACGCAGCCGGATCGCGTGGCGTCGGCGTGTCCGTTCTGTCAGCGAATGTTGATCGACGGGCTGGCGGCGAAGGGGAAAGAGCACGTGAAGCAGCAGGATATCGCGGAGTTGCTATGGGAGGCGTGCGAGGGGGCGCCGGCGAGTGTGTGAATACGATTCGGGATGTGTAACCGTGCACGGCACATGCAGTTGCGCGGATTTTTCGGTTGAAATGGGGCGTACCAATCTGCGATACTGGCGGAATGAGTAACGCTGCGGTCGGCGTTACCAATCGGCGTCACCGAACGGCTCAGAGGGAAAGAAATGAACGTACGCAAGAATTGCAACGGAGTTCTGGTTTCGCTGGCATGTGCGCTGGTCGTCGGCGCGGTGAGCCAATTGGCGCAAGCGCAGGACATCCTCTACGGCGATATTCAAGAGACGATCAATCACGGGACGGCCGGGACGACGAACCCGACGATTCGGGCATACTGCCTGGGGACGAAGACGTGCAACCTGTCAACGGCGACCAGCCTGAATTGGATCAACAGCGGAACCCCAGCCGTGGCGTTCAACATGTTCCGCCTGGCCGACGGCCGGCTGACGCAGATCGGGATGTCGTGGGCGAAACATGCATGCTGCGTCTCGAATTCGACGGACGCGGTCTGCGGAGGCGTGACGTGTTCGGCATCGGGATTCGGGCTGCGGCCGGGCTGCCGTGATACGTACACGGCGAGCTGGAATGCGGGGCAGGGTCGGCTTGGGGCACGTTCCGGCATCAATGCATATACGTCGCAGTTTACGCCGGTGTCGACGGCGACCGGCAACGCAATTTTCAAGCGGCTGCAAGTGATCGAAAGCGATTTGTCGACGGCCGGAGCGCAGTACTTCGTTGACGGAGTGTATGTCTGCAATGAAGAGTCGCAGCAGCCGACGCAGCACAACAATGCCTCGTACCGGCGCGTGACGGTGGCGCCGACGACGTTCAATTTGGCGTTGCAGGATTCGACGCAGTCGGGAATTCCGGCGATCCGGGCCTGGCGCGATCACGGCCTGGGCGCGAACACACCCGATACAGCGGTCACGATCGGGACGCTCGATGTGCCGAGCGAGGGTCGATTCTGGTACGGATACAAGGTGACGGACGTGGGCGCCGGAAACTATCGATACGACTACGCGGTGTACAATCTGAACTCACACAAGAGCGGCGGGTCGTTCAGTGTGCAGATTCCGTCCGGGACGTTTGTGACGGACGTGGGCTTCAACGCGCCGTTCTATCATTCGGGCGAGCCGTACTCGAACGCACCGTGGACCGCATCGACGAGCAGTTGCGCCGTCACATGGACGAGTCCAGAGAGTTTCACGCAGAATCCGAATACCAACGCGCTGCGATGGGGGACGATGTACAACTTCTGGTTTACCGCCAATCGACCGCCGGTAGCGGGGACGGCGACGCTCGGCCTGTTCAGGCCGCACACGCCGCAGACCCTGGACGTAACCATGTCGGTGCCCGGCGGCTGCCTTGTTACGCGCGGTGACTTGAACGGAAACGGAGTCATCGACGGCGACGACTTGCAGGCGTTCGTCAATTGCGTGCTTGTCGGGGCAACGCCCGGCGGCGATTGCGACTGCGCAAACGTCGACGGAAGTTGCGGCGTCGATGCGGGCGACGTGGTCGAGTACGCCAACACACTGATCGGCACCTGATTCTATCAACGGGTTCGTCCGCTGTTCCGACCGACCGCTGGAAGCGTTGCGGCCGGTGCCCTATGCTCCGGCGGCGATGGCTACAGGTACAACTCGGCGCGGAGGATCACCATGAAGCGGAAATCGACGAACAACCGGGGCGTTCTGGACATGGCACGGCCGATCGTCGGCCAGAAAGCGCGGGAAACGCAACCATTCGGCACGGTGGTCAAGCTGCCGATTGCCTTGTCGGAGCGGGTTTGCGCGCGGAGTACGGAGAATCTCAATCAATTGCTTGCGGACACAATGGTGCTCCGCGACATGTACAAGAAGCACCACTGGCAGGCGGCAGGGGCGACCTTTTATCAACTGCACCTTCTGTTCGACAAGCACTTTGGCGAACAGGCCGAGCTGGTGGACGCGCTGGCGGAGCGGATTCAGATTCTGGGTGGCGTGTCGATCGCCATGGCGCACGACGTGGCCGAAACGACGCTGATCCCGCGGCCGCCGCGGGGTCGCGAGGAGACTCCCGCCCAGATCTCAAGACTCCTGCACGCGCACGAAGTCATCCTGGAAGAGGCACGGACGATGGCGCGCCAGGCATCGCAGGATGGGGACGACGGGACGAACGATCTGATCGTCAGTGACGTGATCCGTACGAACGAGATGCAGGTCTGGTTCGTCTCGGAGCACGTTGTCGATGTTCCGCTGGTGAAGGCGCGATAGGCGCGCATCTTTGCACAGAATGTGTGCAGGGATGCAGGCACTGAAATTAGCGCGGGGATCACGACTCAGCGCGTGAGTTCGCGCTATCATTCCGTTTGAATGGATAACGAGCTTATCCGAACGGAGTATTTTCCCGACCGCCGACTCTCATAACCCCAGATTACTAACTGATTGAGGCATGCGATGATCCTTGACCTCCGCGCCCAGAGCGCGTGTGCGTCGCACTCCGCATCCGCGCGTGCCGGGCGAACAGCCGCCGTAGTCGTTGTTGCTGCATTCGTCGTTTCGCGGATTTGCTACGCCATGATGGGCGTGCAGTTCGACGCATCGACGCTGAACAACTATCACCAATTGATCGATCCCGCGTTGCTGAAGAGCTCGCTGCTCGAGAGCATCTTCTATCTGCGGGATCAGCCGCCATTGTTCAACCTGATGTGCGGGGTCGTGCTGAAGGCGTCCGGGGCGCATGCCGCGACGGTTTTTCACGCCATCTATCTGATGCTGGGACTCTTCGCGGCGGTCATTGCACTCCGGCTGATGCTAAGAATGGGCGTCGGTGCGACGACCGCGGCCGCCGTGACAATCCTGCTGACGGTCAATCCCACGACGGCGCTCTATGAGAACTGGCTGCTCTACGAGTATCCGCTGATGACGGGGCTGGTCGCCGCCGCCTGGCTGCTGCATCGGTACGCGTCCGAGAGGCGACTCGTCGACGGGGCGGCGTTTTTCACCTTGCTGGCGTTGATCGTGCTGACGCGGGGCACGTTTCATATTCTGTGGTTGATCACGTTGGCCGTCGGCGTCGTGCTGCTCGACCGGGCCGGCGCGAGGCGGACTCTGGGCCTAGCTGCCGTGCCGGTGGTCCTGGTCGCGGCCGTCTTTTTGAAGAACTGGGTCTTGTTCGGTGAGTGGATCGGGAGCTCGGTGTATCGCGGGCTAAACCTGGTCGTCATGACGGTGGATCAACTGCCGAGGGAAGAATGCTCCGAACTCGTCCGCAGCGGTGCGCTGTCGAAGGCGGCGGTGACGCCTTTGTATGACCGGCCCCCGAGCGCATTCGCGCCGCTGGCCCCGATGGGCGACGCGACGGGAATCGCACTGTTGGATCAGGAACGAAAGAGCACGGGTGCGATCAACTGGCATCATCGAGCGATGCCGGCAATCGCGGCCGCGTACGAGCGCGATGCGCTGTACGTGCTGCGGCATGAACCGTCACTGTATTTCCGCAGCGTGTGGAAGAACCTGCACCGATACGTCGTGCCCGCGCATGAGACATACCCGTTCAACCTCCCGACGAATGAAAACCAACTCCGGCTGAAGCCGTTATTGGGATTCTTCGACCGCTGGGTGGGCTTGCGATTGGGCCGATCCCCGTACGCCTGGTCGGGGATCTTCCTGTTCCCCGCCTTGCTCGGCTTTGCGGCGCTTGCGGTGCTTGGGCCGGCGCGGGCCCGGGCTCGATGGCTGCCGAACGGGTCGGCCGATCGGGCCGTGCTGGCGTTCTGTCTCTTCAACATCGTCTACGCCGCGGTGACCACGATACTGCTTTCGTACGGCGATCATCATCGCTACCGCTTCGCGGTGATGCCGCTGTATGCGGTCATCGCGGCGTTTCTGTTATCACGCGTCGTCGCCGCACTGGGGGGACGGCGCGGCGCGTCGAACGTCGAGCGCGTCGATCTGGATGTCCCGGCCCCGCGCAAAGCGACCGTTCGCCGGACGCTGGCGGGCGCGCGAAGATGAAATGCGCATCACGCTGGCCAGGCGCGAATGCGGCGACTATTCTGCGCGCGACGCTTCCGTCACGAGGGAGAATGAGCCATGCCGACGTTGATCCAGGCACCGACGCGAATCCAGTCCGCCGGGAACAAACCGAAGATCATTCAGGAGTTCGTGGGGCGGGTGAACAGCAAAACCGGCGCCCTGAGCGTTGCTCAGATGAAGAGTCCGTCGGGCTGGATCGAACCGGGCCAGCGGCCGGAGTTCGATGAGTACACGATCGTGCTCAAGGGCACGCTGCGCGTCGAGCACGAGGGCGGTGATGTCGACGTCAGCGCAGGCCAAGCGGTGATAGCCCGCGCGGGCGAGTGGGTGCGATACAGCACGCCCGGGGCGGAGGGGGCCGAATACGTCGCAGTGTGCCTGCCGGCGTTTTCGCCGGAAACGGTGCATCGAGACGCCGATTGACGCGTCGCGCGGGGGCCGACGTCAAGCTTTTACGAGCGACGTGAAGCCGCCGACGAGCATGCGCTTGAAGTCGAAGGGCATCTTCTTGGGGTCGCAGGCGTTGGCGATGCGCGGGTCGGCCATGACGCGGGCGTTGATCTTGTCGCGGTCGGCGCGGGACTTGTAGACGATATAGGAAAAGACGACGGTTTCGCCCGGCTTCGTCTTGAGGGCCTTGGGGAAGGGCAGGCCGAACTTCGTGTCGAGGTCGTCGCCGACGCACTCGTGGTAGGCAAGCGCGCCGTGGTCCATCCAGACCTTCTTGCCGATCTCGGCCATCTTGCGATAGGCGGCGAGGTTCTTCTTGGGGACCGGGATAACGTAGCCGTCAACGTAAGCCATTTTGATTCTCCTTTTCTCTCGTGCCGCACCGAACGAGTCGATCGCGGTTTTTTTTCGTGCAGCTTTCCGGGGTCCGAACTCAAACAGCTAATGGTACCGGCGCGGTGGCGGGATTGCGCGGCGAGTTCCGCGGCGCCGACGCCAAGGGGAACTGGGCCGGCCGTGCGGCGGGATGGAAGCCAGCGGCAAACCTGCCGACGCATCGCAATGCTAGAGTCCGGCGGCGATCCGGTGGGAGAAGTGTTCGGCTTCGAGGAGGCAAGTTTCGACGGCCGGGAGGGCCCAGTTGTCCTGATTGACGAAGAAGATTTTGTCGGCGAACGGGCGGCGGAGATTGTCGCATATGCCGGATGCGATGAGGCCGGGGGTGGGGACGGGCAGGGCGTGGCCCCAGCGGGTCATGCGGATTTGGCGCACGGCCGAGAGTGGCACGCCAACGACGGCGAGAATGTTTTTGAGCTTGGGGGCGAGATCTTCGGCAAAGGTCGTGAAGGCATCGTCCGCAATGAGATGGAAGCGGCCGTTGGCGGCGGGGAGCGGCCAGTAGAGCGTCGCAACGCTGCGCGGCTCGGCCAGGCGGCGAGCGAAATCGCCGTTGAGGATGTCGGCGGGCTTGCCGGCATTGGTGAAGGCATCGGCGGACATGGGGAAATTCGCATCGCCGATCAGAAAGATGTCGTAGAAGTCGATGGCGAACGGGCGGTCGAGCAGTACATTGACCACGACGTACGCGGCGGGGTCGAGCTGTTGCATGGCGGTGTACTTGGCGGGATCGAGTGTCGGCAACTCGGGCATCATGTACTTTGCGATGTGCTTGCTGTTCGCCATGACCACGCGGCGCGCGGTGAGAGCGCGGTAGACGCCGTCGCTGCCGAGCCAGGTGACGCGGACTCGATTGTGCGGGGCGAGGCGGACGTCGACGACGCGGCAGCCGCCGCGAACGTAGCGCGGTTGGCAGCGAGGGTCGTCGTCCAGTGCGGCGAGGGCCTGCCAGAACGCCTGGGCGAGCCAGGCGTTGCCGCCGGGAAGGACCCAGCGGCCGAATTCCTCGGCGGCGAGGAAGTTCCATCCGGTGGCGGCGGAGAGGTCGTCCCACGTCCAACCGAATGATGAATAGCAGTAGGACTGAATGCCGGCGGCGAGCAGGGGCGGGATGGGCATCCCCATGCGCTGTTCGATGTCGGCGCGGAAGGTTCGCGTATCGAGATCGCGAATCCACTGGTCGTCGGGGGCGTCGGGCAGGGGGATGTCGGGGTAGGCGTCCTCGGCGAAATAGCGGGTGATTTCTGCGAAGCGCTCGAAGGCGGGGCGGTCTTCGGCTTGCGACCCGGCACCCTGCCAGAAGTTGTCGACGCGGGCGCCGGCGAGTTCCGCCTCGAGGCCGCCTTCGTTGACGCGGACGACGCGGTGAAGCCCGAGCTGATGGTAGAGTCGTTGAAGGAAGGACCCCGGATCGGGCGAAATGAAGTAGGCGCTGCCGAGCGAGAAGAGATGCGTGCCCCATTGTTCGCCCATGGCGTTGCCGCCAAAGCGCGGGCGCATTTCGAGCAGTACCGGGCGGTGACGGCGGAGCATGTAGGCGGAAGCGAGGCCGGAGAGGCCTCCACCGACGATGGCGATGTCGACGTCTTCGGTAGGTGCGGGCAGTCCGCCGGGGAGACAGTTTTCGCACGAGTGAAAGGGGATGGCATGGTTGGCAAAGTCGTCGCCCGACCAAGCCGGTGCGAAGGGAAGGCCCTGGATCGTCGTTGACTGAAGCGGGCCGTCGAGCTTGAGGAATGGGCGGGTATCGCGGAGCGGGAGCGCACCGGTCGGCGGGCAAGGTCGATGAGCGGCGCGGGCCGATTGCGGCCAGCCGAGTTGGCGGGCGAGGCCGAGCGTGAGTGCTCCGAGTCCGCCGCGAAGCGCCGTTCGACGCGAGAATTTCATGGTTCATTCCCCGGGCTCGGCGGCAAGGCAGAAGAGGCGGCCGGCAAATGGGCATTGTAACACGACAGGCGGCAGTCCAGAGCTTGTGCCTGCGTTCGAGTGATCGTTCGGGGATTGCACTTCGCGAGCGACGCGAGCATGATTCGCGCGTCGGTGAAATGGTTCGATTTTTCGACGCGAGGAGTGAACGATGACTTTGGTTGGATCGGGCGTCCGTCGGGTTGCGGTGCGGGTCCTGGTGGCGGGACTGATCGTGGGTGGGGTTTGCTGGTTCATGAAATCTTCGCCATCGGGGGTGGCGATGGGGTTTATCGGGGTGCCGAGCGACAAGAAGATGTTTACGGCGGCAGAAATCATGGCGCGGTTTCCGAAGGCGAAGCATGAGGAGTTCATGCGGCAGGCGATCGCGAACTCGCGGAAGGCGGGGGTGGAGTACAAGACGGGTGGGGCGTTTGGAGCGGTGATTGTCGACCGGAACGGAAACGTGATTGCCAATGGGATGAATCACGTCATCGCTCAGAACGATCCGACGTGGCACGCGGAGATGCACGCGATCCGGCAGGCGTGTGCGCTGCTGAAGTCGCCGAAACTGGACGGGTGCATTTTGTATACGTCTTCGGAGCCGTGCCCGATGTGTCTCGCGACCGTGTACTGGGCGGGGTTGGACGGCATGTTCTATGGGGCGACGGTCGATGACTCGAAGAAGTACGGTAACTTCGATGACGCGTTTATCTACGAGCAGTTTGCCA
>CAZONT010000046.1:0-22939 GCA_964581285.1 uncultured Planctomycetaceae bacterium | reverse complement strand
GCAGCGTCACCTCGCGGGCCCGCCGGTCGAGCGGCGCCGCCTGCTCCGAGTCGCCGAGCGGGTCGTATTTCCCCTCGACCTCGTTCTCGTAGCACAGGGCCCGGAAGATCTGCATGTACAGCTTCTGCGCCAGCCGCGGCAGCAACTCGCCGACGTGATAGCGCAGGTTCGTCTTCGACAGGTTCTGCTGGCCGTAGTAGCCGGGATAGGCGACTTCGAGCAGCCCGCCGATCAATTCAATCGCCTCGGCCTGGTTGGGAAGGTAGCCGCGCCCCACATGCCGAGTCCGCGGATCGCCCTCATAGCTCGCGACAATGACGTCGGTCAGACGATTGAGCTGCGGATCAAGATCAAATTCGCCGAGCATGAACGGGGCTCCTTTTCGGGACGGATTATACGCGAATTGGGGATTCCTCAGATCGCCGCGACGGACGATGACGCCAAGATCACGGATCGCTGCGACTTTCGGCGAAAGCACCGATTCTGATACAATTCGAGGCGGAGGACTCTCCCTCAATGCACGGACCTTTCCACGCAAAGCTGACCTTGATCTCCGCGCTCGCGATTCTGAGCGCACTCGCATCGGTCACTCGCGCCGACTGTCCTCGCGAGTGGCGGCGCGGCGATGGCCTCCCGGGCATCAACGGCAACGTTCACGCGCTCACGTCGTGGGATCCCGATGGGTCCGGACCTCAGCCGCCCCTCCTTATTGCGGGTGGTGAATTCACAATTGCGGGCCGCGACTTCTCGAACAATATCGCTGCATGGAACGGTACAAATTGGATGCCGCTAGGTGATGGCCTGAACGACACAGTTTTTGCCTTGACGACATACGCGGGGAAGCTCGTCGCCGGTGGCGACTTTACGACTGCTGGCGGAATCGGTGCGGCTCGTGTCGCCGTCTGGAACGGAGTAGCCTGGAGTCCGTTGGGCACTGGGATTGGGGGCAGCTTTCCAACCGTTGCCGCAGCGTCGGAATTCAATGGCGAACTGGTCGTTGGCGGCTATTTCGAATCGGCCGGAGGCGCGAGCGCCCGGAATATCGCACGTTGGAATGGTACTGCCTGGCAGCCTCTCGGCGCCGGGACGAACAACTCGGTAGTTTCGTTGCAGGTGCATGCTGGCAGTCTTTTCGTTGGCGGCACCTTTACCGCGTCCGGAACAACGACACTGAACCAGATCGGTCGCTGGAACGGGTCAAGCTGGCAAGCGCTCGGAAGCGGAATGGCCGGATCTGGCAATGTGTATGTCTATGCGCTCACCGTTTTCAATGGATCACTTGTGGCGGGTGGCAATTTTTCGAGTGCAGGCGGGGTTAGTGCCCGCAGTGCCGCTATATGGAATGGAACGAACTGGCAGCCCCTGGGTACCGGCATAACGGACTCCAGCGGGCTTCCGTGGGTCTATTCGCTGGCCGTCTACAATGGAAAGCTAATTGCCGGTGGACGCTTTAATCGCGCCGGTGGAATCAGCGTCAGTCGAATCGCTGCGTGGACGGGTGTGACCTGGGAGCCGCTGGGCGACGCAAACAATGGCATAAACGACTATCTCGAGTTTGTGTTTGCGCTGGCAGTACACGATGGGCGACTTTTTGTTGGAGGCAGTTTCACCGTCGGTGTTGGAATGGGCGCGGACCATATCACGCAGTGGGACGGGTTGAGTTGGCGGCGCGTGGGTGCCGGAATCAGTTCGCTGCACTACGATCCGGTTGTCAACTGCTTCGGGACTTACAACGGCTCTCTGATAGCGGGCGGTAACTTCACGGCCATCGGCGACATATTCGCCGGCTATATCGCGCGCTGGGACGGATTGCGTTGGCAGCCACTCGGCTTGGGGATGGACTTCTACGTCCTGGCACTTGCGACTCGCGATCAGGATTTGTTCGCGGCCGGATGGTTCGACACCGCTGGCGGAATCGCCGCGAGGAGTGTTGCAAAAATGGAACGGTTCGTCGTGGCAGCCACTCGGCGCTGGAATCGATGGCTTAGTCCACGCACTGCTGTTTTACGACGAAGAACTGATCGCGGCCGGATCGTTTGTTACGGCTGAAGGTCTACCCGTCTATCGGATCGCGCGATGGAACGGCACAGCGTGGCGCGGGCTGGGCCAAGGAATGGATGACAGTATTCAGGCGCTCTGTATTCATGACGGAAGCCTCATTGCGGCAGGCTCGTTTCGAACAGCGGGCGGCCTGCCCGCGGATCGCGTCGCCTACTGGAATGGAACGGACTGGCATCCGCTCGGTGCAGGTGTCGGCTTCGCGGTCGGCGCCCTCGCCGCGTATGACGGTGAACTGATAGCGGCCGGATACGAAAACGTCGCCGCATGGAACGGCACGTCGTGGCGGATCATCGGTTCTCTCGCGGGCTACGGGTTCCCCGGCGTTTCTGCCCTCACGGTGCAAAACGGCGAACTCGTCGCGGGAGGTAACTTTACGCACGCCGGCGGACAACTCGCCAGCAATCTGGCCCGATGGAATGGCTCGACCTGGCTGTCGCTCGCGGGTGGCGTGGATGGAAACGTGGCTGTGTTCGGCGATTTTCGAGGCGATCTGATTGTCGGCGGCCTTTTTACGACTGCCGGCACCGTCGTCTCACCGATTTTTGCACGCTGGGGCCCATCGCTCGAAGTCCCCTCCATCACCCAGCAACCGACGAACCGCAAAGTCGTGGCCGGCAACGCCGCCACCTTCACCCTCGCCTCCTCCGGCGGCCAGCCGCTCAGCTACCAGTGGCGAAAGGACAATGCCAACCTCACCGACGACGGCCACATCCTCGGCGCAACGACCGACTCACTGACCATCAACGCCGCGTCGGGCATCGATGTGGGCCTCTACGACTGTGTCGTCACCAACGACTGCGGCGCGGCCACAACAATCGCCGCGCGACTGACCGTCATCACAAACATCCCGAGCGGGCCACTCTCTCCATTTGAGCCCGCTAATGCGATTGCCGACTGAGTGTCAGGCGCGCTAGTCCGACTTCGCCGCCCCAAACGCCCGCAAGACCTCCTCCGCAATCCGCCGCGGCCGGCCCGTGGCCGCATCGACGAACGCCCACTCATTCCGCCCCCGCGCGATGATCTCCCCGTCCACCGCCCGCACGATCTCGTGCCGCCGCTCGGCCGACGCCTTCTCCATCACCGCGATCCACGTCGCGCACAGCAGCTCGTCCCCCGCCCGTGCCGGCCGGACGTAGTCGATCTCGTGCCGCCGCACGACGAACATCGCCCCCAGCCGCTGGTACGCCGCCAGGTCGAGCCCCAGCGCCGCCGAGTGCTCGATCGCCGCCCGGTTCATCCACTCCACGACCGCCACGTTCGAAGCATGCCCCTGCCCGTCGATGTGCTCCGCATCGACCCGCACCCGCAGCACAAACGGCCGCTCCACCGAAAAACCGATCACCGCATCGTTCATAATCCGTCCAGCAGATTCCCCGACGCTTGCCATGTCAATCGCAGCGCGATCTCCGATGAAAGACGTTCGGCACTCAAATAGGAATGTCGAACGAATCAAGTCTATTCGGAAATAGCATTAGAACGCGGCCTGACCGTGTTCGATGACAAGGTCCACATCCGGACCAATGCCGCCCGGCTGGCCGTCCGCGCCGAGAGTCGCGACGGTCGGACTCCCGTCCGCCTTGATCGAGTAGAGGTATGGCCGCCCCCATGGATCAACTGCCAGATCTTCGGCAATGTACGGTCCCCCAGGATACAGAGAGCGCAACGCTGCGACGCCGGCCTGCGTTGTCGGATACATTCCGGTGTCTCGATGATACAAATCGAGCGCCCGGTGAATCGCGTGCATCGCAGCCAACGCCTCGAAGCTCGGCGATGGCGTGAACGCCCGTCGTATCACGAAGACCATCATCACGGACGACATTAGTCCGACGATCGCGAATCCCAGCATTACTTTGGAGTACCTTCGTTTCCGGTCGCTCGCGCTCATCCGAAGGTATACCCACCCCGGTCCGCTGCGTTTCAACCGACGTCGTCGTCAAATTGGCGGCATCGGAACTGGCGGATTATGTTTGCGCCCCAGGTTCACCGGTAGGCCGCTTGGAACCGCCGCGGAATGCTCCGAACGAGTAGCATGAGATTAGCGTGAATCGAACCGACGCCGACGAACTCCGCGAAGCCCTCCGCACTCGCTTCGAAGCCGACGCCATCCTCGGCGCGCGAGCCCTGCCCATCGGCCGGCCGACCGGCGCACCCGCTCGCAGTCTGAACGCGCCGACGGCACCGGCCGCCAGCGCACCCAACGCTCCGCCGCGACCGCCCGGCCCCGTCCGCTTCCACACCACCGACGACCCCGCCGCCCGCAGCGAGCGCCTGACGATTCTGCAAACACTCGACTCGGCCCAGGTCAAACCCTGCACCAAGTGCGGCCTCTCCGCCGGCCGCACCCAAACCGTCTTCGGCCAGGGCTCGCCCGTCGCACGCATCGCCTTCGTCGGCGAGGCCCCCGGCGCCGAGGAAGACCGCACCGGCCTCGCCTTCGTCGGCCGTGCCGGCCAGCTCCTGACCGACATGATCGAAAAAGGCATGGGCCTGAAGCGGGACGACGTCTACATCTGCAACGTGATCAAGTGCCGTCCGCCCGACAACCGCCAGCCCGCCCCGGACGAAATCGCCGCCTGCTCGCCCTACCTCTTCGAGCAGCTCCGCACCATCAACCCCGAGGTCATCATCGCCCTCGGCGGCCCGGCCGCCCAGACGCTGCTCAACACGCGCGAGGGCATCACGCGGCTGCGCGGCCGCTGGCACGATTTCTATCTTTCGGGTTCGCCGCTCGTCGGCGAGCCGACCCCGCTCATGCCGACCTTCCACCCGGCCTACCTGCTCCGCAGCCCGGGAGAAAAGGCGAAAGCATGGGAAGACCTCAAGACCGTCATGGCCCGCCTCGGCCTGCCGCTGCCGCAGAAAAAATAAGGAGCGATAGTCGTGCGACGAACTGATGGTAATGGAACCGCAAGCCGGAACATGAAACAGGTCACCCGCGACGGCGAGCGCATTCAGCGCGAGATTGACGACAACTTGCTTAATGCAATTTCGAGTGGGCCAGCCGTTCCCATGACTGAGAAGGACTGGCGATGTATTCGCGAAAGAGTTCGTGAAGGTCGCTCGAAACGCAGGCGTCGGTAGCTTTAGAACTCAGCTCCGCCGCAACTGCCGCCGCATCGCGAACAGCGCCAACAGCGTCACCGGCGAACTGCTCGCTGTCCCCAACCCGCACGCCCCGCATTGCGGCGCACGACACGCCAGCAGTGTCTCCTCCGAATCGCATGCACCCTGCGCCGGATTGCATTGCGCCGGACAGTTGTCGCACGCGTCGCCCACGCCATCGCGGTCGCCGTCCGCCTGGTCCGCGTTCGGCGTCGCCGGACAGTTGTCCTCGCAGTCGCGCACGCCATCGCTGTCGGCGTCCGCGTCCGAGCACGTCACGCCCGCAAGACTGAACGCCATGTTGACCGCCGGGTCCGGCGTGTGATCGATGATGTCGCTCCCGATCCGCAGCCAGCTCGGTTCGATGTGCGGATTGCGAATCCACGCCTCAAAGTCCGGCTCAATCGGCGTCGCCGGCGCACCACCGGGCCGCGGTGTCGACAGCCAGAAAAAGTTCCCGTTCGACATCTTCACCTTCGGCGTAAAGAAATAATGGCCGGCCGGCAGCACCAGCGGCGGCGTGAACACCACTTCGAACCGCACGTTCTCCCCCAGCACCGGCAACTCGCCGCCCGTTCTCTGGTGCGGAACGGGCCGGATGTCGTCCAGCGCCGTCCGCCGACCCCAGAAGAATTGCTGCAGCAGTTTGACCGTGAACGTCAACCCGTCCTCCGCCGTTGTGCGGCTGACGAACGCGGTGTCGCCCGGCGAGTTCACCCGCGTCGGCACGAAGCCCGGCGGCGGAGTCATCGAATCGAGCGGAAACACGCGGAAGATTCGAACATCAACCCGTTGCACGGCCGACATCGACGCCCGATACCCAAAAAGTCCCGTGAACGTCGCCGAGCGGATCGCCGTCTCTTCTTCGAGCACAAAATCGTCCGCCGCCTCGATCTCGTTCCGATCGCGCGACGGAAACCGCGCCCCCACGGCGACATCGCCGTTCGGCTCGCCCGTGCGAAATGCATACTCCCCGGCCGTCGCCGGCCCTCCAACCGCGCAAAGCACGGCGACGCCGAACCAAGTCAAACCAAAACCCCGACACGGTCCACGCAGGCGCATTGGATCGCTTCGCTCCTCTTCCTGAACCCGTGGCGAACAACGTCGCGTGAAAGGTGCGGGTCAATCCGCACGACGAGCCATCCCCGGACCAAGAACCAAATATTACTACGAGCGAGCACGGCTTTGCAATCGTTACAAACCGGTCACTCGTCGCCCCGCTCCGCATCCTCGCTCGTCGTCGCCCCCACCGTCTTGGGATCCGGGATCGGCGCAATCCCATCCGCCGCGCGCCGCGCATTCTCGCCGGCCAGCGCAGTGGGAAACTCGGCCGGCGAAATCTGGATCATCGTCCCAAGATTTGGAATCACGCGCACCGGCGTCAAATCGTCGTCGCCACGGCTCGCCGGCCACTCAATCGCAATCCAGTGGACCGTGCCCGAAATCGCCTTCGTGCCGCGGTGCGTGAACACGTAATCCCCAAGTCGATAGACCGGCTGGTTCGCCGGCAGCGCCTGGAGCGCCGCATCGCGCCGCGCGCGCCGCGCAGCCAGCGGCATCGCCTCCAGTTCGCCGATGCTGACGTCGCCCAGCTGGATCCGCGATGCCCGCTCCTCGCCGCCCGAAACCACCAGGTCGCTCGGCAGCAGGTCGCCATCCCAGATCAGCGACCCCACGTGCGACACCGCTTTCCCCGGGTGCAGCACCGCGTACTGAATCATCGCCGTTTGCAGTGCTTCGTGATACATCCCCGGCGTCACCGGCCGCGTCGTCGTGAACCGGTTGCTGACCGCGATCATCTGCGTGATGAAGATCAGGTACCCCACCATGCTGATTACCGTCGCCACCGCCGGCGGCCCCGCGACGGCAATCGCCGCCCGCGCGCCCGACACGCCCTGCGCCCGCTTGACCATCAGCACCGCGCTGACAATCCACGCGATCCACCCGACGTAGAGCCCGAGACACGGTACGGCCGTGACGACGTTGGCCCCGCTGCTGAAGCAGATCGCCTGCATCGTTCGCGCCAATCCGAGCTGCGGCTGGGCAATGACCCGCAGAACGCCGTGTGTCAGAAGCGCCCAGATCGCCATCCATAGGATCGTTGAGACCGCCGCGCCGACGACCAGCGCAACGGCGATCAGGATCGCGACCGCCGCCGGTGCGGTTCGTCCCGGCCCGAACGCTGCCACCAGCATCGGGATCAAAAAGATCGGCCCGAAGCTCACCGCATAAACCAGCAGGTTCGTCACGAAGGAGTACCAGACCGCCCCGCCGACCGGAAATCCCTCCGGCAGCGCCGCCATCATCTGCTGCGGCTGCTTGAGGGCCATCTTCGACGTCGCCCACCACGCCCGGACGCGCCCGCGCGTCTGCCGCTCCAGCCACGGCACCTGCAACAGTTCGGTCTGCTCCTCGACCACGCCGTCCGCCGGCAGCAGCAGCGTGTCGTCCATCGTGAGGAACGTCCCGCACTTCACGCAGTTGAACGCCGCCGGCTCCAGGTGCCCGCGCGAGCTGGTTCCGTAGTAGGTCTGCCGGCAGTGGGGACATAGGAACTGAACCGAGTTCGGCGTGAACTCGTACTCGCTCGGTCGAAACGGCTTGCCGCACTCCGGGCACTGCCGCGACGCGAGATTCCAGAGTCGATAGTTACACTGGCGGCAGCGCACGCCCGCCTCCGTCCGCCGCCGAGCTGGTCCAGGTCGAGACCTCCGCCCGGATGCTCGCACGCATCAGCCAGACCAGCAGAAAAACAGGAAGCACCATCGTCCACGCCACGCCGAGAACGAGACTGATCTTCGAGCTGAATTGCATCCCCGTGGCAACCACGGGCGGCACCGGCCTTGGGCTCTTCGCCATATCGCGCACCACCGCCTGCACGGTGTCGCTGATGACGGCGTTGTTCACGACGCTCTGGCCGATCGCAAAAGCGATTTGGAACACGGCCCATGCGCGACCAAGCCGGATCGACCATCCGCGCCGCGAGCGCAACCCCACGCCGACCGCGAGCATGACCGAAGCCAGGGCCATCGAAGCGATCGCCAGCGCAATCGTCCACGCCTGCCACTTCTTCGTAACCTCGAGGTACACCGCCCCGCTCGCATCATTCTGAGCCGCCTGCATCGCGAGCTGATTGAACCACGGGCTCATCAAGCCGCAGACGCCGCCCGCCAGATTGAGGCAGGCGAATACAATGAACACCATGCCGATCGAACTCGGCCAACGGCTGAGTTCCTGCGGCCGTGCCATGTAGCTTGGACTCGTCGGCGGCACCGCCCGTGCAACCGGTGCCACACTTCCAATCGGCGGCGCGATCACCGGCGGCGCTTCGCCCTGATTCGATGGTCCTGTCCCGGCCTGCGACATGCTCTGTTCCGATGACACGGACCGCGTGCTCCGTCGGCAACCGGATCGCCCGGCTCGCCGCCCCGCCCGACCGCGTCGCGCCCATCTTACCAGACTGTCGCGTTCGCTCAGCCCCGACCCGCCAGCCGATCCGCCACCTCGACGATCGCATTCACCGCCCGACCGAATTGCCCCGTCAGTCCCCGCACATTCTCCATGTCCGCCTGCAATCGCGCCAGCAATTCGCTCAGCCGCTCGAGCTGCCGTCGCGCCAGCATCGTTTCCCGCAGCCACTCGTCCTTCGTCGTGTAAGCCCGCTGCACATCCTCGACACTCCGCTCCATCCGCCTCACGTCGCCGTCGAGCTGTTCGATCCGCCGCCCCAGCTCCCGCTGCGTCGTCCGCTGGTCCTCGCGCAATACGCGCACATGATGAATGACCACGGCCAATGGCGGGCCGACCAGCGCCGACACCGTGCCCGCCATGGCCGCGATCGTCTCCCACGACACCGATCCGTGCATGCCCCACCCCGCCCGATCAGCGCACCGGCCACCGCTCGACGATCAGCGTGAGCATTCGCAGGACCTGGTTCAGCGTATCTATCCGGATCAACCCGTCCGACAGCTCCAGCCGAAACGATTGCATCACCGGACTCTCCGCCAGCGACACGACCCGCGTCTCTCGCGCCGGCCGCTCCAGCGCCTCGTCGATCGCATCGCGCGCCGCCGGCGTCGCCCCCGGTTCGGCAGCCGCGCTTGCCTTGTCGACCGCCTCGATCAGTTTGTCCAACGTCTCAACCACATTCGCCATGATTCCCCTCCTCTAGTTCCCGGCCGGCGCCGACGTGGCCCCGCCCGCAACCTGACCCGCCGCAGCCCGGGCCCGCGCCTCCAGCAACGACTCCACGTAGCGCCGCGCCTCATCCTCCAGCCGCAGCGACTCCATCCCCATCCGCCGCAGCCCGGCGGCCGTTTCGCGCAGCAATGCGACGTTCGCGCTCGCCCGACCGTGCCGCCGGATCGCCGTCTCCCGATCGGCCCACAGCCGATCGAGCGCTGCCGCGAACGCCGCTTCGTGCTGAGCCAACTGCTCATCGTCCGCGTGATCGCGCTTCGCCCGTGCCGCGAACGCATTCGCCACGTCGCGCCCCCGCGCCGCATCCGACTCGTTCAGATCCCGATCGAACTCGTCCAGCGCCTTCTGCGTCTCGCCCGCCAGCGCGTCGATCGCATCCGCCGCCGCCAGCTCGACCGGCCCATGACCCACGCATCCCACGCCGGCTCCGCATGCCGCCAATCCCACCGCACAACTCACCCCGATCACCGTTCGCCTCAGCATTTCGACCCCTCCCAGACTTCAGGCCCTCGCCGCACCGCGCGACGACACCCCCTATACGCGCCCGCCGTGCCACATCCGCGCAAGAATTTCGACCCGGATCGCGCAGCCCCGCCCCGAACCCCCGGGTCCGAATTCCGTAAAGAAAGTTCTGACGATGTCTTGACTTGCGGCCTATAGAATTGCATGGTACACGGCCCGACGCGAGGCGACGGGTCCGTGCGTTTATCGTTAACCCACGAATATCCAGAGGTTACGGAAAGAAATCATGGCACCTTCGCGAAAGCCCACACGTCCATCTGCCGCCAAGCCCGCCGCCAAAGCCAAGCCGCGCGAGAAGCTTCCCGCCAAGCCCGCGCCCGTTTCTCGACCCCAGGTCGCTGTGGCCAAGCCGGCCGCCAAGCCCGCGCCGCCCCCGCCGCCCGCCGCCCCGGCCAAGCCGGCTCCACCGGCGGTGCCGCCGTTCGACAAGGAATGGCTCGACAGCATGCGCGTTGTGCTGCTGCAGCGCCGCACTCAGATCAATTCCGTCGTTCAAGCAGGGCAGAGCCAGCTTGCCGCCAACGAGGGCGATCCGTCCGACATTGCCGACCGCGCCTCCGACGGCTTCGAAGACGAACTCACGGCCGGCCTGCTTTCGATCGAGGCCTCACAGCTCGACGAAGTCGATGCCGCCATCGCCCGCATGAACGGCGGCGTTTACGGCATCTGCGTCCGCTGCGGAAAGCCCATTCCGCGCAAGCGCCTTGAAATCCTCCCCTTCGCCCGGCGCTGCCTGAAGTGCGAAGGCGAGAAGGAGCGCTCGCGCTCGATGTTCGAACCCGACGAAGCCGGTGGCGACGACGACGACGACGAGCCGGAAGCCGACTGATCCCCGCGCCGAAGCCCCCGATACTCACCGCCGCCGCCGTCTCCGAATCATCCGGCGCAGTGCGGCCTGACGGGCCCTGAGCAGATCGCTCTCCGGCCGATTCCCGCGCATCATTTCTGGGATCCAAACATCGACTTCATTTCCGGAATTTCCCCTTGCACCGCCCCACGCCCCTCGCTACGATGCTGCGACTGAGACTCAGTCTCAATTGGAGCAGCTACCCCGATGACCCCTGTGGAATCCTCCATCGCACCAAACAACGCCCCGCCTACCCCAAAATCCGCCCACTGGCTTCGCCGGCTGGGATTGGCCGGCTTCGCCTTCTTCTTTGTCAAAGGTCTCCTCTGGCTTATTGTGCCCGTCCTGATCGCACGGGGGGTCGTGGGGCCGGCCGCGTCCAGAACGCCCGCCTCCAACCAGCCCACCGTGCAGGACTGACATACGAATCAATACCGAAAGGATGATGACACCATGACAGCCGTCCAGGACGCACCTTCGATCATGACCCGCCTTCGCGACGACACCCGCGCCCTCCACGACGCCGCCGAAAAGTCCGGCTTCCAGCAGGCCCTCTTCGCCGGCTCGTTGCCGCGCGAGCGCTTCGTCGAATCCCTCGCCCAGCTTCTCTGCATCCATCGCGCCCTCGAAGCCCACCTCCGAACCGCCGCCGCGACATCACCCGCCGTCGGCACCGTCGTCCGCGACTACCAGTTTCAGGAGCCGCACCTCCGCGAAGACCTCCGCCACTTCGGCCGCGACGCCGAGTCCGCTGTCCCGCTGCCCGCCACGCGCGAAATGATCTCCTCCATCGACCGCGCCGCCCGCGAGAACCCCGTTGCCCTGCTTGGCTTTCACTACGTGCTCGAAGGCAGCAAGAACGGCGCCAAGTTCCTCGCCGAGCGCGTCCGCACCGCCTACGGCCTCAACGGCGCCGATGGCACGCGCAGTCTCGACCCATACGGCCCGCGCCAGCGCGAACTCTGGGGCGCGTTCCGCCAGAGCATGGACGCCGCCGGCTTCTCTCAAGCCGAAATGGCGGCCATCCTCGACGCAGCCGCCACGACCTTCACCGGCCTGACCGATCTCTACAACGGAATGTACTCAGGTAACTAGGCCGACGCCCGCGCCTACGGGCACTGCAGCGCGTTCACGAAGAGTTGAATGTCGCGGCCGTCGTTCTGCGTGTCGCTGTTCATGTCCGCGATGTCGCGCTGTGCCGGAGTCGCCCCGGCCGGATTGAGCAGGACTGCCACCATCGTTGGGATGTCGGTGCAATCAACGATCGCGTTGAAATTGAAATCGCCCTTCACGCCCGGAATTCCCGCAGTCATCTCGACGAATATGCTCGGCAGACTCGCCGCGCCCGGCAGGTCGCTCTGGTCCGTGATCACGAACTCCGCGGTTGCGGTGTAGGTGCCGGGCGTCAACCCCGTACTGTCGAAGTGCATGGTGATGGATGTCGGAAACTCGTCCAGGTAAATCGACGACGCGTCGATCGCCGAAAACCGCCACGCGTCCGGCCCGGTGATGATCAGATCCACGATCTCGCCCGCCGCCTGCAGCGGATTCCAGCCGACGTTGTACAATTCGACAATCTCGTCGCTGAAGCCGCCCGGCGAGTGCGTGCCGAAGTCCAGCACGCCGAACAGTTCCTGCGTCGACGGATTCAACGACGGAACCGCGTGGTCGAGCACCGTCCCCGTCACACCGACTTGGATCGTCGCCGCCTCCGGCGAGTTCGTCGAAAGCGTCAACGCCGGCGAAAGGTTCTTAACCCCGCTGCTGACGGTGTTCAGCGTAATCGTGTCATTCGCCGATGCACCCGCCGTTCGCGACTGCACGCCCCCCGGCCCGCTGACATACCCCGGCGGCACGGACGTGTATGAATAGCTCAGCGTCTCGCCCGGCACCGGCGCCGGATTGCTGACCGTGAGGTCGCGCGTCGCGCCCGCCCCGACAACCACCGTGCCGAAGTCGAGCGTGTTCGTCAAAACGATCACGTTGGGCGGCGACCGCAGCTGCAGCAGCACCGGCAGATGGTCCGCCGCCGCCCACAGCGCGTTCGCCACGTCGTTCGACACATCCCCGTTCGGCAGCGGGCTGTTCACCTGCCCGTTGCAGCAGCGGGCCCCGTCATTTCCGACCGCGCGATATGTCCCGCTCACGTACGACAGTCCGCTGCCGCTGTTCAGTTGCGTCGAGATGAAAATGAAATCAAACCGATCGTCCATCCCACCGGTGATTCCACCATCCATCCACGGCGGGTTGCTCGCGCGCGGCGACTGCGTATGCATGAAGCGATACGTGTTGCTGTTGTGCCACTCCTGCCCCACCAGCGTCGGATTCAGCACGTCCACCAGCCGGCCGTCGTTGTCCGCCTGCGAACCGGTGAAACTCGTATACCCCGGCTCGGTCGACATCCGGTAGAAATTCATGTCACCGACGACAATGAACCGAGTCCCGCTTGGAAAACCGTTGGCGTTCGCACGAATCAGGTTCGCCGCCGTCTGTCGATCCGTCGCGTCCGCGGGCGTATCGCTCGCCTTGAGGTGGCATCCGTATACGTAAAACTCCGCCGCGCCGCTGTTGTAGCCCGCCAACCGCAGTTTCCATCGCGGCGTCAGCCGCGGCGCCGTTGCGATCGTCGTCGCACGGTCCGCTCCGGCTCCCGCCGTCGTAATCACGGCCGTACGATAAAACAGCGATGCATCCGTGTCGCCGCACAGGAAATGCTGATCTTCCACCCACGCCCCGGGGTTCACCATGTTCAGTACGTTGTTCCGAAACGCATTCGCCCCGTTGATCCCCTCGACTTCTTCCGCGATCACAATGTCCGGCTGCAAGTCCGTCAGGATCGTCCGAAACGCCGGATCGCGATTTCCGGCCTCGTCCGGGTAATTCAGCAGGTTGTAGGCAACGATCTTGATCGCCCACGCCGGCCCACTCGCTGCCGCGATGACAAACATCGCGACGCCCAGCACGCGTCGCCCCCGGCGATCCAATATCCCTGAAAACATGCGTTTCCCCGCACCTCGGACCGGCGCGTACGGACAGATGTACGCCTCAACCATTCTACCAGTCCCCACCCGCCGACAATCCATTCGATTCGTAACTCGTTATTCTGACCACAATTGTGGAACTTGGCCCCCGCGAAATACCTCAATTGTCTCCAGCGTCGCTCAAGCTCGTCCGCCGTTCAGCCCATGCGCGTTTTCCCATCACGCAGTATGATCCGCCGCCCGTTGGTTGAATGACGCCGTGACAATCGTGATGATGGAGTCAATGATCAAGCCCGCAAACCACCCCTCTGCACACTCAAAACAACGATGCCGTTAGCTCCGCGCCAATCCCTGGGACCTTACCTGATCACTGCGCCCCTCGGCGCGGGCGGTATGGGCGAAGTCTGGCGGGCGAAGGATTCGCGGCTGGACCGGCAGGTCGCTATCAAGGTGCTTCCCGACGACGTGGCGCACGACCCCGAGCGAGTGTTGCGATTTGAGCGGGAAGCTAAGCTGCTCGCCTCGCTGAACCATCCGAACATCGCGGCCATCTACGGATTTGAACCATACCAACTTGATTCACGCTCCACATACCTCCTCGTGCTCGAATTCGTGGACGGCCCGACCCTGGCCGACCGACTGAAGACCGGACCGCTGCCCGTGGACGACGCCTTGGAGATCGGCAAGCAGATCGCCGAGGCGCTCGAAGCCGCCCACGAAAAGGGAATCATCCATCGCGATCTCAAGCCCGCGAACGTCAAGCTCACCCCGGACGGAAAGGCCAAAGTCCTCGACTTCGGCCTCGCCAAGGCGCTGTCGGAGGAGAACTCCGGCTCGAACATCGTCGACTCGCCGACGATCACCGCCAACTACACGCGGCCGGGCGTCGTGCTGGGCACCGCGCCTTACATGAGCCCGGAGCAGGCCCGCGGCAAGCCCCTCGACAAGCGAACGGACATCTGGTCCTTCGGTTGCGTGCTCTACGAATGCCTCTCGGGCGGACGCTTGTTCGAAGGCGAGTCGAGCAGCGACATCATCGCGAGAATACTGGAGCGCGATCCGGACTTTGGCGCACTGCCGCCGCGCACGCCGCCGCGCGTCCGCGAGCTGCTCAGGCAAACGCTCGAGAAAAACTCGAAGCGGCGCCTGCGCGATATCGGCGACGCCGTCATTGCCCTGGACAGCGCAGTATCGAACCGCGAGTGGTCCACCACCGCCGTAACCAGCGCCGCCCGCCCATCGCGTGGGATCTGGCGGCGCATCGCGACGGCCGGCGCACTGGCCCTCGTTCTGCTTGCCGCCGGCTACTTCGGGCGCAAGACCGGAACAGCGACACCGCCGCCTTCGCGCCCGAGTCTGACGACCCGGTTCACAAAACTGACCGATCTGGCCGGCCTCGAGTACATGCCGACCCTCTCGCCCGACGGCAAGACCGTTGCCTACGTCGCGAAGGACGGCGATGACCTGGACATTTTCTCCCTCCGCGTCGGCGGACTGAACCCGATCAATCTCACGAAGGATTGTCCAAAGGACGACTCGCAGCCCGCCTATTCACCCGACGGAAGTCGCATCGTGTTCCGATCGGAGCGCGACGGTGGCGGGCTGTTCATCATGGAGGCGACCGGAGAATCCCCGCGCCGCCTGACGGACTCCGGCTTCAACCCCGCCTGGTCGGCCGACGGGCGCCTCGTCGTCTTCGCGACCGAATGCGTCGACGCACCGTTCAACCGAAACGCCACCAGCCCCATCTGGACCATTGACGTCGCTTCCGGCGAAAAGCAGAAGATCACCGATGGCGACGCCGTCCAGCCGAGCATGTCCCCGCATGGACGGCGCATCGCATACTGGGCCGTCTGGAAGCAGGGCGGCCAGCGCGACCTCTACACCATTCCCGTCTCGGGAGGCGAGCCGGTGGCCCTCACCGACGATCCCGCCACCGATTGGAACCCGATCTGGTCGCCGGACGGCCGTTACATCTATTTCTGCAGCGATCGTGGCGGAAGCATGAACATCTGGCGCGTCGCGATCGATGAAGACACCGGCCGGCGAACCGGCGACTTCGAGCCAGTCACGGCCGGTGTCACCGAATGTGCCCACCTGAGCATCTCGTACGACGGCCGCCGAATCGCATTCACTTCGTCCTTCGGCTCCATGAACGTCGAGAAGATCGTCTTCGACCCCAAGTCTGCCTCAATCCAGGGCGAGCCGATCCCGATCTCCCGTCGCTCCGGCGGTCTCATCGGCAGCGGCGTATCGCCCGACGGCGAGTGGATTTCATGCCAGCCATCGGGTGTGCAGGAAGATGTCATCCTGCTAAGCAAGGACGGCCGCGAACGCCGCCAGTTGACCAATGACCGATTCAAGGATCGCGGCCCGGTCTGGTGCCCCGATGGACGGCGGATCGTCTTCTATTCCGACCGCAGCGGAAAATACGACATCTGGGCCATCAACCCGGACGGGAGCAATCTGACCCAACTCTCCCGCACCTCAAAATCGAGCACAACGGCGCCGATGTGGAGCCCCGATGGAAAGCGCATACTGTTCCTGGCGGAGAGCGACCTGATCGTCATCGATCCGAGCAAGGCCTGGGCCGATCAGACTCCCCAGGTTTTTCCCGCGACCGACGGTCAAGACCGCAAGTTCAGCCCGGATTCCTGGTCGCCCGACGGCAACTCCATCGCCGGCACTCTTCGTGAAGGGGATGGTCCGCCTCGACTTGCCATCTATTCGCTCGATGCCAGAAAATTCGAATCGATCGGGCTCGACGGCGGGTTCGCGGTTTGGTTGGCCGACGGACGGCAACTTCTCTTCGTGAAAGACGACGCGCTCTACGTCTGCGATCGCACCGGCCAGCACGCCCGGAAACTCCTGTCCCTGGCGGAGGATGGCTTCGGCGCGCAAGCGCCGTTCGTCTCCGCGGACGGCGCGACGATTTATTACACTCGCTCCAAGACCGAGTCGGACATCTGGTTGCTGGAAACGGAATGAAACGTGCAGGCGATGCAGGTCGGTAGCAGGCTGGGCCCGTACGAAATTCTCTCGCCCCTTGGCGCCGGCGGCATGGGCGAGGTCTATCGCGCAACTGATACGCGCCTCGAACGCGACGTGGCCATCAAAGCTCTTCCGCCGCACCTTGCCGCAGACCCCGACCGCCTCGCCCGTTTCCAGCGCGAGGCCAAAGTCCTGGCTTCGCTGAGCCACCCCAATATCGCGGCCATCCACGACCTCGAAGAAGTCAACGGTCAACGATACCTCGTGCTCGAACTCGTCGAGGGTGAAAGCCTCGCGAATCGGTTAAAGCGAGGCCCCGTGCCCGTGATCGAGGCTCTGACCATCGCCCGGCAGATCGCCGAAGCTCTCGAGGCGGCCCACGAAAAGGGCATCATCCATCGCGACCTCAAGCCCGGCAACGTAATGGTTACGCCTCAAGACAGGGTAAAGGTCCTCGACTTCGGCCTGGCTCGAACGGCCGATGGGGCCACATCGTCCGCGAACGCCGCAGCGCTTCCGGACTCGCCTACTGTCACGACCCCGGTGGTGCACAGTCCGACCATCCCCGGCGTCATCATGGGCACGGCCGGCTACATGTCTCCCGAGCAAGCCCGCGGCAAGCCCGTCGACAAGCGCTCCGACATCTTCTCGTTCGGCTGCGTGCTGTATGAGATGCTGACCGGTTCAGGACTATTCGCCGGTGAAACGGTGACGGACTCGCTCGGTGCGATCCTGCACCGCGAGCCCGACTGGACCCGTTTACCTTCGACCGCGTCGCCGCGCGCGCGCGATCTGCTTGCAAACTGTCTGGCCAAGGACCGCAAAAATCGTTTGCACGACATAAGCGATGCGAGGATCGAGATCGACCGCGTGCTGAGCGGGCGAGACGCGACGCACGCGGGCGCGGCCATCCCGCGCCGCGGGCGCGAGCTCCTGGCGTGGTCGCTTGCGGTCCTGTTCGCGCTCGGCGCGGGTGTCGCCTGGTTCGCCGCACGCCGCCAGCGCGTGCCGCCCGGCCCCAGCGCCTTCCGTAAACTCAACATCCGGTCCGAGGCGGTCTTCCGCGCGGCGTTCTCGCCCGACGGCAAGACGGTGGTCTACAGCGCCGCGGGTTCGGGTAACACCCCGGAAATCTTCGTGGTCCGCCCGGAGAGCCCCGAGCCCCAGCCCCTGGGGTTGAAGCAGACCCACCTCCTGTCCGTGTCTTCGCGGGGCGACCTGGCCGTGCTGACCAACGCAGAATATGTCGCGCAGCGGCTGTTCACCGGCACGCTGGCACGAGTGCCGATCGGCGGCGGCACCCCTCGCCAGTTGCTCGAACGCGTGCGCGAGGCCGACTGGGCGCCCGACGGTGAGCGCCTGGCCATCATCCGCGAGGTCGACGGCAAGGACCGACTGGAGTTTCCCATCGGCAACGTGCTCCGCGAGACGACGGGGTACTTCAGCGACCTTCGATTCAACCCGGGCGGCGACCACATCGCGTATTTCGAGCATCCGTGGAAGTTCGACGATCGGGGCTCGGTCAACATCATCGACCTGAAGGGCAATTCGACCATGCTCGCCGACGGGTACTGGGGCATGGAAGGGATCGCCTGGTCTCCCGACGGGGGCGAGGTCTTCTACTCCGCGAGCACCGGCGGCACGCACCTGGCGCTCTTCGCGGTCAGGCAAGGCGGCGTCGCGCACGTCGTGTACCCAATCCCGGGGGAAAACACCATCCACGACATCAGCCGCGAGGGTCGTTGGCTGATCACGCAGGACACCCAATTTGATGGGATCATGATTCGCGTTCCGGGTTCGGAAAGCGAGCGTGAAGTGTCCTGGCTCGACTGGTCTTGGGGCGGCCGCCTCTCCGAGGATGGACGAACCGTCGCGTTCACCTGCGGAAGCGCGATCATGGGTCCCAACTACGGGGTGTGCGTGCGCGCCACCGACGGATCGCCGGCCCAGCACTTGGGCGAGGGCGGCACGATGGACATATCGCGTGATGGCAAATGGGTGCTCGCCCAGATCGCGACCTCGCCGCCGACGCTCATCGCCTACCCGGTCGGTCCGGGTGAGCCCGTGCGGTTCGAGCGGGCCGGCCTTGGCACCTACACGAGCGGCTCGTGGTTCCGCGACGGATTGCGTGTCCTCGTGAACGCGGCCGAGCCGGGAAAGGGTCTGCGGTTCTACGTCCAGGAATTCAAGCTCGACGGCGGGGGCGGCGCCCCCCGCGCGGTCACCCCCGAGGGAACGCGGGACGGCCGCCTCTCTCCCGACGAACATAGCATCATCGCTCGCGGACCGACGGGCGCGTTCGCGGTTTTTCCGATCGACGGCGGGAACGCCCGGCCCGTTAAGGGGCTGATGAACGACGATTGGCTGATCACATGGTGCGCTGACGGAACATCGGTGCTGGCCTCGCGGAGTGCATCCGTTCCCTGCCTCGTGGAGCGGGTGGATCTCGAGTCCGGGCAACGCACGCCGTTCAGGACGCTCGCCCCGCCGAATCTCTCGGGCGTGAGGCACATCTCCCCGATCTGCTTTTCCGATGACCTGAACTCTTACGTCTACGACTGGGAGCGGTACATCTCCAAGATCTTCGTCACGGAGGTCGCCCCTTGATTCTCGGGGTGCGAACAAACGCTTGGCCCGCATCAAGTGGTGGCCCACCTCGGCGCGGGCGGCATGAGCGAGATCGACCGCGCCGAAGCGGCGGGCCTCATGAAGCTGGAAGAAAATCCACGGACGATTGGATCACCTGCGAGCTGCGCACGCTCAACCGCCCCGATACTCCGCAAACGTCTTCGGCGTCTCCCATACCCGCACGCACTCCAACCTCGCCGGCCGCACCTTCTCCGCCAGCATCCCCCAGATCGCCAGCGCGATGTTCTCGACCGACGGATTGACCTTCGCGAACTCCGCCGTGTCCCGATTCAGATGTTTGTGATCCAGCCGATCGATCACCTCGCGTTTCACGATGTCCTCAAATCGCGGCAACGGCATCACGCACCCGCTCTCATCCACCGGCCCCGCCACGCTCACCTCCACCTGGTAGTTGTGCCCGTGCCCGCTCGGATTGTTGCACTTCCCGAACACCCGCCGGTTCTCCTCATCCGAGAGCGAGTCGACATGCAGCCGATGGGCCGCCGAAAACTCGAACATCTGCGTCAGTCGCACCATCTCAGTCGCTCCCCGCTCGATCGCGTAGTGAACATACGGTGTCGTCCGCAACTCCAGCGAAACCAGCCGTGCCGGCCGCGGTGTGTGCGGCTCGACTTCAGCCCACAGCCCCTGCACCAGCCGCTCGCCCGTCGCCCGCACGCCGAACTCGCGCAGCCGCCGCGCCGCAAGCGGAATCGCCTTCTCCCGCAGCAGGACGTCGATCAGTTTGATGTTGACAAGGTAGCCGGTGACCGGATCGGGCGGCCCCTCGACATACGCCCGCAGGATCAGGTACGGCGCAATCCCAACCGCCGACGGCCACCCGCCCCACGAGTTCGCCACCGGATGCGCCTGCCCAAACCCTTCCTCCCCATGCGCCGCCCCCGCCCAATCGCGGTCGATGGAGAATCGGATTTCGCGCATGAGCCGGACGACGGACATGCAATCATCGTAGTTGGACGGAACGATGCGGTCGACGCGCGGCCGGCAATCTGAAATGGATTGTGGCCTCGTCTGCTCACGAAACCTGCCGCACCCGAATCGCCGCCGACTACGGGCACGCCGTTGACGTAAGAAGTTGCTGTACAAACGTCGGCACGTCGGCCGGTGTCAGCCCGCCCGTCTGATTCGCGTCCGCGCACACGCAATTCCCCGTCCCCGCCAGCAGACACGTCACGAACAACTGCACGTCCGCGCCGTTGCGCTTCCCGTCGCCGTTCAGGTCGCCGGGGCAGAAGCACGAAACCGTCACCGTCCAGAACCCGCCCGTCAGCGAGAACACGCCGCCGCTCATCGCCGGCTGCGGCCCTGCATCGTGCTGCCCGATCGTTCCGCCCAGCTCGAACACGCCGCCGCTACTGAACATCTGTCCGCCGCCGTCAACCGTGTGCCACGGAATCTCGTACTGCCCAAAGGAGACCGTTGCCGCGGCGATCGTCAGCAGAAAGATGATGCCGACCAACGTGCGCTTGGACATGTTCATCGCTCCCGGTGCTTGGAAGCCCATGGTAGCTCTCCCGCGGTGTTCCGCGATCATTCGTCCTTGCTCGTTCTTCATGGCCGTCTCGCGTCGCGCACTGCGATTGGCGGCGGGCGCACGGGCTCAGGGATACGGCGCGCCGCGTCGTAGTTCATGCCCTTTTCGGGCGGCTGGCCGTAGAGCTCGGGGTGCTGGTACGTGCCCTTTTCAAGGCCCTGCTTCTCAACCTCGACGGGCGCGCCGCCCTGCTTGACCCAGCGGTCGTTGCGGACGGCCTCAACACGCCAGGAAACCCTGGCGCCGGGCGCACCGCCGGCGATTCGGAATGAGCACTTGGGCGCGGCGACACCCGGCTCGGCCTTAGCCCCGGCGCTCAGCGCCGCCTCGTCGATCACGTCGGCCACGTGAAGCATGGGCATGGGGGCGCCGATTGCCGTTAGTTGATAGCTCGGCGCCGTGTTGATCTTGGCGAAGTAGTGCGGCAGCTCGACCACGGCCGCGCCTGCTCCGTCGAGCACAACGTTGCCGCGATAGAAGTTGATGACTTCCGGGCTTTCCGCGGCGTAATGCAACAGGTATTTGTTGGCCGGGTCGTCGGGGTGATCGATGCGGAATGGCTTGGTGCCGCTCGCACCCATATTGCCCTGCGCGTAAACACTGAAGCCGGCCGAGCTGAAGCTACGCCCGTACACCCCGTAGGTAGAGCCGCTGTCGGCGGTGGCTATGCCTCTCACGCCATACCCGGACGTGCTGTTGACAATGCCTTCGACCCCATAGCCTAACCCAGAGGTGCCGCTGGCAAGACCGGAAACGCCCGTCCCGTCCGGGCTGACGCTGATGCCACGAACGCCAAAAGTGACTCCGCTCGCCGCCGCCGCCAGTCCGTAAACAGCCTGTCCGGAAGTGCTAAGGGTTTCTCCACGCACGCCGTAGGTGGTGCCGCTGCCGGCGCTGGCAAAGCCGCGGACACCCGTAGAGTCCGTGCCCGAGCTGCTGCTCTCAAAGGACCCGCCGAAGGTTGTGCCGGTAGCGGCGATGGCACGGCCGACTACGCCGCTCCCGTCCGTGCTCGAGCTCCGTCCGAACACTGCGGAGGTAGAGCCACTGGGGCTGTTGTTAATGCCGACGACGCCGTATCCGCCGGGGCTGTTGCTCTCGCCCCACACACCGTAGTTGGCGCCGGTAGCGGCGCTGGCCAAGCCGTAGACACCCCTTCCCGCCGAACTATCGCTCTGGCCCCACACTCCATAATTCTCGCCAGTAGCGCTTGTCGCCCGGCCAAATACGCCGCGCCCGATGGAACTGGCGGCCTGACCATGCACGCCCGTAGTGTATCCATTGGCCATTGTTGTCGTAGCAAGGCCCAAAACGCCGATTCCTTCATCGCTGGCACTTTCAAAGCGCCCGCCGATCGTGGTTCCGGTGGCGGCGGTGGTGAGTCCGAGCACCGCTACGCCGCTGTCCGGCGACGTGTTCTGGGCACTAAAAACGTGCGCTCCGCTCCCGATGAGCGAAAACGGAACGGGAAAGTTGGTCAGGCCGGAGGCGTTGCCTGAGATGACGCCGGTTGCGTGCATATTGCCCAGACTGTAGACGCCGTACCCGGCGGGGCTGTTACTTTGTCCGAACACGCCGAAATTGCCCCCGGTCGAGGCGTGGGCAATTCCGAAGACCCCTCTCCCATCTGTGCTGTGGCTCTCGCCGATCACGCCGAAGTTGACGCCGGTTGCGGCCGTGGCCAGGCCGTTGACGCCGCGCCCGGCAGAGCTGTTGCTCTGTCCGAACACGCCGACATTGTCCCCTGTCGAGGTGTGGGCTATCCCCAGGAGCCCTCTCCCATCTGTGCTGAAGGTCTCGAACCATCCGCCGTGGCTGAGGCCCGTGAGCGCAGTCGCTTTGCCAACGACTCCGGTGCCGCTCGTGCTCGGGCTCTGGAAATAACCACCGTAGCCACCGCCGCTCGTGTTGATCGATTCACCAAAAATCCCAACACCACCTACGCCGTAAGCGCCGAACCCGGCCGGGCTGGAGCTCCTGAAATCGCCGCCATAGGTCTGGCCGCCGGCCGCGGTCGAAATCCCGCTCACCCCGGTAGACCCGGCCGACAAC
>CAZONT010000045.1:0-22948 GCA_964581285.1 uncultured Planctomycetaceae bacterium | reverse complement strand
GCCGGATCGCGTTCCGCGTGGCCAGCCGGATGGACTCGCGAATCGTGCTGGACCAAAACGGCGCGGAGCTGCTGATGGGGCAGGGCGACATGCTCTATCTGCCGCCCGGATCGGCGAAGCTCGTCCGTTCGCAGGGGACGTTTGTCGAAGATGATGAGCTGAAGTCGGTGATCGACGACCTGCGCGGCAAGGCGCAGCCGGAGTTCCATCACGAGCTGGTCAAGCTGCGGCCGACGTCGGACGAGAATGTGGGCGAGCGCGATCCGCTGTTTGACGAGGCGGTCGATATCATCGTTGAGACGCGGCGGGGGAGCGTGAGCCTGTTGCAGCGAAGGCTGGAAGTCGGGTATTCGCGGGCGAGTCGGCTGATCGACCAGATGGCGTCGGCCGGTATCGTCGGCGAGTACAAGGGCAGCCAGGCCCGCGAAGTCGCTGTGACGAAGGACGAATGGGAGCAGATCAAGGCCCAGCGAAATCGCGAAATCGCGACTGGCGGATTTGCGGCGGACCGCGACGATTCGGAAGTTCCGGACGAACTGGCGGGCGAACACCTCTCTTAGGCACTTCCCGGACTCGGTTACAATCCTCCGCGCAGCCACGATGCCGCCGCGACGGTGGTTGTGGGCTGCTCATCACACTTTACTTCGGGAGCGGTCATGATAAAGCACGGAATGCAATGCTTCGTCGCACTTTTGATCATCGCGAGCGCCTCGCCGGCGTCGCATGCCGGCGAGTCAATCGATCCGGCCACACTCGTCCCAGCCGACACGCTGCTTCTTATTTCGCACTCGGCCGCCGACCAGACAGAAGCGGCGCGACGTGGCACGGCGCTCGAGAAGACGCTGACCGATCCGCAGGTCGCGCGGTTCGTCGACGCCGTTTGGACGGCGCTTGACGGCTTTGCGCGGCGGGAAGTGAAGAAGGAGCATTGGCTGAAAGAGTACGAAGCGGCGATTCGTGTGCTGGGGACGCTTTGGCGCAGCACAACGGCCCTGGCGATCATCGACGCTGGAATGGGGGAGCATGGGCCAAGCGTGGAGGCGGTGTTCTTCTCGCAGATCGGCAAAGACGCCAAGAGCTTCGAAGAAGACGTGCTGCTGCTCCTCAAGTGGCACAAGCTGGATGTTGACCAAGAGGTGCAAATCGCCGGAAAGGCGGTCCAACGCATCCGGGCTCCGATACCGGGCGGACTGCACGTCGGCGTCGTCGATGGGACTTTTCTCGTCAGCGTCGGCACAAAAGCCGCGGAGGCGATTCTCGCGGGCGGTCCGAAGGATGGCGCCAACCTGGAGAAATCGGAGCGACTGGCCATCGCGCGAAAGCGAATCGGCGGCGATGCCGGCAGCCGAATCTTCACCCTCTACGCCAATACGACCCTGATTCGCAAGCGAGCCGAATCGTTCGTTCCGTCCGACGAGTCCGGGGAGGAGGTTCGGAAACAAATTGACGGCGTGCTCGCGGCGCTCGGATTGAAAGACGTGCGCTCGATATGTTGGGAGATGCACGCGAAGGGGCGAGGGTATCTGGACGCAGTCTATCTTTACTCCGGGAACACACCGGCCGGCCGGGACAAGACACTCGATGCCAATCTCCTTTCGGCAATTCCCCGATCGCCCTGGTGGGCGGCGGCCATGCGGATCGATCTGGCGGCGATCTACGACAGGGCGTTTGAAGTCATCGGACTGTTTGACGACGAAATCGTCGATGACCTGCGGAAGGAAATCGTCAAACTCGAGAAGCGGATGGGCCTGCGTCTGCGGGACGATCTGCTCAAGCCACTCGGCCCGGCCATCGCCGTGTTTGATGCGACCGAAAACGGCGGATTCTTCATCACCGGTGCAACGGTCGTCGCCGAGACCTCGGACGGAGCCCAGCTCCGCGAGGGGCTGCGAAAACTCGTCGCGGCAATTGCGCGTGAAGCCGACGGTGCGAAGCAGACCTCGGTCCGGACGGAGAAGTACCGTGATCGCGAGATTGAGTACGTCAATGTCGCGGGCATGCCAATGCCGATCTCGCCGGCGTGGTCGGTGCACGACAAGCAGATCATTCTCGCGCTCTACCCACAGGTAGTTCGCACAACGATCGACCGGCTGAGCGACGAGGCGGCCGGCGGCAATTCCATCGCGAGCAATGAAGATGTGATGGCGGCGACGAAGGTAATTGGTCCGATCGGCGATAGCTTCCTCTACAGCGACACGCGGTCGGCGATGGAGCAGGCCTATCCGTGGCTGTTGCTTCTCGGTCAGATGGGCGCATCGGCGGCGCAGGCCGAGGGCGTGAAGATTGACGGGTCGGTGTTTCCAACGCAGGCGGCGCTGACGCGGTACCTGTTCGCCGATGTGAAGACGTCGCGGGTGGATGAGAACGGCGCGCTGACGATTTCGTACGGCCCGCTGCCGGTGAGCGTCCCCGTGTTTTCGGGCGGCGCGTTTGCCCCTGCGATGATGGCCTCGATTCTGCTGCCGTCGCTGGCGCGGGCACGCGAGCTATCGAAGCGAACCGTCTGCTTGGCAAATCTGCGCGGGATCGGACAGGGGATGCACATTTATGCGAGCGACCATGACGACAAGTTCCCGCCCAATTTCAAGGCTCTCATCGATGCGCAAGACGCAACTGCCAAACAATTCGTTTGTCCGAGCACCGCGCTGGAGCCGGGTGATCCGGATGCATGTTACGAATACATCGCCGGCCAGGGGACAAACAGCAACCCGCGCAACGTCCTTGTGTATGAGAAGGACGGGCATCACGGAGATGAGGGTGCGTCGGTTCTGTATGTCGACGGACGTGCCGAGTTTGTAAGGCCTTATGAGCGCGTGGAGCAGCTTGTGCGCGAGACCCGCGAGCGGATGACCAGCAACAAGCCGCGAGAGGCCACTGACCCTGCGGGAGGAGATCGTTGACTCGGACGCGAGGCGTGAACTTGCGAAATTCGCCCACGTTGACGGCCTCGACGCGGCGCGCTACCATATTCGCGTGGTTTTCCCGCTAATCGGACATCCGTACGGCGGGAATGGCGCGGTTTTGGCACGGGTACTCGCCGCTCGCCGGAACGTATGAACGGAGTCTGGCGGCCTTTCGGCCCGAGCGGTATCCGGTCGCTTTTTCTCGATACATAAAGGAATTGCAGTTGAGTTCGCAGTCATTATCGATTTCGCGGCGCGTCTTCGCCGCGATTACGTCGTGGTTTGATACAGATACCTCGATCGCGAGGGCGTCAAAGTCCGGCAAGAGCGGAATGGATTGGATCCGGAGCATCCCGTTCATCGCGATGCACGCGATGTGCCTGGGCGTGATCTGGGTCGGCTGGAGCTGGACGGCTGTCGCCGTAGCAGTCGCGCTCTATTTCGTCCGCATGTTTGCGATCACGGGGTTCTATCATCGCTACTTTTCGCACCGGACGTTCAAGACGTCGCGGGCGTTCCAATTCGTGATGGCGTTGTGGGGCAGCACGTGCACCCAGAAGGGACCACTTTGGTGGGCGGCGCATCATCGGCATCATCATCGGCACTCGGACGAAGAGGACGACCTGCACTCGCCGCACCAGGATGGGCTCTACTGGAGCCATATGGGGTGGATTACGGCGCGCGAAAATGCCGGCACCAATCTAAAGGCCGTGCCGGATCTGGCAAAATACCCCGAGCTGATGTTCCTCAACCGGTTTGATACGCTGGTGCCGGTTCTGTTCGCGGCTTCGCTGTTCTTCCTCGGAAAAGCATTGGCCCATTACGCACCGGGGCTGGGCACAAGCGGAGCCCAGATGCTGATCTGGGGTTATTTCATCTCCACCGTTGTGCTGTTCCACGGTACCTGCACGATCAACTCGCTCTCGCACCTGTTTGGCAAGCGGCGCTACGCGACGACCGACGACAGCCGCAACAATTTCATCCTGGCGCTAATCACACTGGGTGAAGGATGGCATAACAACCATCATCGCTATCCGGCATCGACGCGGCAGGGGTTCTACTGGTGGGAAGTTGACATCACCTATTACGGATTGAAGGCGCTCTCGTGGACCGGATTGATCTGGGATTTGAATCCGGTTCCGGAGAAGGTGCGCGTCACGCGGCTGTTGACGGATGAGGCACCCAAGGCCGCTGCCAAGCCCGTCACGAAACCGGCCATGCCAAAGCCGAGGGGCGAGCTTGCTGTCGCGGAGTTGCTGACGCGATCGGGAATCATTCAATCGGCGCCGACAAGGGGTTGACCTCACCGTTCGCGGTGCACTATGCTGGTTGTTGCTATGACGTCTTCAGAATTGATTGCAGTTCAGCTTTGGTGGCGATTGAGCGCATCGCCGGTGGTTGGAGTCTAGGCGCGCTCGAACGGTTTCTTGACACGCGGACTCACGACCCCGGCGGTTATGCCGGGGTCTTTTTGTTTGGAGTGCGAACCTTCGGGACGCGGGCGAACGATGATCATTCAGGACGCCATTCAGCGGATTATTGGCGGCGCCGGTCTCAGCGAGGACGAGGCGGCAGCCGTCGCGCGCGAGATCATGGCGGGGCGGGCGTCGGCGGCGCAGATCGGCGGACTTCTTGTGGCGCTACGGATGCGCGGCGAGTCGGTCGACGAAATCGTCGGTTTCGTACGCGCGGTGCGCGACGGTGGGACGCCGATTCCCCTGACAGGTGAAGACGTCATTGATACCTGCGGGACCGGCGGCGATGGACGCGGGACCTTTAACATCTCGACGGCGGTGGCATTCGTGGCGGCGGCGGCCGGGTGCCGCGTAGCGAAGCACGGCAACCGGTCGGTGTCGAGCCGCTGCGGCAGCGCGGACGTACTGGCGGAGCTGGGCGTACGGATCGACCTGTCGCCGGAGCGGACGGCAGCGTGTATTGATCGGGTCGGCGTCGGCTTTCTGATGGCGCCGCAGTATCATCCCGGCGCGCGGCATGCGGTCGAGCCGCGAAAGCAGATCGGAATTCGCAGTATCTTCAACACGATCGGCCCGTTGGTGCATCCGGCGCGGGCCAGGCGGCAACTGATCGGCGTCTATGCGGCTGAGCTGACGGAGACGATGGCGCAGGTCTTGCATCGGCTCGGCTCGACACACTGCTTGATCGTGCATGGCGAGGACGGCATGGATGAGATCAGCATCACGGGGCCGACACGCGTGACCGAACTGCTGGGTGGGACGATCAAGACTCGCCGCATTGCTCCGGAAGACATGGGATTCCAACGGGCCGAGATTGATGCCATCGCGGGTGGCGACGCAACTGCCAATGCACGAGTATTGCGATTGGTGCTGGCGGGCGGGGTGGGCCCGCGGCGCGACGTGGTGCTGCTCAATGCCGGGGCGGCGATCTACGTCGGAGGGCGGGCGGCGACGTTCGCCGCAGGCGTCGACCGGGCGATCGAGGCGATCGACTCCGGAGCGGCACTCGGCAAGCTGGACGCACTCATCGAGTTCGGCAGGAGAGAGGGGACGTGAGCGAACTGGACGCCATCGTCGAGCACAAACGACAAGAAGTCGCGGAGCGACGCGCTCGGCGGCCACTATCGGCGCTGCGCGATCGACCGCTGCCGCCGGCGCGCGACTTTGCGGCCGCATTACGCCGTCCGGGCCTCTCAGCGATCGCCGAGATCAAGCGGCGGTCGCCGTCGCGCGGCGCGATTCGCGAATCGCTTGACGTCGTTGGCATCGCGGGCGAATACGCCAAATCCGAGGCCGTAGCGCTCTCGGTGTTGACGGAGACGAGTCGATTCGGCGGCAGTGATGAGGACTTGATCCGAGCCCGTGCAGCGGTGGATTTGCCGGTCTTGCGAAAAGACTTCACGATCGACGAATACCAGATACACGAAGCGCGGGCTATCGGGGCGGATGCGTTGCTGCTGATCGTTCGGATCCTGAGTTCGGTGCAACTGCGGGATTTTCTGGCAGCAGCTGGAGCGGTAGGAATCACGGCGCTGGTCGAGGTGCACGATGAGCGCGAACTGGAGCGCGCGCTCGAGCTCGATGCGAGCATCATCGGAGTCAACAATCGCAATCTCGAAACGCTAAGGGTCGAGCTTTCAACGTCTCTTCGGCTGCGGCAAAAGATCCCGGCCGGACGTTTGGCGATTGCCGAGAGCGGCATCGAGACCCGTGATGATGTGCAACGGATCGAAGATGCAGGCTACGACGCGATGTTGATTGGAGAGTCTCTGCTGCGTGCTGCGAGCCCGGGCGGGAAGCTTCGCGAATTGCTGGGGACGGCGCCATGACCCGCGTGAAGATCTGCGGAATTCGGACGCCCTCGGACGCGCTGGCGGCCGTGGACGCCGGCGCGGATGCGATCGGGCTCGTCCTCACGGATTCGCCGCGAGAGGTCGATATGGATCACGCGGAGGCGGTCATCGCGGCCCTGCCACCGCTGGTCACGGCCGTCGGAGTCTTCATGAACCAGGAGATCGAGCGCGCACAGGGAACGGCGATCGTCCTGCGCCTCGGGGCCGTGCAACTTCACGGAGACGAGTCACCGGAGGATTGCCAAGACTTATGGTCGGTTCCGGTCATCAAACGGTTTTGCGTCGAGGATGGAGACAATACGGCGACGCTTGCGGAACGGATGCGTCCATACCACGTGGGTGCGTACTTGCTCGATCCGGGCGCCGGAAGTGGTCGGACATTTCGCTGGGCGGCGGCGCGCGGGCTGCCTCAGCGGATCATTGTGTCGGGCGGATTGACGCCCGAAAACGTCGGCGAGGCGATTCGTACGCTCCGGCCGTACGCGGTGGATGTGTCGTCGGGCGTTGAACGCTCGATCGGGGTCAAGGATCATGACAGGATGCGCGAATTCGTACGCGCAGTAAGGGCGGCAGATGCGGATCTCGGAACCCGATAGTCGCGGGTACTTCGGCCGATTCGGTGGTCGATATGTGCCGGAAACGCTGATGCAGGCGTTGGGCGAGTTGGAGGCCGCCTATCGAGCGGCAACGTGCGATCGTGCATTTCTGACGCAGCTCGAGCAGCTCGGGCGGGACTACGTGGGACGACCGACGCCGATTCATGCGGCCGAGCGGCTAAGCGCGAGACTGGGCGTACCGCGAATACTCATTAAGCGCGAGGACCTCGCGCACACCGGAGCGCACAAGATCAATAACGCGATCGGCCAGGTCCTGCTCGCGAAGCGAATGGGAAAGACGCGCATTATCGCGGAGACCGGTGCCGGACAGCACGGCGTCGCGACTGCGACGGCTTGTGCGCTGGGTGGATTGAAGTGCCATGTCTACATGGGTAGTGACGATTGCAAGCGGCAGCGGATGAACGTCTTGCGGATGCGGCTGCTGGGCGCCGAGGTCATCCCGGTCGAATCCGGCAGCCGGACGCTGAAGGATGCGATCAACGAGGCCATTCGCGACTGGGTCACAAACGTCGGGACAACGCATTATGTGATCGGGTCGGTGGTCGGGCCGCATCCATACCCCATGATTGTCGGGGATTTTCAGGCAATCATTGGAAGTGAGACGCGCGAACAAGTTCTGAAGCGCGAAGGCCGGCTTCCGGATGTCGTGGCGGCGTGCGTTGGCGGTGGATCGAATGCGATCGGCATGTTTCGGGCCTTCGTCAATGATCCGGTCCGGCTCATCGGCGTCGAAGCCGGAGGACGCGGGACGCAGACGACGCAGCATGCGGCGACGCTCGTTGCCGGCCGTGTCGGCGTACTGCATGGAGCGATGAGCTATCTGCTTCAGGACGACGATGGACAGGTGCGCGAAACGCACTCCGTGTCGGCCGGTCTCGACTATCCCGGCGTCGGGCCCGAGCACGCGTATCTGCACGAATTACGCCGTGTAGAGTACGTCGCCGCCGATGACGAGTCGGCCATTGCGGCCTTCAAGCTGCTGGCGGAGTGCGAGGGGATCATTCCCGCCCTCGAACCGGCTCACGCACTCGCCCATATCGTGAAACTCGCGCCGTCGATGGCGAAAGACAGCCTCGTCGTATTAAACCTGTCCGGGCGCGGCGACAAGGATCTGGAAATCGTGGAGGGATCCGTGTGACGATTTCCGGTGTTTTTGAAAAGGCGCGAGCCAAGGGCGAAATGGCCTTGCTGTGCTACTTGACGGCGGGATTTCCGACGCTGGCCGAATCATTACGCCACATTGCGACGACCGCCGCGAGCGGCGCGGACGTCATCGAGGTGGGCATTCCGTTCTCCGATCCGATTGCGGACGGGCCGACCATACAACATGCGTCGCACGTCGCGTTGCAGGGCGGCGTGACGCTACGGACTACGCTCGCGGCGCTTCGCGAATTGCGCGTAGAAACGCCGCTGATCATCATGAGCTACCTGAATCCGCTAATGGCGTATGGTCGCGAAGCGGTGCTGGCGGACATGTTCGGGGCGAAGGTGACGGGGCTGATCATTCCCGACCTGCCGGCCGAGGAGTCGGATGACTGGCGGGCCGCGGCTCGCCATGCGGGCGTCGGGCTCATCCAGCTCGCCGCGCCGACAAGCAGCGATGAACGGCTGACGGTGATTGGTGATCGGAGCGACGGGTTTGTCTATGCTGTAAGCGTGGCCGGTATTACCGGGTCGCGTCGAACTCTGTCGGACGGGCTCGGCGCGTTTCTCGAACGGGTTCGTCAGATCGCGCGCAAACCGGTGGCTGTCGGCTTCGGCATCTCGACGGCTGAACAGATCCGATCGCTCCGTGGAAAGGCCGACGGTGTGATTGTCGGCAGCCGATTGATCGAGTGTATTCGAGACAATGGGGACCTCGGGGCCGCCGTGCGAGAGCTGAAGGCCGCGACCAGGAGTTAGCAACATGCTCGTAGTGATGAAGCAGGGCGCCGAGGAGCGACAGATCGAACAGGTCTGCCGCGTCATCCGCGAGATGGGGCTCGCGCCGCACCCGATTCCGGGCAAGACACGAACGGCGATCGGCATTACCGGCAACACCGGGCCCGTCGATCCCAGCACCCTCGCCGCGATGGACGGCGTGCTCGACGTCATTCGCGTGACGAAGCCGTTCAAGCTCACCAACCGGGAGATGAAGCCGGAAGACACGGTGATCCGCGTCGGCGGCGCGGTGATCGGAGGGCCGGAGATTGTCGTGATTGCAGGGCCGTGCTCTGTCGAGGCCCTGGAGCCGACGGTGACGGCGGCGCGGGAGTTGAAGCGCCGCGGGGCGCACCTGCTGCGCGGGGGGGCTTTCAAGCCGCGGACGTCGCCGTACGCGTTTCAGGGGCTTGGGCGCGAGGGCCTGAAGATTCTCGCCGAAGCCCGAGCGGAAAGCGGGCTGCCGATCGTCTCGGAAATCCTTTCCACCGAAGACATGGATCTCGTCGAGGGCTACGTCGATGTCGTCCAGATCGGTGCGCGAAACATGCAAAACTCGCCATTGCTGCGGCGGGCCGGCCAGCTTCGCAAGCCGGTGCTGCTGAAGCGCGGCATGGCGGCGACGCTGGAGGAGTTCTTGCTGGCGGCCGAGTACGTCATGTCCGAGGGCAATCGCGAAGTCATCCTCTGCGAACGCGGCATCCGAACCTTCAGCGATCACTCGCGGTTCACTCTCGATCTTGCAATCGTTCCTGAGTTGAAGCGGCTGTCGCACCTGCCGGTCGTCGTCGATCCGAGCCACGCGGCGGGGCGGCGCGATCTGGTCATTCCCCTGGCCCGTGCGGCGATTGCGGCCGGTGCGGACGGCGTGATGGTCGAAGTTCACCCCGACCCGTCGAGGGCGCTGTCGGATGCCGCGCAGGCGCTGACTTTCGCGATGTTCGATGAGCTGATGGACGAGCTGCGGCTGATCGCGCCGGCGGTTCGGCGGCCGATCGCCGGGTTGAGGGGTGGCGCGGCGAAGGCGACGCAATGAGTCTGCCGCCGCTTCCGACGATTCCGGCTTGGCATCGGCGGCTCGCGACGCGCGCCGAACCTGTCAGATTGTTCGAGTCGCTTTATGGTAAGGACGAGTGGGCGTTTTTGTATGAATCGCTCGAAGCGCACGGGACACAGGGGCGCTATTCCTTCATCGGCGGCCGACCGCGTGCCATTTTTCGCTGCACAGGCAACGAACTGGAACTGACGGTTGATGGTCGTACGATTCGCGAGCGCGGCTCTCCCCTTGACGCGTTGCGGCAGCTCATTCGAACACAGGATGACGCACCACCAATCGCGCCCTTCTGCGGCGGGGCGGTCGGCTACCTTGGCTACGACACCGTTCGCTGGACGGAGGCGATCACGGACAACAAGCCGCGCGAAGTTGCAACCGCCGACGCCTGCCTGATCTTCCCGCGTGAAGTCATCTGTTTTGATCACCTCGAAAAAGTTGTGCACCTCGTGCTGTTCGAGGCGGATGGACATGAACGGCGACTGAGCGAGATCACGGGCGCGCTCCGAGCAGCCGAGCGAGGACTTCATACATCGTCGGATGTCACACCGATGGCCCGGGGGGCGTCCATTGATCTCAAGCCGCAAATGTCTCGCGAGTTATTCGTTCGCATGGTTGAGCGCGCGAAGGAATTCATCGGATCAGGCGATGTCTTCCAGGTCGTGCTGTCGCAACGATTTGAGTTTCCGCTCCGCGTCCCACCGCTCACGCTCTACAAGGCGCTGCGCGTGACGAATCCATCGCCTTACATGTACTTCCTCCGGCTGGGAGGTGTCGAGATCGCCGGTTCGTCACCCGAAGTGCTGGTCCGGCTGACCGGTCGCCGAGTAGTGACGCGACCGCTGGCCGGCACGCGGCGGCGTGGGGCAACTCCGGCCGAGGATGATGCGCTCGCGTCCGAGCTCAGGGCCGACCCGAAGGAAAACGCGGAGCATGTCATGCTGGTCGACCTGGGCCGCAATGACCTCGGGCGGGTCTGCGAGTTTGGGTCGATCTGCCTCACGGACCTCCTAAAGGTGGAGCGACACTCGAAGGTGATGCACCTGGTATCAAACGTCGAGGGTTGGCTGCGCAACGACCTCGACGCGCTCGATCTGTTTCGGGCCGCATTTCCAGCGGGCACGGTGTCGGGCGCTCCGAAGGTCCGGGCCATGGAGATCATCGAAGATTTGGAGCCGGTGCGGCGCGGCATCTACGCCGGCGCGATCGGATACTTCAGCTTACTGGGGGATATGGACCTCTGCATCGCCATCCGCACCATCGTGATGGCGGGGGGGACGGGCTACATACAAGCGGGTGCGGGGATTGTCAGCGACTCGGTACCGCAACTCGAGTATGAGGAATCCCTGAACAAAGCACGGGCGTTGATGCAAGCCGTCGAACTTGCGGATTCGAGCCGCATCTGAGGCATCGACGTCGGCCGCAGCGGCGACTGCAAGAATCAAGACTCGGCTGCGGCCGTCAACTATTTCTCAACACCAGCGTACGCCTGGAGACCTCGCTCCAACCAGCGGTGGAATCTCCGGTCAGACGTCCGACCGGCGATTTGATCTCCTCAGCAGTTGCCGGGCGTGACAAGAGCGGCACCGGGCATCTACGATACGCGGCGTGAGTTCCCACTTCGGACAGCGGCGGTATCTGATCAACTTCGACGTGCAACGTCTCGGACAAGTCTTTACCGACGTGCTGGTCATCGGCAGCGGCGTGGCCGGGCTTCGCGCCGCGATCGAGGCCGCGAAGCACGGGAGCGTGTTGCTGGTCTGCAAGGACGCACCGACCGAATCCAACACGTCATATGCACAGGGCGGCGTGGCGGTGGTCCTGCGGAGCGATGACAGCCCGGAGAACCACGCGCGGGACACCATTGAAGTCGCATGTGGTCTCGGCAATCACGACGCAATCCAAAAGATGGTGCGCGAGGGTCCCCAGAGACTGCGGGAGATGATCGGTTGGGGTGCAAAGTTTGACCTGGAGGCGGGCCAGGTGGCCCTTGGGCTGGAGGGAGGACACTCGGCGCCCCGCATCGTCCACTCCCACGGTGATGCGACCGGGCGGGAGATTGTGCGGGTGCTGCTCGAACAGGCGCAACGAAGCGAGTCGATTCGCGTGTTTGATCGGTGTATGGTCATCGACCTGGTCACGGTCGAAGGTCGTTGCGTCGGGGCACTGACTCACCATGCAAAGTACGGGTATCAGATTTTTTACGCGCGACAGACGATCGTGGCGACGGGCGGCGCCGGGCAACTCTTCCGCGAATCGACGAATCCGCCGGGTGCAACGGGCGATGGTCAATCGCTCGGGTTTCGTGCGGGCGCCATCCTGCGCGACATGGAGTTCATGCAGTTCCATCCGACCACGCTCTATGTCGCAGGAGCGAGTCGCACACTGATCAGCGAGGCGGTCCGCGGCGAAGGCGCTTATCTGGTTGATCGGACCGGCCAGCGCTTCATGCCGGACTATCACAATGACGCCGAGCTGGCGCCGCGCGATGTGGTTTCTCGCGCGATCGTGGCCCAGATGGCCGCGAGCAATGCGACTTGCGTGTACCTTGACGTGCGACACCTCGCGCCCGGACGGTTCGCTCAGCGATTCCCGACGATCATGCAGCAGTGCCACGAGTTTGATATCAATCCAGAGAGAGATCTCATCCCAGTCCGGCCGGCCGCTCATTATGCGATCGGGGGGCTGGCTGTCGGGCTTGACGCCCGGACGACAGTTGATGGGCTGCTGGCCTGCGGAGAAGCAGCGTCGACCGGCGTGCACGGCGCGAATCGGCTCGCGAGCAACTCGTTGCTCGAAGGGCTCGTGTTCGGGGCGGTGGCCGGGGCACAGGCCGGCGAGTCGGCCCATTCGGCCCGGGAGCCGCAACGGCCGATCCGGATGCGGTACTCCTTTGGACCCAGCCCGCGGACCGAACTAGACCTCACGGATGTACGGAACAGCTTGCGGGCCGTCATGTGGCGAAACGCTGGAATTGAGCGGACGGGCCCCCGACTGGAAGAGACGCTCGAGATCATCGATTTCTGGGCGAGATACGTGATGGATAAGGCCTTCGATGACCGTTTTGGCTGGGAAGCACAGAACATGCTGACGTTTGCACGATGTCTGGCCCAGGCGGCGGCAGCTCGGAAGGAGTCTCGCGGCGTACACTTTCGCGGCGACTATCCAACGACGGATTCGGATCGGTATTTGGGGCACGTGACTTTGCGGCGGCAGGACAGCGGGATCGAACAGTCGTTCGAGCCGTTACGCAACGGCACTCGTTAAGTTTCACGCAGCCCGTGTGGCAGGAATTGTTTGGTCCTCCGCGAGGCGGTGGTTACAATGCTGCCTCGAGGTCTCTCAGATGTCCCGCCGTCCCCGAATTCGTCCAGCTGCGTTTTCGCTCGTTGAACTACTGGTCGTGATCGGGATTCTCGCACTGCTGATCAGCATTCTGCTTCCGTCGCTCACGGCAGCCCGCAGCGAAGGGCTGCGCCTGAAGTGCCTGAGCAACATGCAGGCGATCGGACTCGCTTTCGCGCAGTACTCGATCGAGGATCCGAGCACGTACCTCATCCCCGTGCATCCTCAAGCCGAACAGGGCTGGCGATTCGACGGCGAGTATGAGTACGGCGGCGGCGCATCGACGCTCGAAGGCGGACTCGGAGGCATTTATCGAGATGCGTTTCCACCCGAGTCGCGGACGCTGAACAAGTTTCTTCATAGCGAAGTCTCAGCGGGAATGGATTGGTCGCTTTTCCATTGCCCGTCGGATGCAGGCGTGCCGAATGCCCCTCGCAACTTCGATTCCGCGATCCCGTTCGACGTGCCGATGTTCGAGATCACCGGCACAAGTTATCGCATCAACAATCATATCGAGATGTACACCGATAAATACTTCTACGGGCCGTACATGCGCAAGAGCACCCGGATTCCGGAATCGTCGTCTACCGTCGTGCTCGAAGAGACGATCGCGGAGACTGCAATCTACAATCCTCCGCCGTACATCGCACCGGGGTGGCACATGAAGCCCATGCGATACAACGTCTCATTCGCAGATGGACACGGAGCGATCATCAACATCCAGGGCGGCAATGAGCATCCACGCGATCAATTCGACGGCTACTGGGTTTTTCGAGGGGAGGGTTGGCGACTCGATTGTTATCCGGAGCCACCGATTTTTGATCGCGTTCGGCCAGCTCCGGCGGGCGATTCGGCTCACTCGAATGACGTCAACGACGTCGGCGAATAACGTCGCCATCGGCGCCTAGGGCTGGAATCGGACAGTGAGTTCGTCCAAAGCTGGACCGGAATCATGTCAACTCCAACCAGCGGCGGCTCGGAACGAGTTCCACGAAACGGGAAGACCGCGGGGTCGCGGGATTCGAGCGGTGCGGTGCCGCGGGGTTCGCGACCGACGGTCGCACCGATCCAATTTCAATCGGAACCGAAAGTTCAGGCCGTTTCGCCGCCTCCCCGGATGTCGCGGTCGTCCAATCTAACCTTGATCATCGCGGCCGGGATGCTCGCGGCTGCCGGGACCGTCGTGGCAATTCGTATTGTGCAAATGCAAAAAGCCGGAAACGCTGGAGAGCGCGGATTGCCCGCTACATATGCCGTCACTTGTCGAGTATGTGAGGTGCGGTTTGAGATGCCGGCTGTGGAGTTCAGCGAGGCGTTGAATAATCGAACCATCCGGTCGGCAAACCGAGTCCGATGTCCCAAGTGTGGGGCAGAGGATGCGGTTTTTCGCACGGAATCGGGCATGGCCGGTCAGGGGGAGCTCGGTCCGGATGGATTTCCAAGTCAGAACCCCCGTTTGCCTAAGTAAGAACGCTTATAGTGATAGCCCCAGCGAATCCGTGGAATCGGATTTGACTTGCACTTGGACGGTACCCATAATTACGCTGGGCAGATAGGTATCCGGCGAGGCACGATGTCGGATACTGTCATCGCGGCAGCCCTTCGCACGGGCAGCAGCGATCGGAGGCTTCGAGGTGGGCTACCGGCTCGCCGAAATCACGCAGCTCGCACGCGAGCTGGAGATGGCCCCGCTCCGCCACCGACTCCGGCATCTGGCCGGAGCCGAACGGTTGCTGAGCTTGCTCCAGACCGACAAAGAGTATCCCTACGCATTTGTCTGTTTCCACGTCACCGGGTATCGGCCCCGTCACGAATCAGCGGCGTCGCTTTCGGGCGGCTCGTTGATCGCCGATCTCGCGGCGCTGATTGACGAACTCAGTAATAGACATCCCGTACCAGCTTCGGACGCGGCCGAACCGCTCCATTCGCCGGAGGAATTGGCCCGTCGATTCCGGGTTTCAGCCCGGACGATTGCCCGGTGGAAACTGCGCGGCCTTATTGGCCGATGGTTTGATCAGGGAGACGGGCGGTCGCGTTATGCGGTGCCGCAGAGCTCACTTGCACGTTTTGTTTCGCGCAATGTCGAACTGATCCGGCGCGCGGCGCAGTTCCAGGTCATGGACGATGCCGAACGTCGGCGGATCATTGAGCGAGCCGCCGTGTTGCTTGCCGAGCAGCCGCGTTCGATGCATGCCGTATCGAAGATCATCGCTGGAGAAACCGGCCGCGCAATGGAGACGATTCGGCTCCTTCTGCAGCGTTACGACAACGAGAATCCCGGCGATCCGCTCTTTGGGCGCGAGTCGATGGTGGAGATCAGTCCCGAGACGGCCATCGCGACAGCGTTTCGCGAGGGCGAATCGGTCGAGTCAATTGCACAGCGATTTGACCGGAGCGAGGACGTCGTACGAGGCGTCATCGGGCGGAACCGACAGGCCGAGTTGGCGAGGACGCCGATCGAGTACATCTACAACGCCGAGTACGACCATCCGGAAGCGGAACAACTGATTTTCGCAAACCCATCGGACGGTCCGATTGAAGAAGCGCTGCGCGAGCGGCCGTCCGAGCGTGTTTCGGCGGCGTTGCCACCCTACCTTCAGGCGATGTACCGCGTGCCACTTCTGACGGCGGCCGGCGAGCGCATCCTGTTCCATCGATACAACCTGTTGCGCCACCAGGCCGAAGTCATTCGCCGGCAATTGCGGCCGACGTCGCCTTCGCCGGATGCCATCGCGCGGATTGAAAAACTTCTCGATCGAGCGGCATGCATCAAGAGCGACATCGTCCAGGCGAACCTGCGGCTGGTAATCAGCATTGCAAAGCGTCACGTCCGCAGCGGTCGCGGGCGCGAGTTGTTCGAACTGGTCAGCGACGGGAACATGGCCCTCATGCGGGCGGTGGACAAGTTCGATGTTTCCCGCGGGTTCAAGTTCAGTACCTATGCGTCGTGGGCCATCATTCGTCATTTTGCGCGGGCCATCCCCGAAGAGATTCGCTGGGAACATCGGCATCAGACGGGCCGCGACGAAGTCCTCGCACTCACCGGCGATGGGCGGGCAGAGCCGGTTCGCGAGGAAGAACCGCAGGATCTGCGTCGCGTTCTGGCGGCCGGGTTGAGTCGTCTGGACGAACGCGAACGCGTCATTATTGAACGGCATTTCGGCCTTGATCCTTCAAAGGCCGGCGCTCCGCTTGAAGTCATCGGGCGGGAATTGGGGATCAGCAAGGAGCGCGCGCGACAAATCAAGGAGCGCGCACTCGAGAAACTCCGCGAAGAGATGGCCGGCGTGTCGGCTGCCGACGCGTAGCACATCGACAATTCCAATTGTCCTTTTTTGATTACTGAATCCGAACGGCCACCATCGTGATGTCGTCGTTCTGAGCGTTTCCGCGCGTGAACTGGTTCATCAGGCGGCGAACGGCGGCGATTTGCTCGCGCGGCGGATCGCCGGCCGCCCCCTTCAATGCGTCGAGCAGCCGAGTCTCCCCAAAATCCGCGCCGGACTCATTGCTCGCGTCCGGCACGCCGTCAGTGTAAAGGAACAGAGTTGAAGGGCCCTTTCCGAGGTCTACTTTCTGGACGGGATAATTGAAATCGTCTTCGACGCCGAGGGGTAGATTGGGTTCGGTCGCGATGACTTGGAGATCGCCGGTCGGAGCGATAGCGATCGGCGGCAGGTGTCCGGCATTTACGAACGTGCAGGTTCGCAACGCGACGTCGATGAGGGCAAAGATACCCGTGATAAATCGATCGCCCTCCACATTCTTGCAGACGAGTCGATTGAGCGTGTGTATGGCACTGCTCAAGTCGTCCTGTTCCACCAGCAGCATGTGCACGGCGGCCTGCAGATTGGCCATGAGGAGGGCGGCGGGCACGCCCTTGCCGGCGACGTCGGCGCAGACGACTGTTACGCGGCCGTCCGGACGACGGAAGTAATCGTAGTAGTCTCCGCTGACGCGTCGGCCGGGGTCGTTCAGGGCCTCTATGACCAGCCCGTTGTCGTTGAGCGGCTCGGCGGGCAGAAGCCGGGTCTGGATCTGCCGCGCGACATTCAGTTCTTCTTCCATCCGAAGGCGCTGTTCGCGCTCCTCGAGAAGTCGCACATTGGCGAGGGCCAATGCAGCCTGCTTGGCGAGGGCGGCGAAGTAGTCAACGTCTTCCTTGGTGTAGCCGGCCGACGCGGTCACGCGGTCGCCGTAAAGGACGCCGTGTACACGATTGTGATAAACGAGCGGAACGCAAATGGCTGAACGGATATTGTTGGAAACCATGCTCGCGGTCGGGTCGGACAGATCGCTCGAGACGTCGTTGACGAGGATTCGCTCGGCGCGGTGGAGGGCACGCTGGACGATGCTGCGGCTGATCTTGAACTCGCCCGATGGATCCGGACGCTGGTTGCGAATGGCGATCCATTGCGGGACGGACTGCTCGCCTTCCCAAAGTGCGATTCCACCGCGATCGAAGCGGAGCGATTCCATGCAGACGGTCATGACCTCGTTGAGCAGTTCGTCGCGGTCAAAGACGCCCGTGATTCGCTCGAAGAGGCCGTAGAGACGGTCAAGACGCTGCTGCGAGAGATTGATCTGCTGGTCCGGGTGCCAGACGGAGGTGCTGCCGAAGCGCGTTTCAATCTCGCCGAGGACGATTTGTTCGGCCGAAGGCTTGCAAAACGTCAACACGAACGGCCCGACGCCGATGCGGTCGCCATCGCGCACTGTAACTGGCTCGGCGGTCGTAACTGGCTGTTCGTTCAAGGTGGTGCCGTTCTTGCTCTTCAGGTCTTCGATGATGAGGTTGCCGTCCTTGTCGCGCGCGACGCGGACATGCCGGCGGGAGATGACGTGGTCCTCGAGCGGCACGTCGCAGGCGGCGTCCCGGCCAATGAAGAAGCTGGCTTTGTCGACAACACGAGGCGTGACGCGGCCGTCGGGATGTAAGATGCGTACCTCGATCATCGCTTCTCGTCCCGGCGGCGCACCTACCAGCCCCCGAAGATCCGGGAGATGAGCGTGAAGGGGAAGAAGAAGCCGGTCTGAATCACGCCGGGGCGCAACAGGGCTTCAATGTTGGCCTGGAATACCTGTGCGCATCCGGCAAGGCCTGGGATGTAGAGTGCTCCGGTGATGAGTGCTGCGGCCTTCAGAAGGCGTACTTGTCTGCGTTTCATTCGGGGTGCTCCTGAAACTGGAATCTCTCTATCGGATTGTCCGTCGCGCGCGTGCCGAAGTCAATCGGCTTCGGCGGCGGCGACAGCGGACTTCAGCACCGCCGACAGGGCGTCGCCGTCGACCTGGTCGAGCGTCTGAACGAGGAATTGAACGCGGTCGACGGGCCGGCCGCGTTCGATTCGGGGAGTGAGGCCCAGTTTTTCGATTCCGGAGGCGGAGATCACTCCACCAGGTACCGATACGTCGATCTGGATGCCGTGGCGAGTATTGGTACCGATGCGGGCTACGGTGGCGCCGGATCGATCGACGAGGCAGACGGCGGACTTTCGCGCCCAATCGGCGGTGAGATCCGTTCGCGCACGGCTCATGCGGCCGATCAACTCCACGAGCGTCATCGGCGTCCATTGCGGCGGCTGCGTCGGCGAGAGCGACTTCTGCGACAGATGCCAGGCCTTGCCATCGACTCTCCACGGTTGTGCTCGGGCGACGTCCCGCGCGAGCGAGCGAACAAACGTCAGGTAGCAGCGCGTCGCGGTCTTGAGGAAGTCGCGGAAGCCCTTGGTGGCGACCTCAGCCTCGTCATGAATCAGAATCCGGATGCGGTCGGTGTCGCCCGGATGGGGGCGAATCTTGACGCGCGGTTCGTTGCCATAGATCGGCAGGTCATTGCGATCGTCAAGTGTCTTTAGACCGAGTTTCTTGTTCAGTTCGCCCTCCGCAAAGGTTCGCCGTGGGACGCGGAAATTCAGGTCGAGCAGCCAGCGGGCGCCGGTCAGTGCGTGGAGGAACCAAGGCACTGACGCCGCCACGACGTTCGTCGGCGGCTTCGCGGTGACTTCGACCCGGGCGCGATCATTCCAATCGGTTGGCGCGAGGGCCTCGCCGCCGAGTTTTTCGACCTCGTCGATGACGAACTCCAACGCAGCCCCGGACCACTCGATCTTTTCGCCGCGACGGCTTACCCGGTCGCGAACGTGCCACCCCCGGCCATTTCGCTGCCAGGGCATCTTCACGCCTTCATCGGTGTCCGGGACTTTCAGCGGGGCCTCTCTCGCCGGCACGGCTTTCGCCGCGTCGGGACGGACCGCGATGCGCTCGGCTTTTGGACTCGATTTCAGCACTTCAGCAAGCACTCGGCCGGTGTGTGATTCCCTCGATGTGGCCACGCTCTCCGGAGTGCCTGCGGCGACGATGCGGCCGCCGGCCGGTCCCGCCTCGGGCCCCAGATCGATGATCCAGTCGGCCGATTTCAGCACATCGAGATTGTGCTCGATGCAGACAACGCTGTTGCCGAGATCGACCAGGCGGTGCAGGACATCGAGCAGCTTTCGGACGTCGTCGAAGTGTAACCCGGTTGTCGGCTCGTCCAGAAAGTAGATCGTGCGACCGGTCTGTGGCTTGCCGAGCTCGGCGGCGAGCTTCACGCGTTGCGCCTCGCCCCCTGACAGGGTGTTCGCGGCCTGGCCGAGTTCGACATAGCCCAGTCCGACATCGGCCAGCGTCTGCAGGGGTCGCTTGAGCCGAGCGACGTTTTCGAAATGTTCGAGGGCGTCGGCCACGCGCATCGACAAGACGTCAGCGATCGACTTCCCTTTGAAGCGCACTTCGAGTGTTTCGGTGTTGTAGCGCAGGCCGCGGCAGGTGTCGCAGGTGACCCACACATCGGGAAGGAAGTGCATCTCATGGCAGACTTGGCCGAGCCCCTCGCATTGCTCGCAGCGTCCACCGGGTCGGTTGAAGCTGAAGCGATTCGCGGTGTAACCGCGGACCTTGCTCTCGGGAAGTCGAGCGAAGAGCTCCCGGATGAGGTCGAATGCGCCGGTGTAGGTGCTGGGGTTCGACAGCGGCGAGTTGCCGATCGGCGTTTGATCGACGTTGATGACTTTGTCGATGCGATCGATGCCGCGGAGTTCGGCGTGGGCGCCGACGGCGAGCTGGGCGTGCTGAATGCGGTTCGCCAGAGCCGGATAGACGATGTCGCCGATAAGTGAGCTCTTGCCGCTACCGGATACGCCGCTGACGCACACGAAACGACTCAACGGAATTGCGACGTCGACGTTCGCGAGGTTGTTGTGGCGGGCACCGCGAACTTCGAGCCATTCGACGGCGTCAGGCGTCGCCGCGCCCGTTTCACTCCGTCGCGCACGCTCTTGTATTTTGGGTGATACGGGGCGGCGGTTGAACGGCACAGCGATCGCGGCCGCGTTTGCCAGGTACCGTCCGGTCAGCGATTCCCCGCTCCTCTTCAGATCTGCGACGCTGCCCGCCGCGACGATCCGCCCGCCAAACGCGCCCGCACCCGGGCCGAAGTCAAGCAAGTGGTCGGCGGCCGCGATCACATCGCGATCGTGCTCCACGAGTAGAAGCGTATTGCCGAGATCGCGTAGCCGCTCCAGTGCCGTGATCAATCGGCGGTTGTCGCGCGGGTGCAGACCGATCGTCGGCTCGTCGAGGACGTAAAGCACGCCCGTCAGTCCGCTGCCTATCTGTGAGGCGAGTTGAATGCGCTGCGATTCGCCACCCGAAAGCGTCGGGGCCGCGCGGTCGAGCGACAGGTACGCGAGACCGACGTCCACGAGGAAGCGAAGGCGAGAAGTAATTTCGTGGAGCAATTCTCCCGCGACGGACTTTTGGTGGGTGGTTAGCTTCTTGCGGTGGGACTCAAAGAAATCGAGGCTCGATCCGAGCGGAAGGCGGCAGACATCGACGACGGTTTGATTTCCCAGCCGCACGGACGCCGGGACATCGCTCAGCCGGCTGCCGTTACACGTTCGGCATGGGACCTCGGTCACCAGTTCGCCGAGCTTCATGCGATGTTGCCAGGAAACGCGAGTCGCCTCGTCGATGGCGGGGAAGAACCCCTTGAATTGGACGCGCATGGGCGTTGTTGCAACCGAGCGAGCCGACGAGGGTGATTCAGATCGGGGAAGATCGACGGCGATCCACGAATCGCCGGTCCCGAACAGGATCGCATGGCGCTGGTCTTCGGCAAGTTCGGTCCATTTTGCCGTCGGGCTGAAACCGATGTGCTTTGCGAGTGCGGTCAAGACGGCGGAGAGCGACGGCTCGGAGCGAGCGTGCTCCCACCCGGCGATCGCGCCGTCCAGGATTGACCGATCGGGGCGAACCGCGACGGAGGCGGTGCTGGCCCCGCGCTGGACACCGAGCCCTTCGCACGTCGGGCACCAACCGAGCTTGCTGTTGAATGAAAAGTGATGCGGTGAGAGCTCCTCAAAGCTCCGGCCGCAGTGCTCGCACGAAAAGTGCTGGGAGAATCGCCTCGGAGCGCGAAGCGCAGCGCCAGCTGAGTCGTCGCGCTCGGCGGCTGGCGCGAGGATCACGATTCCGTTTCCAACCGACAGAGCATGTTCGATGCTGTCAGCAATTCGCCGACGGTCCTTTGCGCGAATGATCAATCGATCGATGACGACTTCGAACGAGTGTTTGCGTCCCGCGTCGATTCGAACCGGTTGGTCGAGGGCGACGACTTCGCCGTCGAGCCGCACTCGGACGTAGCCGTTGGCGCGGCATCGTGCAAGCAGGGCATCCCACGACTCAGCTTCACCCCGCTGGACCGGCGCGCAGAGCAAGGCGCGTGCTCCGTCCGGCATCCCCAGGACGGCTTCGACGATCTCGTCGCTCGAGAGCGTGCCGATCGGTTTCTGACATGCAGGGCAGTAGGCCTGCCCGAGGCGGGCCCAGAGGACTCGCATGTAATCGTAAATCTCCGTCACGGTGCCGACGGTGGAGCGAGGGCTCTTGCTGGCGGCCTTCTGTTCGATCGCGATTGCAGGTGAGAGGCCGTACACGTGTTCGACCTTCGGTTTCTGGAACTGACCCAGGAACTGACGGGCGTAGGCGGAGAGCGATTCGACGTATCGCCGTTGTCCCTCGACGTAGACGGTGTCCATCGCGAGGCTTGACTTGCCGCTGCCTGAGACACCGGAACAGACCGTCATTGCATTGCGCGCGATGTCGACCGTCACATCCTTGAGGTTGTGCTCGCGCGCGCCGACGACTCGGATGACGTCCCGATTCGCCGGCGCTGCTTTGCCTGAGGTCCGGGATCTGCCGCCGGCCGTCGCAGGGCTGGAGGACCGCGATCCGCGAGCCAATACGCCGCGGAGCGCGATTCCTGTGTGTGATTCTGCTTTTTGCGCTACTTGCTCCGGCGTGCCCTCTGCCACGATGTGACCGCCGGCCTCGCCGCCTTCGGGACCGAGATCGATGATCCAGTCGGCCGTCTTGAGGACGTCGAGATTGTGTTCGATGACGACCACGCTGTTGCCCGCATCGACGAAGCCATGCAATACGGCGAGGAGTCGGCGGACGTCTTCAAAATGCAGCCCTGTCGTCGGTTCGTCGAGCAAATAGAGCGTTCGCCCGGTGGAGCGTTTCACCAATTCGCGCGCGAGCTTGATCCGTTGGGCCTCGCCGCCGGAGAGCGTCGTGCTGGCCTGCCCCAGCTTGAGATAGTCGAGTCCGACATCGTGCAGCGTCCGCAACATACCGGCGATCTTGGGGATGTTCGCAAAAGGATCGAGCGCCTGCTGAACGTCCATGTCGAGGACTGCGGCGATGGAGCGACCCTTGAATGGCACTTGTAGTGTCTCGC